>DAORJJ010000166.1:0-12394 GCA_035439005.1 Polyangiaceae bacterium | reverse complement strand
GCCCCGGCGCCCGCCCCTGCCCCCACGCCAGCGGCCGGCGCCGGCAAGCCCAAGTCGATGGAACAGGCCATGTGCGAAGCCACCGGCACCTGCGGCAAGGGCGCGGCGGCGGCCCCGGCGGCGGCCCCAGGCGCGGCGTTCGACCGCGGCGCGGCGGCAGCCTCCCTCGGCGGCGTCAACGTGGCCTCCTGCAAGAAGCCCGACGGCCCCAGCGGCTCGGGGCACGTGACGGTCACGTTCGCGCCCAACGGCTCGGTCTCGTCGGCCGTCGTCGATGGTGGGCCGTTCCCCGGCACGCCGGTCGGCGGGTGCATCGCCGGCAAGTACCGCGGCGCGCACGTCCCCGCCTTCGGCGGCAGCCCGGTAAAGGTCGGCAAGAGCTTCTCGCTCTGAGCCAAGCGCGGCGAGGGCGCCGCGCGTTTTACGCCCCATGCCTTCCCTCTTCACGGCCCTGGCCATCGCCTGCGGCTTCCTGCTCGGGCTACGCGTGGGGCTCTCGCTCGGGCGGCGAAACGCGGAGCGCGCGCTGGCCGCTCGCGCGGCGTCGACCAGCGTCACGCGGCGTCGGCCGTGAGGGTGGCGCAGTCGCGAGGTCGGTGTAGCCTTGGCGCTATGCCTGTGCCTGGTTGGGCGCGACTCGCACGCACGCTCGGGCCCCTCACGGTCGGCTTGCTCCCCGCCCTCGCGGCGGGGGAGGCGCGCGCTGAGCGCCAGGGCGCGCCCCAGGTGGCGCTGGCCCCAAGCCTGCGGGAGGCGTGCGGGGAGCCGAGCGCAGGGCTCGACCGCGTCGCGGAGGCGCTCGTCCAACGGAAGGCGCGCGGCGAGGCCCCCCTCGACCTGCCCGAGCTCTCGCTGGCGCTCCGCGCGGCGCGGGTCGCGTACGTGTGGCCGCGCTCCTGGGCGGCCCGTGGCCCCTCGGACGGCGCCGCGCTCGCGCGCAGCTTCGCCTCCTTCAGGGCGGGCGTGCCGGTCGGCGGGCGCGCCGTGTGTGGCGCCGCCGAGCTCACCCTGCCCTCGGGCGAGCGGGTCGCCGCGGTGGTCGTCGTCGACGCGCGAGGAGAGCTCGGGGCCCTGAAGGAGCGGTCGCGCGTCGGCGAGTGGCTCACCATCGAGGCGGCGCTCGAGGGCGACTTCCGCGACGCCTACGTGATGGTGCGGGGCCCGGTCGGCGCCCCGCGGCGCCTGCCCGGCGGTTTCGTGCAGTCTACAGGCAAAGTGCGGGCGACCTTCGCGCCGGACACGCCAGGGGCCTTCACCGTGCAGGTCGTCGGCAGCACCGACGCGGGGCCGCGCCCCGTCCTCGAGGCGCGCGTGTTCGCGGACGTCACGCCCAGCTACGCACCCGAGCCGCGCGAAGAGGTCGCGGCCGGCTTGCCCCCGGCCGACGCGCTGTTCGAGCTCGTCGGACGCCTCCGCGTGAGCGAGGGGCTCCGGCCGCTCACGAGAGACGCGCGCCTCGACGCGCTCGCGCTGGCGCACGCGCGCGCGATGGTGGCCAGCCGGCGCCTCGCCCACGACACGGGCGCGGGCGATCCGCGCGCCAGGGCCGAGGCCGCGGGGCTCCGACCGGCGGTCGTGGGCGAGAACGCCGCGACGGGGCGGGAGATCGCGGGGCTCCACCGCGCGCTCGCGGAGAGCCCCTCGCACCACGCGAACCTGCGCAACCCCGCGTTCGAGCGCGTGGGGGTCGCGGTCGTGGCCGACGCGGCGGGCGCGCTCTGGGGCTGCGAGCTCTTCGCCGGAGGCCTGCGATGAGCGCGAGGTTCACGAAGCTCACGCACCGCGCGGCCGCGCTCGCGGCGTTCGCGACGCTGGCGGCCTGCGCCCCGGCGCCGCCGGCCGATCCTACCCAGGCCGTCGAGCGCGCCGACCTCGCGTCCTGCCACGTCGAGGGGCCGCCCGGCGACGCCCACGTGACGGTCGTGTTCGGCGCGAACGGGGAGGCCCAGTCGGCGATCGTCGACGGCGGCCCGTGGATCGGCACCCCCACCGCGCGCTGCATCGAAGAGCGGCTCCGCGCGCAGCGAGTGAGACCGTTCGACGGCCCGTCCCGCAGAGTCGCCCGCACGCTCCACCTCCGCTGACTCCTCCCGCCTCGCGTCTCCCGCCTCCCGGCCGCTCCTCCCTCGTCTACCCCATGCACCTCACGACCACGACCCGCCACGCGGCGCTGCTCGGCGCGGCCCTCCTGCTCCTCGCGTGCTCGAGCGAGCCCATCGGCGGCGAGGGCACGCCCTCGCCCACGACGCCGAGCGCGCCGCCGACGCCGGCCATCGCGGGCGCCAACGTGGTCGGGATCGCCGGCATCGCGGAGTGGGACGCCCTCGCCACGAAGTCCGACGTGACCACCTTCCGCACGCTCTTCCTCCACCAGTCCGTGGGCCAGGACCTCCAGGAGGGCGCCGCGCGCGTCGGGTTCAAGTTCGAGTACTACGGGCCGAACCAGGCCGACCTCAAGCCCGGGCTGAACGGCGGCATCTTCGGAGACGTGGGCCCGGTCGACAACGGCAAGCCGATCGAGAAGATGGCCGTGGTGCGGCGCGTGCTCCTCCGCCACCGCGCGAGCCTCCGCGTGCTCTCTTTCAAGCTCGGCTACGCCGACGTGCGGGACGAAGACCTGGCGGCGGTGCAGGCCGAGTACGCGAAGCTCGTCGCCGAGGTGAAGAGCACCGGCGTGCGCTTCGTCCACGTCACGCCGCCGCTCGTGTTCGACGCCGCCGAGAACGCGCCGAAGATGCGCATGCGGACGTTCATGCTCGAGCGCTTCAAGGACGACGTCATCTTCGACCTCCAAGACATCGAGAGCCTCGACGGCGGGACCCGCTGCGAGAAGGGCGGCGTGTGGCACATCTGCCAGGCGAACCGCTCCACCGCCGCGTGCCCGAGCAACGACCAGGGCGTCGACGGCGACGGCCAGGGCCACCTCTGCTCGACCAAGGCCGCCGAGTTCGCGAAGGCGATGCTCCTCGCCTTGCACCGCGCGGGCGTCCAGAAATAGGCCGCCGGCCTCGAGGCCGGCGCAGGGGAAACCACCGAAAGACCAGCCAAAGCCCGCCGGAGGCGGGCTTCCCTGGGATCGCGTCAGGCGGCGCGCGCCCTTACTGCTTGGTCTCGCTCATGATCTTGAACTCGACGCGCCGGTTCGCGGCCCGACCCGCCTCGGTGTTGTTGTCGTCGATGGGCTTCTCCATGCCGTAGCCGTGCGCCTCGAGGCGGCTCGCGTCGATGGAGTGCTCGGTGAGCCACTTCATGACCGAGTCGGCGCGGTCCTGGGAGAGCTTCTTGTTCATCGTGGCCGAGCCCTTGCCGTCGGTGTGGCCGTCGATGGTCATCCGCGTGATGCCAGGGTTCGCGATGAGCACGTTCGCGATCTCTTGGAGCATCGGGAAGCTGTCCGGGAGGATGCGCGCCGAGCCCGTGGCGAAGTGCACCTGCTGGAGCACGCGGATCTGGCCCTGGTCCATCTTGATGAACGACGGGC
The DNA here is from genome assembly GCA_035439005.1 of Polyangiaceae bacterium. Lineage (GTDB taxonomy): Bacteria > Myxococcota_A > Polyangia > Polyangiales > Polyangiaceae > JAAFHV01. The sequence continues at coordinate 8,913 of DAORJJ010000166.1, read as the reverse complement.
AGCCGTTCTTCGCCGGATCGGTGTTTGGCTGGCCGGGCTCTCGCGGGCACGCGTCCTTCGCGTCGGCGATGCCGTCGCGATCGTTGTCGAGATCGGGGCAGCCGTCGCCGTCCTCGAAGCCGTCCTTGTCCTCGGGGGCGTCGGGGCACTTGTCGGCCGAGTCGGGGATGCCGTCGCCGTCGCGATCGGGCGGGACCGGGCAGCCGTCGTTCGGATCGGCGCCCTGGTGATCCTCGGGCTCGTCCGGGCACGCGTCGATCTCGTCGGGGATGCCGTCCTTGTCGCGATCGGGCGCCTTGGGATCGACCTTGAACTTCTCCTTGCGCGTGGGCGCGGGCGCCACCGAGTCGAAGATGGGCACGTACGTGCCGACCATGGCGACGACGCGAAGATCGGTGGCGCCGTAGCCCATCGCGATGCCGCGCCCCGCGCTGAGGCCCGCCCAGTAGTGATCGGCCGGGCCGAAGCGCATGCGCCCCTCGAAGTTCGCCTCGATCACCGAGTTGTTCGCGGTGAAGGTCGTGGGCCCGGTGACCGCCGTGTCCGTCAGGCCGGTCTGGCCGAAAATGTTGAGCCCGAGCCTGTACTTGCCCGACTGGAGCGGGACGAACCCGCCCAGCGCCCAGCGCCACTCGGTGCCCACGCCGAGCCCGTTGCTCCGGACCGGATCGTTGATGCTGCTGTCCGGGCGGAAGTGGACGCCGGTGTTCCCGGTGAAGATGAAGGGGCCCGCGGCGGTCTCGGCCAAGACGAGGAGCATCGCCGCCGGCTTGCTGTCGGCGCCGAAGTTCGTCGTCGTGCCTGTGGGCGCGAACACGCTCGCGCCCACGCCGAGGGCGTGCTTTCGGTTCTCCGAGCGCAGCGCGATGGCGCGGAGATCGACGCGCAGGTCGCCCACGGCGGGACCGCTGGGCGTGTAGCTCGTGGTCGATCCGCTCGCGCCGGTGATGGCGCCGCCGCCGTACTCGGGCACGGCGCCGTTCTGGAAGGGCGTGAAGGGGAAGGTGACGCCGAGCGCGAAGCGGTCGAGGAAGTGGAACCCGACGCTGCCGTACAGCGTGAACTGGTTGTGGATCGCCCCCGAGCTCGACCGGTTGCGCGTCGCCTTGTCGGTCGTGATCGTGGAGGTGCGCAGCGGCCGGAAGGAGTACCCGATCGCGAGCTGGCCATAGAGGATCGCGCGCTGGTTCGTGACCGGGCGAAACACCGCGACGCCGTCGTCCGGCCCGCCGGGCACCTCGAGCCTGTCGAGCTTGAAGGTGCGCTGCTGCGCCGCCGCCCCGCTCGCGAGCGCGCCCGCGGCGAAGAACGTCGCCAACCCGAGCCCAACCGAGACCTTCCTCATGCTGCTCCGCCTCATGCGCGTATCGCCTCCAACCCGCGAGCGAGGACCGCCCGAGTTTCAGCCGGGCGAACGACCCGTGCCGAGCCCGCACCGTACACCGCTTCGACCGTGAGAGGACGAAGGAAACGGCGACGCGCGTTCTCCGGGTCGCGGCCCCACCCGCCGAAATGTGCGACCGATCCCTTGACGTGGGCGCGCGCCGGTGCTTTCTTCCGCGGCCCCCGGGAAGAGGCCTGTCGCCACCCCGGCCACGAAGCGAGAAAAAGTCATGAAGCGCACTTACCAGCCCCACAACCTCCGCCGGGTCCGCACGCACGGGTTCCGCGCCCGCATGGCGACCACGGGAGGCCGCAAGGTCCTCGCCAACCGCCGCCGCAAGGCCCGCCTCCGCCTCGCCGTCACGACCTTCAAGAAGTAGCGCCGCGGCGCCGCGAGGCGCCACGAGGCGCGGGCCTCCCCGCGCGAGCAACATGTCGGCCTCCGCCCCCACGCACGCTTCCCCGAGCACCTTCGGGAAGGAGCGGCGCCTCGCGCGGAGGGCCGACTTTTTGCGCGTCCAGGGCTCGACGTTCCGCGTGAGCACGCGCTCGTTCGTGCTGCTGGTCGCCTGCCGGCCGCCGGCACGCGCGCGCGACGCCCTCGAGACGCGGGAGGAGCCGCCCGCGCGCCTCGGGCTCACGGTGGGCAAAAAGGTCGGGGGTGCGCCGGTGCGCAACCGGGTCAAGCGGGTCTTTCGGGAGTGTTTTCGCCTGTGGCCGGCGCCAGGGCTCGTGCCGCCAGGGTTCGATCTCGTGGTGATCGCGCGGGGCGCCGCGGCCGGCCTCGACCTCGCGCGGGCGCGCGCCGAGCTCGAGCCCGTGGCCCGCCTGCTCACGCGTCGCTGCGAAGAAGCGCGCGCGGCCCTGGCGCGAGCCGGCGCGGAGCCTCATGTTCCCCGCGCTCGATGATCCTGCGCCTGCTCCTCGGCCTCGTGCGCGCCTACCAGCGCTTCCTGCGGCCCGTCCTCGGCGGCCACTGCCGCTTCGAACCTTCGTGCTCTCGGTACGCCGCCGCGTGCCTCGAGGCGCACGGCGCAGCCCGCGGCAGCTTGCTTTCGGTCGTGCGCGTGTGTAAGTGCCACCCTTTCCACCCCGGCGGCTACGACCCGCCCCCTCCTCGCCTCCCGCGCGCCGGCGTCGGAGGAGCGTGACCCCCGCCTCGGCGGGCGTCGCCCGCCGGAACGCCACCGAGCTTCGAAAGCAGACTCATGGATCGAAATACCGTCGTGCGCTGGGTGGTCATCGCGGCCGCGATCTTCCTGTTCATGAAGTTCGGGATGCCGCTCATCCAGGGCAAGGACAAGCCCCAGAGCGTGCCGGCCGAGGCCTACGTCAACGCGCCCGCGTTCGCCCCCGACCTGCTCGATCCTCGCGCCGACGGCAAGCCCGCCGAGGCGCCGCCCGAGGGTGAGCTCTGCGACCTCGCCGGCAACCGCTTCGAAGCGCAGCTCTCGAGCCGCGGCGCGGCCCTCGTGCATTTCAACCTGAAGGACCAGCAGTACGCGGGCGGCGGCGCCTTCGACATGTCCACGACGCCGGACCACGAGCGCTGGCGCAGCCTCCGCACGCTCTTCCGCGCCGAGGGCGCGAACGACCAGCTGAAGTACGACCGGTTCCCCTGGAAGCTCGAGCGCGGGGCCGACAAGAAGAGCTGCACGTTCACCTACACGGACGAGCTCGTGAGCCTCACCAAGACCGTGCGGGTCGGCGAGCGCCCCTTCGAGCTCGAGGTGACCACCGAGGTGAAGAACCTCGCCGACGACGCGAAGACCCACAGGCTCGCGATCGGCATGTACGCCTTCCGCCGCAACGAGGAGGTCTCCGGGCACCTCGGGCGCGTCTCGCCGTTCCAGAGCGAGCTCGTGTGCGCGCAGGGCAAGGACGTCACCCGCAAGAACAAGGACGACTTCAAGGACGGCTGGCAGACCGTGCAGGGCGCCGATCGCTTCGCCGCCATCTCGAACTACTACTTCGCCCAGGCGCTCGTTCCCACGGTCGAGGGCGGCTCCGCCGACTGCTCGATCCTCGCGGAGGACTGGGTCGCCGACGGCCAGAAGCGAGACGACGACAAGGCCGGCGCGGTCTACCACGCGCGCCTCAGCTACCCCGCGCGCAAGCTCGCGAAGGGCGAGACGGCGAAGTACACGCAGCTCGCCTTCCTGGGCCCGAAGGAGCGCGACGTGCTCGCCGGCGCGACCCGCGGGGGCAGCGTGGCCGCCGTCACGACGCCGGGCCTGAACGACCTCATCAACCTCGGGTTCTTCTCGCCGGTGGCGAAGGTCCTCATCTCGTTTCTCGTGTTCCTCCACGCGAAGGTCACGTTCGGCAACTGGGGCCTCGCCATCATCTTGATGACCCTCTGCGTGCGCCTCTTGCTCTTCCCCCTCACGTGGAAGTCGATCAGCGCGACGGTGGGCATGCGCAAGCTCAAGCCCGAGGTGGACGCCATCAACGCGAAGTTCGCCGACGACGCGCAGGCGAAGAACCTCGCGATGATGGAGCTCTGGAAGAAGCACGGCGTGAACCCGTTCGGCGGGTGCCTGCCGCAGCTCGTGCAGATGCCGGTGTGGTTCGCGATGTACACCACCCTGCAGACCGCGGTGGAGATGTACCACGAGCGCTTCCTCTGGTTTCGCGACCTCTCGGCGCCCGATCCGTACTACGTGCTGCCCATCGTGCTCGGGGGCTTCATGATCCTCCAGCAGCGGATCGTGCCCCAGCAGCCGGGGATGGACCCGGCGCAGCAGAAGATGATGATGTGGCTCATGCCGGGGATCTTCACCGTCATGATGCTCTTTCTCCCGGCGGCGCTCGGCGTCTACATGCTGACCAACAGCGTGCTCGGCATCGTGCAGCAGCTCGCGGTGGAGCGCTTCGCGCCCAGCAGCGGGCCCAAGAAGGGGAGCGCGGGGAGCGGAATCGTGGTCGAGGAAGTGCCAGCGACCAAGGTGGAACTTGGCAAGGGAAAGGCGTGAACAGATGACTGACGGTGAGACGACGACCCCCGGCGCGGACGCGCAGAGCCACCGCGCGGTGGGCTTCGTGCGCATGCTCCTCGACAAGATGCAGATCGAGGCCGAGGCCGTGCTCGCGCCGGACGACGGCGAGGGCTCCGCGGACGAGATCCGCATCGACATCGAGGGCCCCGACGCAGGCCGCGTGATCGGCAAGCGCGGCACCGTGCTCGAGGCGATCCAGTACCTGACGACCCGCATCGTGCACCGCCCCGGCGACGCGCGTCGGCACGTGCAGGTCGACGCCGAGGGCTACCGCGCGCGCCACGAGGACCAGCTCGCCGAGATGGCGAAGAAGCTCGGCCAGCGCGTCGCGAGCGAGGGCAAGGTCATCACCTTCGACCCGATGAGCGCGCGCGACCGGCGCATCGTGCACGTCGCGCTGAAGGACGTGACCGGCGTGCGCACCGAGAGCCACGGCGAGGGCCCCGATCGCCGCGTGCAGATCATCCCCCTGAAGTCGGGCGCCTAGCCGGGCGTCGCGCCGCGGCGCCTCGCTCTCCGGAATGCCTGTAAAATACACGAACATCGACGGCACGACGCCGGACAAAGGCCCCGCCGACCTCCTCAAGTGGCAGGTCGGCGATCGCCTGCTCGGGCGTCGGAGGCGACACGGTCCCCCCTTCGCGACCCCGCACCGCGCGAATGACGGTGCGCGGGTGCGCGCGCCCGAGGCGAGCCTCACGTGGGTGGGCCACGCCACGTTCGCGATGCGCCTCGGGGGCAAGCTCGTCCTCACGGATCCTGTACTGGGCGAGCGCATCCAGGGCTTCGTGCGCCGCTTGTCGCCACCCGGGCTCGCCCTCGCGGACCTCGGCCACGTCGACGTGGTCACCGTGTCGCACGACCATTTCGACCACATGGACCTGCCGTCGCTCCGGCGCATTGGCCCGCGCGCGACGTACGTCGTGCCGCTCGGGTGCGGCAAGCTGCTGCGCGACGTGGGCCTGCCCAACGTCATCGAGCTCGATCGCTGGGAGGAGACCAGGCTCGGCGCGCTGCGTGTGCGCCTCGTGCCGGCGCAGCACTGGTGCATGCGCGCCCCGTGGGACCGCAACACGCGGCTCTGGGGCGGCTTCGTCTACGAGGGGCCCGAGGGCAAGGCGTACCACGCGGGCGACACCGCCTTCTCCGAGCGCGTCTTCCGCGAGATCGGCGAGCGCGAGCCCGGCATCGACTGGGCGATGACCCCCATCGGCGCGTACGATCCGGAGTGGTTCATGAAGCCGCAGCACATCGGCCCGGCCGACGCCGTGGAGGCCTTCTCGCTGCTCGGCGCGCGCACGTTCGTGGCCATGCACTGGGGCACGTTCCGCCTGACCGACGAGCCCATGGGCGAGCCCCCCGAGCTCCTCCGGGCCGAGTGGGACCGGCGCGCGTTGCCCCACGAGCGCCTGTGGATCACCGACCTCGGCGAGACGCGGCCGCTCACGCGCGAGTAGCTTGGGTGCAAATCCCGGCCCGCGCCCGCGGGCTGAAGCCCGGGGCAGGGAAAGCTCACGGTGGCGGTGCGCGAAGCCCGCCGCTGCGGCGGGCTGCTTCGGCTCTCGTCGCGAGCCCGCCCCGCGGGCTTTGAGCGGGTTGACCCCTAGATTTCACTGGGCTTCAGCCTGCGGGCGGATATCGCGCGTCACGCTGAACTTGCCCGGTTCTCTGCGTGCCTCGCGCTTGGACCAATCCAGGCCTTGCACCCGGTAGCTTCGGGCTTCTTTACAGTCCCCGCGGTTGACCCGGCGCCGCGCCAGCGCAACGCTTGTCCGACGCGTGAGGCAATCTCGCCCACGCGGTCACGAGCCCCGCCGGCAGCGAGAGCGTCGGCGAGCGGAGAACAGAAACATGCATCCTGCATTCTATTGGTGGTGGAAGAACGTCCGCAACGGCGAGCGCGCGCGGTGCGGAGAGTCGGCGAGCGCGGACCGGTGCGGGCCGAGCGAGCGTGGCACGGAGTGTGGCCCTGGCTTCGGGGGGCGAGGGTTCGGTCGCGGCGGCGGCGGGGAAGGCCGAGGTCCCGGCCACGGCGGCGGCGACGATCCCTTCGGGGGCGGACCGTTCGGCGTGCGGAGGCCGCTCCGGTTTCTCGCGGTGAAGCTCGAGCTCCGCGAGGAGCAGGTCGAGGCGCTCGCCAAGGTGCTGAACGAGCTCAAGACCGAGCGCGCGCAGGCCGAGGTCGATCACCAGCGCACGATCGCGGCGTTCGCGGACGCGCTGGAAGGCGAGGCGTTCGACGACGCGCGGGCGGCCGAGGGAGGCGCCCTCCGGGTCTCCAGCGCCGACAAGCTGCGCGACGCCGTCGTGAAGGCCCTCGGGCGGATCCATGCGCTGCTCGACGAGCCGCAGCGCAAGAAGCTCGCGTACCTCATCCGCACGGGCACCCTCACGCTGTAGCGCGGCCCCGGAGGCCGTCCCGCCGTCCCGCGCGCGCTCGCGACCTCGAGCGCGCGCGGCGATGGCCGTGCGCTATGCTCCCAGGAATGCGCTCACGGTCTCTCGCCCCGACGGCCGGTCACGCCGGTCCTCTCGGTCACCTCGGTCACCTCGGTCACCTCGGTCACGCCGGCTACGTCGGACGCCTCGCGCGGGCCGGGCTCCTCGGCGCGCTCGCGCTGCTCGCCGCCGCGTGCGGCGGCCCGAAGGCCCCGTCCACCGTGGTGACCGAGCTCGCCGCGGGTCCGCCGGGCACGACCACGATCGTCGCGTTCACCGACTACGAGTGCCCCTACTGCCGCTCCACGCACCTCGAGCTCTCGAAGGCGATCCTCGGGGGCCCGCCGGTGCGCATCGTGCGGCACCACGTGCCTCTCCCGAGCCACCCCCACGCCGACCTCGCCGCCCGCGCGGCCATCTGCGCCGAGAGCCTCGGCGCGCGCATGGACCGGATGGACGACGCCCTCTTCACGGCCGGCTCGTCGGGCCTCCACGCCGCGGCCTGCGAGGACGCGGCCGCCGACGCGGGAGTGGCCGATCGCGACGCGTTCAAGGCGTGCCTGCACTCGGCCTCCACCGACGAGCGCCTCCGGCGCGATCTCGCCGTGTACGCCGAGGCCGGCTCGGGCGGCGTGCCCCTCACGTACGTCGGCAAGCGCCGCTTCGAGGGGGCGCAAGACGCGCCCACCTTCCGCGAAGCCATCGCGGAGGCGGCCCGCAAGTAGCCCGCACGCCGACCCCACATGTCCCCACATGTCGCGCTGGAAATGGGTGGCCCCGTTTGGAGGGCAAGCTATGGTGCGTCCATGGGTCGTCGCATCGTCGCCGTCGTGTTCGCCTTGGGCTGTGCCGCCGCGGTCGCGTGCGCCAACGGCGTCGCCGACCTGGACGACGGAGGCCTGATCGAGCCGGAGGAGGACGACGCGAGCACGACCGTCCGCGACTCTGCCACGCCCCCTCGCGACGTGGCGCTCCCGCCGGTCGTGCAGGTCGACTCCGCCCCGCCGCCGGTAGACGCGGGCACCGACGCGACCGTGCGCGACAGCGGCACCGGGGACAGCGGCACCGGCGGCGACGCGGGCACGCCCACAGCGTGCGTGAGCCCCAACGCGTGCCTCGGCGCCACCACCATGACCGGCGTGAGCGGCGACACGGGCTCGCAGACGAGCCGCACGACCGGCACCACCTCGCAGTGGCTGAAGATCCGCGTGAGCGAGGACGACAGCGGCGTGCTCGGCGCGAAGCTGAAGCTCCGGCTGACGCTCACGTCGCCGGCGGCGGCCAACTTCGACATGCGCGTGTACGTGCCGCTCGACGGCAGCTCGCAGAAGTGCACCGGCGCCGACGCGCGACCAGCGCGACCGTGGGGCCGGACGTGGCGTCGGTCGAGTGGGGCGAGGGCGCGCTCGCCAACGGCGACCAGGACGACCGCACCGTCACGGTCGAGGTGTTCCACGTGTCGGGCACCTGCGCCGCCGGGCAGACCTGGTCGCTCCTCGCCGAGGGCAACAAGTAGCGCGCGCCACGCCCGCCACCGCGCGTCGCTGGCGCGCGGCGCCTCGTGGGGTACCCTCGAGGGATGCACGGGCTGCTCTTCGCGACCGGGCTGATGGTGCTGATCGCTGCGCTCTGGCGGCTCACGCGCGCTCTCCGAAAGCGCCGGGCGGCCGTGGGCGCGCGGTCGCTCCCCGCCACGCTCCCCGTGGCGCTCGCGCCCCGCGTGGCGGCGGGCTCCAACCCCTCGCGCGGCGTGCGGGGTGCCCGCGGGGGCGTGCTCGTGCTCGAGGGGCTCCCGCTCGAGCGGGTCGAGCTGGACGACCTCCCCTACCCCCTGGCCGGGCTCACGATCCGCCCCGCGCGCGGCCTCTACGACGTGCCGTGTGGGCGGCACCGAGTGCGGGTTCGGCGCGACGAGGCGCCGCGCTCGCTCGACGTCGTCATGCCGGCGGGCGGCACCCTCGCCGTGAGCCTCGCGGCCGATGGCGGCCTGGTCGCGCGGAGCGCGGGGCGCGCGGACATCGATGCAGGATACATTCACTACCCCACGTGGGCGCGGGGGCCGCTCCTCGGGCGCCGGACACGCCGCGAGGCC
>DAORJJ010000165.1:10131-12417 GCA_035439005.1 Polyangiaceae bacterium | reverse complement strand
GGCGCCGGTGGTGGCTCGCCAGCCGGCGCAGGCGCGACGGCGCGCGCGGGGAGCGCCACCTCTTGGGCCCCGGGCGCGACCGGCGAAGGGGCGCAGCCGAGGAGCGGCAGGAGGAGCAGGGCGTGACGGGCTCGCACGGCCCTTCGACCCGCGCCGTGCGCGCGCGCTTGGATGGCTACTTCGTGACGCCCGCCTTGGGCGGCACGAGGAAGAGCACCTTGCGGGTGTCGAGCCGGATGTCGCCGGGCACGCCGACCACGTCCAGGAACGCGTTGTAGAACTGCGCGCTGTCCAGGGGCTCGGCCGTGGAGTTGATCTCGGGGATGACCTCGAAGCAGACGGGCGTGCCCACCGTGACCGCGGTGAACGTGTCGTTGATGCCGTCGCCGTTGGTGTCCTTCGCCGGGTGGGGCGGGCAGCCCTGCCCCGCGTCGCCCTCGTCCTTCGCGCGGAGCGCCTTGATGAACTTGGTGGCGTCCACGCCGTTCGCGTTCGCGGTGTCGTTGCGCGGACGAACCGCCACGTCGTACGCCGTGCCGATGGCGACGGCCTTGATGGCCTCGACCACGCCCCCGCCGATGTTCGGCGAGCTCTTGGAGTAGCGGAAATTCAGGCGGCACCGGCCGCCGGGCGCGCCGGGTCGACCCGCGCCGTTCACGCCGGTGCAGCACTGGCCGCCGCAGCCGGAGAACGCGCTCGGCGGGAGGTTCGACTGCGTGGAGTCGGAGAGGTTGTCGGCGTCGATCTCGTTGTCGCTGCTCCCGTCCGAGGTGAGCGCGACGAACTTGGCGTTCGCGCCCGCGAACGCGCCGCGGAGGCGCGCGCTCGTGACCCCGCCCTTGGTCGGGTGCCAGGACGCGTCGGTCACGAGGACCACCATCGGCAGCGCGCCGGGGCGGAAGTCGACCCCGCCCGTGGTGCCCGGCGCCGGCGTGTGCGCCGGCACGCCCGTGACGGGGAGGCCCGTGAGCACGTGGTACATGGCCGGCACCTGCCCCTCGGGGGTGTCGCCGCCGCCGATCGCGTTGAGGCGCCCCGCCGCCGACTGCGCGAGGCTCAGGTTCGTGGTGATGGGCTGGAAGACCTCCACGAGCGTAGGGGGCGGATCTTCCTCGTCTTTGTGGCTCACGATCGCGATCCCCACGGAAGGAATGGCGGCCTGGAGCTGCGTGAGGAGGGAGCCGCCGAGCGCCGTGCGAATGGCGTTGATCTCGGAGGACATCGAGCCGGTGGTGTCGACCACGAAGGCGACGTCGACCGCCTGGATGTTCGTCTTGAACTTGAGGACGTCGCTCGCCGGCGTGGGCGCCTGGCCGTACGGGACGATGAAGAAGAAGTCGCGCGCCGCGTCCGCGCCGCGCCGCAGCGGCACGACCGTGAGCTTCGCGCCCGTGGAGCCACCGTCGACGCGGACGGTGATGTCGCTCGTGAAGCCCGGCGCGGTGGCGGGCAAGTTGGCGACCGACTCGAACGTGTTGCCGGTGAACTTGCCGAGCTCCGGCTTCTCGAGTTCGAAGGTCGCGCCCGCGGTGAGGTCGGTCTCCCCGTTCGCCGTCTTTCGGACGACCTTGTAGACCTGCTTCGCGGGCGTGGGCGGCGTGGTGGAGGTGTCGACGAACAGGATGGCGTTGATCGGGTCGACCGCGAGGCCGTCGTCGGCCGCGTTCCCGAAGTCGACGAAGCCGCCGTCGGCCCCGCTCCCCGGCACGACGGGCCCCTTGTTGTCGTCGAACGTCGCGCGGCGATCCGCGCCGCAGGCCGTCGCCAGGGCTACCGCGATGAGGGTGAAAGACAAGCTCGGGCGCATTCGTCGACCTCCGGACCCAGACGCGGGCCATCTGCCAATGTAGCGCACCTCGGGGCCCTGCGCCCATTTGCCGGGGCGGGGCCCCGGCGGGTCTCGCGAGAGCTCCGCCGCGCCGAGCGGGCACCCGCCACGCGCGAGCCTCGCGTGTTCCCCGCGGGCGATCCCGTATCGACGGCCTGCTAGGCTTGGCGGCGCCGTGATTGAAGGCATCCGTCACCTCTCTCGACTCCGCGTCTCCAACGTCTTTCTTCTGGATGGGGGGCGGGGCGATCGGTGGCTCGTGGATACGGGCCATTGGGCCGAGCGCGCCACGCTGCTCTGGGAGCTGCGCCGATCGGGCCTCGGCCCGCGCGACCTGACCGGCGTGCTCCTCACGCACCGGCACTCGGATCACGCGGGAAACGCCTCGTTTCTGCGTGAGAGGTTCGGCGTGAAGGTCTACGCGCACCGCGAGGACGCGCGGGTGCTCGAGGGGCTCG
>DAORJJ010000165.1:0-10121 GCA_035439005.1 Polyangiaceae bacterium | reverse complement strand
CCCCGCCCGCGCCTCGAGCCAGCGCCCGGCGCCGACCCGATCGCGCGACTCTTCGCCCACGTGGAGAACGTGCTGCCCGCCAGGAGGGTTCGGGTGGACCGCGCGCTCGAGGACGGCGACACGGTGGCCGGCCTGTGTGTGCACTCGGTGCCGGGCCACACGGACGGCTCCGTGTTCTTCCGGCACGAGCGGACACGGAGCTTGCTGTCGGGGGACATGCTGCTCGCCGCGCGCCCGCCGCTCACGATCGTGCAAGGGCTCTGCCTGCCGTATCCGGCGTTCACGAGCGACCTCGCGCTCGCGCACGCCTCGCTGCGGGAGTTCCACGCGCGCGGCTTCGACTACGAGAACCTGCTCGCGGGCCACGGACGCCCGATCGTGGGAGGGGCGCGGGCCGCCGTCGGAGAGCTCCTCGACCGGCTCTGACAGCCAAGACCGCTGGGAAGCCGCGGCCGCGTGGAGCCGAAACTTCGTGCCGAAGGCGGGTGCCCTGATTGTACACTCGTCCAGCGTGGAGGACCGTGAGGAAGACGCGCGGAGAGAGCGAGAGGCCCGGCTCGGCAGGACGCTGTGCGGCCGCTACACGATCGAGGCCCTGATCGGCGTCGGGGGAATGGCGACGGTGTATCGAGGGAGGCACCGGAACGGCCACAAGGTCGCGGTCAAGGTGCTGAACCGCGACCTGTCAGCCTCTGCCGAGATCCGCGCGCGGTTTCTGCGCGAAGGGCACCTCGCCAACCAGGTCGAGCACCCGGGCGCGGTGAACGTCATCGACGAAGACGTGGACACGGACGGCTCCGTGTTTCTGGTCATGGAGCTGCTCGAGGGAGAGACGCTCGCCGCACGGATCGCGCGGGGCGCGCTCGAGCCTGCCGAGGCCGTGCGCTTCACGGTTCAGCTGCTCGACGTGCTCGAGGCAGCCCACGCGAAGGGCATCGTGCACCGGGACATCAAGCCCGAGAACCTCTTCGTCCAGCGCCGAGATGGGCGCCTTCGCGTGCTCGACTTCGGGGTCGCCCGGCTCGTGGGGGGCAACCTCCAGAAGACAGAGACCGGTCGCGTGATGGGCACGCCCGCGTACATGGCGCCCGAGCAGGCTCGCGGGGAGTGCGAACGCGTCGACAACCGAACGGACCTGTGGGCCGCCGGCGCGGTGCTCTATCGGGCCCTCACCGGACGCTTCGTCCACGAGGCGGACTCGAGCCAAATGACGATGGTGCTCGCGGCCACCCAAGCCGCGACGCCGCTGCACGAGGTCTCGCCCGACGCGCCTCCGGCCCTCTGCGACGTCGTGGACCGAGCCCTGCTCTCCAAGATGGACGAGCGCTGGCAGAGCGCCGCCGAGATGCGCCGCGCCCTCGATCCAGCGCGCGAGGACGGCCTCGGCGGCGTGACCCCGGAGGGCCCGGCCAGCCCGGGCGCCAGCCCGGGGGAGTCGGACACTCGGCCTCGGTCCCCCACGCCGACGCCCTCGGACGTCACCGCGCCCCCCCACCAGTTCGCCGCCAGGCCCGTCGCGCGATCGTCGCGGCCGAAGCTGTTGGGGCTCACCGCGCTGGTCGCCCTCGCGGGGACAGCGCTCGCGTGGCACACCTCGCGCCCCTCTCCCTCGGCCGATGCCAGCGGTCAGGCTCCCTCTCTCCCCCCGCCGACCGCCCCCTCCGTCGCGCCTTCCGCCCAGACGACCGCGCTCGCGCCGAGCGCGGCGACCCTCGATTCGGCGGCAGTGGCCCCGCCGAAGCCCTCCGCCGCGCGGCGCGACCGCGCGATGGCAGGCAGGGTCGCCGTGCCCGTGCAGCCGACGACCGCCTCGTCGCAGACAGCCCGCGTCGACGCCCCCACCACCGCCTCGAGCACCGGCCGCGCGCCTTGCGATCCGCCCTACTACTTCGACGCCGACGGAAACAAGCGACGGAAGCTCGATTGCTACAGGTGACGAGCCAGAGGCGATTGAGCACCCGTGGCGTCCACGTCCAGCGCGCCCCCGAAGGGGTAGCCTGACGCCACCGTCTGCGGCATGCTGCGAGACGCATGTCGGGAAGCGGGGGCGACGGGAGGAGCGGGGCGGTGACGACCGTCGTGAGACCGCACGAGCGGCGCTCCAGCGAGGCGACCCCCGTCGAGGCCACCGTGCTCGTGATCGCGTGGTCCTCGGACGAACCCTCGCGCGTTGGCGAGAGCGCGGTGCTCCCAAACAGCGGGGCGCCCCTCGTCCTTGGTCGCGGGCCCGGTGCCCCTCGCGAGGAGCGGAGGGTCTCGTTCTTTCGTCAGCGCCCCGGAAGCCTCGCCGAGCGCCCACCGCTGGATTCTCCCGGCATTTCACGTCGCCAGCTCCGGCTACACCTCGCGCACGGCGCCCCCCGAGTGGAGCGCATTGGCCAGTGCGAGCTCGAGGTGAATGGAACGCGCTGCGACGAGGCCACGCTGGGCCCCGGGGACGTGCTCGCGCTTCGCGATGAGCTCGTTCTTTACTGTGCGCGGCGTCATGCCCTCATCCCCCCCTCACGCCTCTTCACGTCCGACAAGTGGGGCTCGTTTGGCGAGCCCGACACGCTCGGCATCATCGGCGAGTCTCCCGCGATTTGGCGACTGCGCGAGATGCTTGGATTTGCGGCGAGAGCGGACGGGCACACCCTCGTCCTAGGGCAGAGCGGCAGCGGGAAGGAGCTCGCGGCGAGGGCGCTCCACCAGCTCTCCTCGCGAGGCGGCAAGTTCGTGTCACGAAACGCCGCGACGCTCCCATCGGGTCTCATCGACGCAGAGCTCTTCGGCAACGCGAAGAACTACCCAAATCCGGGGATGGCCGAGCGGGCGGGGCTGGTGGGGGAGTCCAGTGAGGGCACGCTGTTCCTCGACGAGATCGGTGAGCTCTCCCTCGAGCTGCAGTCCCACCTCTTGCGGGTCCTCGATGACGGTGAGTACCAGCGCCTCGGCGACGTGCTCACGCGGCGCTCCAATTTCCGCCTCGTGGCGGCCACGAACCGCGACCCTCGGCTCCTCAAGCACGATGTGCTCGCTCGCTTCGTCGGGCGGGTCGATCTCCCGGGCCTCGACGAGCGCCGCGAGGACGTGCCGTTGCTCGCCCGGCACCTCTTGTTGCGAGCCGCCACCAGATCCCCAGAGCTCGCTGGGCACTTCATCGCGCGAGCGGAGTCCGGCTACGCGTATCCCCGCCTCGCCCCTCGGCTGGTGATGCGTCTCCTCCGCCGCAGCTACACCACCAACGTGCGCGAGCTCGACGCGCTGCTGTGGAGATCCATGGCGGAGAGCCGCGGAGACCGCCTCGAACCACCGACCGAGCTCGCCGAGCAGGACGGCGCCCCGGCGTCGCGCGAGCCACCCGCGCCGTCACGCCCCTCGAGCCGCCAGGAGGCGGTCCGGGAGCCGACGCCCGACGAGATCCGCGCGTCGCTGTCGCGTCACGCCGGTCGCGTGGCCGACGCGGCGCAAGACCTCGGGCTCTCGAGCCGCTATGCCCTCTACCGCCTCGTGAAGAAGCACGGCATCGACATCGAAGGCAGTCACGGGGATTGATCGCTGAACCGCTCTCGCGGGGGCCTCGCTGCGCGACGGAAGTCCCGCGCTCGCGCTACCTCATCCGCAGCGGGCGCCAGATCGGCGGCAGGCCGGCGCGGGCGCGGGCGGCGTCGTCGGCCGCGGGCAGCCAGCGCGCGCCCGCGAACGCCGTGGCAGCGAGGGCGACGCCCGCGCAGACATCGACCAAGTAGTGCCACCTCAAGAACATCGTCGCCACGATGATGTTCGCGGTCACGAAGGCCAGCAGAGGCCACGTATGGCGAAAAGGGAGCTTGTCCCGGTGGCGGAAGGAGAACAGCGTGAAGAACGTGGGGGCCGCCGTGTGCAAGCTCGGGAAGATGTCGGTGCGGTGCGCGCCGTCGAACGAGGCCACCGTGCGCGCGACCAGCGGCCAGAAGGTGGGCCCCTCCAGAGTGTGGACGAAGGTCGGGGCAAGGTAGCGATACGGTCCGTACCCAGGCACGGCCAAGTAGACGAGGTGTCCCACGCAGAACACGAAGAAGATTCCCCAGGAGAACTCGCGCAGCACCTGCATGCGTCGCTCCAGCAGCGCCATCGGGAGGACGTGCGCGAGCAGGATCGCAAAGTAGAGATAGTAAAAGAACGAGAACCACTCTGTGGTCCCTGGGGAGACGTAAACGTCCCAGGCCTCGGCAGGCTCGACACCGAACACCGCCTTGTCGAAGGCGTAGAGCGCGCCGTCGTACGTCACCTCCCGTACGCTCGGGAGGAGGACGTGGAGTTGACTGAACGTCGAGGCGATCGCCCCGGGCAGCGCGAGGCGGTAGACGACGTCCGCGACGAGGCGCGGGGTGGACGGCGCGCGAGCCACCAGCAGCGCGCCGACGAAGCCGATGACGTCGAGCGTGATCCAGCGCAGCGCAGGATCGCGCGGGCCACTCCCGCACGCCACGAGGGCCCAGAACGAGAGCATGTATCCCGTCACCAGCCAGTCTTGAGCGGCGAGCGAGGCGAGCGGACTCGGGGCCGGTGCACGCACGTCTTCTAGAGGAATCCCGACGCGGCTGCGCCTCGAGCTCCATCGCGTGAGCCCGTAAACGAGGATGACGCCCATCAAGCTCATCGCGGTGAGAGCGGTGTGCATCACGGCCCCCGGCTCACTTGCCCGGCTCAGCGTCCCCCGACGCAGGAGTGAGGCTCGGTGGGAGACTCGGCACTTTGCTCGGCTTCAGCGCGTCGAGTCCGAAGTAGGTGAGCGAGTCTTTCACCGTCGACAGCGCACGACGGAGCGTGCTCATGCGCGGGTCGGTGACGTACTGCAGGGACAGGACGATGCGCTCCTCGTTGGCTGCGATCGGCGACACGGCGTGGTGCAGTTTGTCGCCGTTGAAGAACACGAGCTTTCCGGGGGTGGTGTGCACGTCGATGCTCTCGACCGCGCGCCTTCGTTCACGCGAGTAGACCCGACACTGGAGGAGCGCCGACGAGTCATCCACGATCCCGATGAGCACCGTGTACCGCGCGCCGACGTAGTGGCTCGTGTCGTAGTGGAAGCCGACGCGGTCCCCCGGCTGCTCGTACCAGTACACCGCGAGGGCGTGGGGATCGTTCGCCGGGCACACATGGAGCGGGCGCTCGGCCATCGTCGAGAGGAACCCGATCAGCGCCGGCGACTGGTAGAGCGCCGTGATGGTGGGCGCCTCCTCCACGAGCACGGAGGCCGCGAGGCTGCCAGCGGACTTGTAGCCCCAGACGGTCTTGCGCTTCACGCGTGCGCGGAGCGCGTACACCTCGTCACGCATCCGCGAGACGATGGAGGGCGCGATGAACCGATCGAGGATGGCCAGCTCTTCCCGGCGCCAGTAATCGAGCTGGACGCGCGTCATGTCGAGCGCACCGGTCGACTCGGTGACCAGCGCGTCGAGGTCACGCGGCGACGCAGCGGGGGCTCGAACAGTGAGTCCACGACCGACGGCATGGCGAGCGGCAGGGTGAGGCATGGCGCCACATGAGCACCCGACGTGCCAGACTCCGTGGAGCGGGCCGCCGCGCTGGATTTCAGACACAGCGCAGCCATCGAGCGATGTGCGCCCCCCCTCCGTCTTGTGCGGGCACATGTTCGCGCACAAGACGGAGGCGCTCGGCGGGCGGCGCTCGAGGGGCGAAGGGGGCGGCGCATCGGCCTGCGCGGCGGGGGCCCGGGTGGCGAGTTGGAGCACCGTGAGCGCCGGTTCACGAGTGGTTGAACCATTCGACCACAGCGAGCGGAATGCTGCCAAAAGCAGCAGTGTTCTCGCTGGCATGCTCATTGCGTCGAGACCAACATGAGCCGCACCCGCCTCGCGAGGGCCGGAGAGAACGGGAGGGGTTGGACGCCGGCACGCCTCCGGGCGCCTCGGCCGAGTCGACGCTCCGCTGCGCGTGAGGAGCGCCTCCGAACGAGGCTCCCACCCATCCTCGGCCTGGCGCTCCTCGCCCTGCTGGCGCCGACATCCGCGCGCGCGGACAAGGCCGCGTGCGCCGTCGCGGCGGACGAGGCGAGCGTCCTGCGGAGGGACGTGAGCCGGCTCACGCGCGCGCGCGCTCTCCTCCGGGTCTGCGCCGCCGACCGCTGCGATGCCGACATCCGTGACGACTGTCGTAGGTGGCTGCACGAGGTCGACGAGAGCCTCCCCACCGTCGTGTTCGCCGGCGAGGACGACGAAGGGCGCCCCGTCGTCCCCGCGCGCGTGCTGATCGATGGCGTCGCGCTCGCACAGTCCGACGGAAGCCCCGTCGCGGTCGACCCGGGCGAACACACGTTCACGTTCGAGCGCCCTGGATCGCCACCGGTCGAGGTGCGAGCGCTCGTTCGCCTCGGCAGGAAGAACGCCGAGGTGCTCGCGCGCTTTCCAAAGGCAGCGCCGTCGCAGGCGCCTTCGGTCGAGCCCGCCGGCGTCCCGTCGGGCTTCGTCTTCGGCGCCCAGTTCGTGGCCGTCCCGTACGCGTTCTTCAAGGCGGACGACGCGGCGCGCGCCGAGGGGACCTCCGGAGTGTCGGTCGGCCTCTCCCTCGAGAGCGGATATGCGTTCTCCCGCCGCGCGGAGATCCTCGTGCGCGCGCTGGGGGCAGCTGGCTCGGAGTGCGGGAGCGCGACCGGCTCGAACTTTCTCTCGCTGGGCCCAGCGCTGTCGGTGCGCGCGCTCGACTGGGCGTGGGTGGGCGTCGCGCTCCTCGGCGGGCAGGCCCGCAGTTGCACCGGCAGCGCGGTCAAGCTCTCGACCAACATCGTGTTCAGCCCGACGTTCGACCTCGGCTTCGCGGTGGTCACGCAGCCGTACGGACAGTGGATGATCACCGCGAGCATTGGCTACTACTTTGCCAACATCACGAACGACAACCGGGTCTTGTACGCGCCCGTCGGCTTCGGGCTGCGCCTCTTTTAGCTACATCCTCCACGCGCGGGCGCGCGGCGATCCCCTTCGACGCGTGGCACGCGACGCGACGAGGCTCCGCCGACGACCGAGTGAGCGCAGGGGCTGAGTGGCCGAGGGGGGAGCTTCAAGGGCGGGCGCGGGTGGAAGACCCGGGACTTGGGCTCGGCCGCGATGAGCTCGCCTCGCCCGGCCTCCGCGGGAGCTGCGGCGTCGGCGAGCGGCCCCGATCCGAAGGGGGGCCTCGTCGCGTCGCGTAGCGCGCGCCGAGGGCGCTCTCCGCGCGCACGCCCGGGGCGGCCAAGAAGATGCACAGGCGCGGGAGGGGGTAGGCGCGGGCATCGCGTGCGGTTAGTCTCCTCCGTCCATCCGCCTCACCCCCGGAGCGCCCATGTCGACAACGAAGACAACTCCAAAGAAGACCGCACCGCCCGCCGCCAATACTCCAAAGCCAAAGAAGGCCGTCAAGGCCCCTGCCACGGCTCCAAAGAAACCCGCCGCCAAGGCCCCGGCCAAGGCTCCACAGAAGCCCGCCGCCAAGGCCCCCGCGAAGACTCCAAAGAAGCCCGCCGCCAAGGCCCCCGCGAAGACTCCAAAGAAGCCCGCCGCCGAGGCCCCCGCGAAGACTCCAAAGAAGCCCGCCGCCAAGGCTCCCGCCAAGGCCGCCGCCGCCCCCGGCGCGAGGACGTTCGCCGAGTGCCTCGCGGCCTTCACGAAGGCGGTCGGCGGCCCCGTGTCCGAGCAGAAGATCGAGCAGGCCTGGGTAGCGACCGCCTTCTCCGCGGGCGATCTGACCTCGTGGACGGGCTCGCCTCCCACCTCGTGCATCTACCGGGTCCGTGACCCGATGACCTTCAGCGCGTCCGTCGTGAAGGACCCCGCGAAGGCCCTCGACTGCATCGGCATCGGGAACGCGCTCGGCACCTGGAACGCGCGAGGAGACGGCACGTTCGCGTGTGGAAAGGGGTGGCTCTTGGCGAGCGTCGACCTCGTCCAAGAGCAAGCCGACGACGACTACGGCGACGAGGAGGCCAGCGGGGACTACGTGTCGGTCGCGTACGCGCTGGTCAAGCTCGCCGATGGTTGGGTCGGCGCGCTCTGGGATGGGCCCGTGAAGACCCTCGCGACGATCGTCGGCCTCGAGGGCGTGAAGCTCGGGACCTCCTGCTCCGTCTGGTACGGAGAGTAGGCCGCCGCCCGGTCCGCGCGGGCTCACACGTGCGTCGTCCCGTGGCCCGCGCGCCCGGCCGCTACCGCGCGCCCGCGTCGTCGGCCTGGCGCACGTTCCCCGGCAGGCCGAGCGCGACGACCGCGATCCCCTCACCTTTGAAGGGTTGCGACCAGAGCGGCTCCCCGCTCGTGGAATACGCCACGACCTCGCCGCCCAGGCCGACGAGGATCTGTCCCTCGTCGATCACCATCACGGGGCGCATCGAGCGCTTGACCGTGTGGGGGACGGAGCTCGCCAGCCGGCCCGTGAGGTACTCGACGAAGTGCAGGTGACTGCTGGTGCAGGCGACGACCCACCCGCCGCCGACGGCGAGCTCGATCGCGCCGTATCCCTCGAGCTCGGTCCGCCAGCGCACGGCGCCCGTGCGCCTATCGAGGCCGAAGGCCTTGCCCGCGAAGCAGGCGATGAGGAGAGACCGGTCTTCTGGGGCGCTGGAGGTGGTCACTTGGGCAGCGTAGCGCGTCGCGCCTCGACGCGGCGGCGAAGGGGGCATTGGGCTACGCTGCCGCGGATGTCCCTCGGCGGCGACCCCGCGACCCTCGCCGCGCGCTGGCGGCGCGCCCTCACGGCGTCGGCCGCCGCCGGGCGCGTCGACCGCCTCCCCACCACCGTCGTGTCGCTGCTCCTCGAGACCGGCCGGTGGAGCGCCGAAGATGCGCTCGCTCAGACGCGGCTGCCGTCGGGCGCTCGACCTCCTCGCCTCTTCGCGGCGCTCGCTGGGCACCTCTCGCTGGCCCAGATCGACCTCCTCCTCGACGAGGTCCTCGCGCTCCCGAGCGCCGCGCTTCAGGCGAGCGCCCCCGGCGTGTCCGCGCTCCTCCGTCGCGCCGCCGCCCTCGCCGGCCCCGCGCACGCGCTCGCGCGCTTCGAGCGGCTTCCGGCTCTGCTCGGTGCGGCCGCGGCCCCGGGCGCCGCGGCCCTGGCGGCCACCCTCGACGACCACGGAGTCGCCCTCTCCGCCGTGCTCGCCCACGCCCGCGCCCACGCGCCGGGCCTCTCCGGAGGCCTCGGCGCCGAGACCCTCCTCGACCTCCTGCCTACCGCCCCGCCGGCGCTTCGCGAGGCGCTCGTCGCCGAGGCGCTTGCGCAGCTCGAGGAGCTCGACTTCCCCGTGACGCCGGCCCAGTGGCGAAAGATCGGCGCGGTCGACCCCGAGCGGCCCCTCCGCGCCGCGCTCGCCGAGTCATCGAGCTACGCGAGCGCGTGGCGCTTCGCCGCCGCGTCGTGGAGCCTCCGCGGCGTGGCTCGGCGAGGCGCGCTGCGACGGTGGTTGGACGCCGCCACACGCCTCGTGGGCGAGGGCTTCGGGCTGCGCGGCAACGTGATCCCCACGCCGCTCCCCGCGGACCTCCTCGACGAGACGCGCGCCCTCCTTCGCGAGCGCGCCGGCGCGCTCGACCGGGCGTATGTCCTCGCCTCGCTCACGGAGGGTCACCCCGAGCTCCTCGACGAGGCGAGCGCCGCCATCGAGGCGATCCCTCCGGTCGATCGCGCCTTCGCCTGGCTCGCGCTCGCGCCGCGCCTCGGGGGGAAGGACCTCGCGCGGCGCGCGGACGAGGCCGTCGAGGTCTTCAGGCACGATCCGCGGGCCCTGCCAGGGCTCGAGGGCGCGGCGCTCTTCAACACCCAACGCGCATGGTTCGGCTGGGACGCGGAGACCCACCCAGTGGACGAGTGGCGAGCGCGGGCGATCGCCCTCCTCGAGGAGCCGGCCCGCGGCCGCGCCCTCACGGCGCTCCTCGCGAGCGCGCGCTGCCGCGAGGACCAGGCAGCGGCGTGCCGCGCCCTGGCGCACCTCGCCGCGGCTCTGCCCGAGCCGCGCCGCGCCGCCTTGCTCGCGGCGTGCGAGCCGCTCGCAGGCTCTCTCGACCCCGCGGATCACGCCCACCTCGAGCTCGCCCTCGCCGCCTCCGGCCCTCTCCCCGCCGCGCTCGCCCGCGGCCTCCGCGCGCGGGACGACCTTCAGCCTGAGCTCCTCG
>DAORJJ010000164.1:0-12449 GCA_035439005.1 Polyangiaceae bacterium | reverse complement strand
GCGCGTGCACACGTGACCCGAGCTTTGAAAGGAACCACGCTTCCAGGGGACTAGCTAGGGCTCGGCGTCGGGCGCGCCGGCGTCTTCGGGGGCCTTCTTGGGGCGAGGCGCGCGCGCTGGGGGCTCGCCGTACTCCTGGCGGAGCTTTCGCGCGAGGCCGTTGATGAGGACCTGCTCGTGGTGGTTCGGCATCTGCGGGAGCTGCACCACCACGGTGACGGGGCCGTCGTCGGCGCCACGAATGAGCTCGATCGAGCCGCTCGATGGCTTCGCGCCCGACTCTGGCGACTTGTACTCGAACAGCAGGTAGCCGGTGCTCGCGTCCTTCTCGATCACCTTGAAGCCGAGATCGACCCGCACCATGCGGAACGCCGCGTTCCACGTGCGATCGTAGCCATAGGCCGACTCGTACGAGGCCTTCGCCGTGGCCTCGTGCCCGGTGAAGACGAGACCGGCCGCGACGCCGGCGCCGAGCGCGGCGGCGCCGAGCGAGCTCAACGGGACCGCGCGGAGCGAGCCGAGCGCGAGGCGCGCGCGAAGCAACCAACGGAACATGCCTTCAGGGCTAGCCCCTCCGCGCCCATCGGCCAAGTCTTTCGTACGCGCGGCGCGGATGACGCAACGCGGCGTGGCGTGCGTGCTCAGGCGGACTCGGCGTCGGCGGGCGGCGAGATGCTCTCGTGCGCGCGTGCGTCGAGCGCCTCGCGGACCGCGCCCTTGTGCGTGAAGAAGAAGAAGCCGCCCACGAGGGTGCTCAGGGCGAGCTGCGACGCGTAGAGCAAGAACACGTACGCCGCGCCGGCCCCCACCACGACGCTCTCGGGGAAGTACATCGACATGCCGGCGTAGATGCCCGCCTGGAACACGCCGAGCAGCCCCGGCGGGCCGGGGATGAGGATGGTGACCCCGAGCATGCCCATCAGCGCGCAGCTCTCGCCGAGCGTGATGGAGGAGCCGTCGGCGTGGACGACGCCGCAGCCCCACGCGAGCAGCCACATCCCGCAGGCGTTGATGCCCCAGTAGACGGTGGTCTCGAAGAGGAAGCCGCCCGCGTCGCGCGCGTTCCCGAAGGCGTGGAGGCCGTTGGCGAGCTTCTCGGCGATCTCGGCGAGCTTCAGGGCGAGGCGCTTCGACACCAGGCCAAAGACCGCCAGCGTCGCGCGTCGCGCGAAGTCGCGCGCGAAATAGAAGACGAACACCGTCACGAACGCCGCGGCGAAAACCCCCAGCATGACGAAGCCGCTCGCGCGGACCTGCGCCACCCGGATGGGCAGGCCGACGACCTGCTCGGGCAGCGGCACGAGGTGAGGCACCGTGATGAGCGCGACGGCGAGCAGGCCGCTCAAGAAGAGCCCGTCGACCACGCGCTCGGCCACCACCGAGCCCGTCGCGGACGAGAGGCTCACCTTGCCGGGCTCGCGCACCATGTACGGCCGCACGAGCTCGCCGAGGCGGAAGGGGAGCAGAAGGATCGCCGCGAAGCCGATGCACGAGATCGCGAAGGCGCGGCTCTTCGTGATGGAGACGAACGACCGGAGCAAGAAGCGCCAGCGCACGGCGCGAAACCAGGTCATCGCGAGGAACGTCAGCGCGTACGCGGGGACGGTCCACCAGCGGACGTTCTGGAACGAGACGCCCCGCGGGATGAGCGTGAGCCCACCCCGCTGCAGGGTGACGAGGATGCTGACGGTGATGATCGCCGAAGCCACGAGCTTGCCGGCGTTGCGCCGCAAGATCCCGCGCTCACCGGGCGCGGCAGTGGCCTCCGACACTCACAGGCTCCAGTAGTCCAGCCCGCGGCTGACCTTCTTGGGGTCGAGCGCGCTCTTCACGTCGATGAGCACGCCGCCCTCGCGGACGAACGACTCGAGCTTCGCCTGGCCCATGTCGAGGTACTGCTTGTGGCTGACCGCGAAGATGAGCGCGTCGAGGTCCTTGAACTCGTCGAGCGACGAGAGCGTGAGCCCGTACTCGTGCACGGCCTCGGGGGCGCTCGCGATGGGATCGTGGATGATCGGGGACACGCCGAAGGTGCGCAGCTCGGTGAGGATGTCGGGCACCTTGCTGTTGCGAAGATCGTTGCAGTCTTCCTTGAAGGTGAGCCCAAGGATGCCGATCTTCGCCGGCTTGACCGGGCGATCGCGGTTGATGAGCATCTTCACGGTGCGCTGCGCCACGTACGCGCTCATGTGGTTGTTGATGCGCCGGCCCGCGAGGATGACCTCGGGCTGATAGCCGAGCTCCTGGGCCTTCGTGGTGAGGTAGTACGGGTCGACGCCGATGCAGTGGCCGCCGACGAGGCCCGGGCGAAACTTGAGGAAGTTCCACTTGGTGGCCGCCGCCGCGAGCACGTCCGCCGTGCGGATGCCGATGCGGTCGAAGATGAGCGCGAGCTCGTTCATGAGCGCGATGTTGAGGTCGCGCTGGGTGTTCTCGATGACCTTCGCCGCCTCGGCGACCTTGATCGACGGGGCTTTGTGGATGCCCGCGGTGATGATGGCGCCGTACGCCGCCGCCACGCGCTCGAGGGTGGCGTCGTCCTCGCCGGACACGACCTTCACGATGCGCTCGAGGGTGTGCTCGTGATCGCCCGGGTTGATGCGCTCGGGCGAGTAGCCGAGGGTGAAGTCGGCGCGGTCGAGGCCCGACACCTTCGCGAGGATGGGCCCGCAGATGTCCTCGGTGACGCCGGGGTACACCGTGGACTCGTACACGATCACGGCGCCCTTGCCGATCACCTTGCCGACCGACTCCGAGGAGCGAACGACGGGGGTGAGATCGGGGACGTTGTTCTTGTCGACGGGCGTGGGGACCGCGACGACGAAGAACGTGCAGCCGCGCATGTCTTCGAGATTGCTCGTGATTTTGATCGGGTTGGAGGTGAGCTCCGCCTCCGAGATCTCGTGGTTCCGGTCATACCCGCGCTGGAGCTCGGCGACCTTCTCTTTGTGGATGTCGAAGCCCACGGTGCCGGGGAACGCCTTCGCAAAGGCGAGCGCCACCGGGAGGCCCACGTACCCCAGACCGATAATCGCGATCTTCTCAGCCATTCTCATCCTCCCTCAACGCGGTTCCCACACGAGCCCGTGCGTCGCCGAGCCTCGTCGAGCCACGAGCGCCGACACCCTACAGGAGTCTCAGGCTCGCGTCGCGTCCCTTTGGTCCCGCGCCGAAAATGCGGTCAGGCGAGGGGAGCGCCCCGCCCGCGGAGCACCTTCGTCGGCCCGTCGATCAGCATGCGCTGGACCTCCCCCGCGCCGGCGAGCGCGCCGAGGCGCTCGATCGCGCGCGCGGTGACCTCGGCGTCCTCGGGCCGGTGGGCGTCGGAGCACGCCGCCTCGTACGCGCCCTCCTCGACGAGCTTCTCCGCGGCGCGCTGCGCGGCCCGCCCGTACTTCCCGACGAGCGAGCAGAGGTCGAGCAGCAGCGACGCCCCGGCGTCGATCAGCGGATCGAGGCAGGCGTCGTCGGCCCACACCGGGTTGTAGCGCTCGGGGTGCGCCAGCACGGCGGCGAGGTTCGCGCGGCGCAGATCGAAGAAGCGGGCTTGCGCCTGCGCTGGGAACGCGGTGGGGGGAAACTCGATGAGGATCGGTCGCACGCGGAGCGCCTGCTGGCCGGGCAGGGGCGGGTAGGGGAGCGCGCCGCCCGCTCGCATGCGGTCGAACACGAGCGAGTCGAAGTAGTGCTCGCTGGCGAGGTGCACCTCGGGCAGGTCCGCGCTCGGGACCGCGGCGAGCCCCTCCAGCGTGCGCGCGTACGCGGCGCGGAGCCCGGCCGCGTCGTTCTCGAACATGCCGGGCCGGGTGTGCGGGGTGGCGTACACGGTCGAGAACCCGATCTGCCGGAGGCCCCGCAGGATGGCCGCGCTCTCCTCGGGGGAGCGCGCGCCGTCGTCGACGTTCACGACCCAGTGCGAGTGCAGATCGATGTAGCCGCGCATGCCTGGCGACAATAGCGCACCGGCCGCCCCCAGGGGACGCGGGTTGAGCGCCGGCCCCTTGAAAGTTCCCACGCGAGCGCGCGAACCGAATACGCTGAGGCGTCGCGGCCGCGCACGAGGCGAACCCCATGCCCACGCTGAACCCCCATACGCGGGAGCTGTCGTTCAAGCTCGTGTTCTATGGCCCGGGGCTGGGCGGCAAGACCACGACGCTGCAGAGCCTCTTCGCCGCCACCCGGCCGGAGCACCGCGGCAAGATGGTGAGCGTCGCCACCCAGCAGGATCGCACGCTCCATTTCGACTACCTGCCGGTGCGGACGGGGCAGGTTCGCGGCGTCACGGTGCGCCTCCAGCTCTACACCGTGCCGGGGCAGCTCTATTACGACGCCACCCGTCGCCTCGTCCTCTCGAACGTCGACGGGGTGGTCTTCGTCGCCGACTCCCAGCGCGGTCGCCTCGAGGCCAACCAGGAGGCCCTCGACGATCTTCGCGAGAACCTGGAGAAGCTCGAGCGCCCGCTCGAGGGCCTGCCGCACACGTTCCACTGGAACAAGCGCGACCTCACCGACCTCGTCTCCGTCGAAGAGCTGGAGGGGCGCTTCAACCGGTCGAGCGTCCCCTCGCGATGCACCGTGGCCCTCACCGGGGAGGGGGTGGTGGAGGGGCTCGACAGCCTGGTCGAGCTCGTCGTGGCCGCGTACGACGGGCGCGGCCCCGAATCGCGCCCCGCGGCGTCGACTGCGTCGCCGAGCGAGCCGGCGCGCGCCGAGGTGAGCGGCGCGCCGGTCCCGTCGTCGTCGCCGCGCCCCGAGTCGCCCCCGGCGCGTGATCCGTCGAGCCCGCCCGAGAGGTCTTCCGCCCCCGTGGTCTCCCCCCTCTCTACATCCCTCCTCGAGGCCGATCCGGCGCTCGCGCTCGAGCCGCCGGCCGTCGACGACGATGGGCGCGTGACGGTGGCTCCGCGGGGCTTCGCGGTCGAGGCGGGCACGGCGCTCTCCGCGCAGCTCCCCGCGCGGGTGGTCGTTCGCGCCGCGCCGCCCGTGTCGTCGCTGCCCCCGGTTCCGAGCCCGCCGCGGTTCTCGGAGGGGGCGGGGCTCACGTTCGTCCACATGTTCCCGTCGCCGGACGAGCGCGAGGTGGTCGAGCGCTTGGAGGCGCAGCTCGCCCGTGGCGACGCCCACGCGGCCGTGCTGTCGACCGAGATCGCCCTCTCGCGCCTCTTGGCGGCCGTCGGCGCGGCGTTTGGCGGCGACGGGGCGCCGAAGGAGCCTGCGCTGGCCGCGTACCTGTTGGGGCTGGACGGGCGTCGGTTCTCGGCCTTTCGAGGGGTCGTCCGCGCGACGCGGCGGGGCGACGACGTCGGCCTCGCGCAGGCGTTCGAGGGCTACCTCCTGCTGCTCGAGGGGGCGCGGCTCCGCGCCGAGGGTCGCGCCGACCGCTGAGCGCAGCCCGAATCTCGTGCGCGCCGCCGACCGGGAGTGTATTCTTCGAGTTCGATGATGGCGGATCCGCTGGCCATGGAGGTCGACGAGCCCGGAGAGCTTGCGCCCGGAACGCGCCTGGGTCGCTACGAGCTGCTCGTTCCGGTCGCCCGTGGCGGCATGGCCCGCGTGTGGGCCGCCCGCATGCACGGCCAGCGCGGCTTCACCAAGCTCGTCGCCATCAAGACCATCTTGCCGCACCTCGCGTGCGAGCAGGAGTTCGAGCGCATGTTCCTCGACGAGGCGCGCATCGCGTCCAACGTCCACCACCCGAACGTCTGCGAGACGTACGAGCTCGGTGAAGAGAACGGCGTGCTCTACCTCGCGATGGAGTGGGTGAGCGGCGACTCGCTCAGCCGCGTCATCCGCCCCACGCAGAGCCCGCAGACCTACCCGCTCGAGCTGCGCATCGTCGCCCGCATCCTCGCCGACGCGTGCGCCGGGCTCCACGCGGCTCATGAGCTCGTCGGCGACGACGGCACGCACCTCAGCGTCGTGCACCGCGACTTCTCGCCGCACAACATCCTCATCTCGGCCGAGGGCAACGTGAAGGTCGCCGACTTCGGCGTCGCGAAGGCCTTCGGGCAGCTCCACGAGAACACGAGCGCGGGCCAGATCAAGGGCAAGCTCGCGTACATGTCGCCCGAGCAGGTCGGGGGCATCGCCGACCGGCGGAGCGACGTGTTCTCGGCCGGGTGCGTCCTCTACGAGGCCACGCTGGGCGTCGCCCCGTTCCGCGCCGACAGCGACCTCCAGACCATCCAGGCGCTCCTGCAGGGCCACTACGTGAGGCCCTCGGAGCGCGCTCCCGGGTACCCGCCGGACTTCGAGTGGATCGTCATGACCGCGCTCGCGCCGGAGCCCGAGCGCCGCTTCCAGACCGCCGAGCAGCTGCGCGTGGCGCTCGAGGAGTGGCTCGCGCGCACGGGGCAGGTCGTCACGCAGGCTCAGGTGGCGCAGGCGGTGCGCGCGCGCATCGGAGAGCGCATCGATCGTCGACGCGACCGCATCCGCAGCGCGCAAGCGGCGTCCGTGACCGATCTCCGCGACGAGGCCATGACGCCCTCGGGCCGGGCGCCACGCTCCGCCAGCGGCGTGCAGCCGGTCATCGTTCGCGACGCGCTCGAGATGTCTCGCTCGCAGCGCTTCCCCACCCAAGCGGACATGTCCGGCTCGTATTCGCAGATTGGCCCGCAGGGGTACCCGCAGCTCCCCGCGGAGGACAACAGCCGATACAACGCCATCGGCGGCGTCGCGATCGGCGTGATCGTGGCCGTCCTGCTGGTGGGCGGGGGCTTTCTCTATTCGTCGCGCGCCGCGGCTCCCCCGGCGGCGGTCCCGGTCGCCGTGGCGACGGTCCCCGCGAATCCGACGGTCGCGGCGCCGACCCCGCCCGCGGCGGCCACCGCGACCGTCGCGCAGCCCGCCGATCTGGAGCTTCCCGACGTGCCGTTCCTGGCCCTCGAGCTCGAGCCCGCGACGGCGCTCGTGGCGGTCGACTCGGCCGCTCCCGTCGCGATGCGCTCCATCCCGCTGCCCGCGGCCGGCAAGTCGGTCGTGCTGACGTTCAAGGCCGAAGGTTACGTG
Source organism: Polyangiaceae bacterium (assembly GCA_035439005.1). GTDB lineage: Bacteria > Myxococcota_A > Polyangia > Polyangiales > Polyangiaceae > JAAFHV01. The sequence continues at coordinate 5,438 of DAORJJ010000164.1, read as the reverse complement.
GACACCGTGGTGACGGTCGACTCCAAGACCGCGACCCCGCTCAAGGTGGCGCTCAAGCCGAGGCCGAAGGCCGCCCAGCCCGGGGCCCCGGCGGGAGGGCCGGCGGTCCCGACGGCCCCTCGCCCCGGCGCCGGTCCGAAGCCGCCGGTGATCCCCGCCAGCCCCTATTGAGGTCGCCCGCGACTCGCGCATTTCCTGGTCGCTCCTGCCGCGCCCGTGACAGGATGTCCGAGGAGGTTCGGATGCAGAGAGCTGTGCGTTCGCGGGCGGTCGCGTGCTTCTTGCTCGGGCTCGCCCTGGCGTGCCCCACCGTCGCCCGGGCGGAAGAGCCCGCGGAGGACACCACCGTCGAGGCGAAGGCCCGATTCCGCCAAGGATCCGAGGCCTTCGGGCAGAAGCGCTTCGTCGAGGCGGCGATGCACTTCGAGGCGGCCGCGGCGCTCCGGCCGCACGCCGTGCCGCTCTTCACCGCGGCCCTCGCGTGGGACACCGCCGGCCGTCCAGAGCGCGCCGCGGACGCGTTCGCGCGCGCCCTCGAGCTGCCGGGGCTCGACGCCAAGCAGACGGCCACCGCGAAGGAGCGCGTCGAGGCCCTCGAGCGCACCCTGGGGGTCCTCGCCCTGACGGTGCCGGCCGGCTGGAAGGTGCAGCTCGACACGCTCACGGAGGTCACAGGTCCCGCGCGCCTCCACGCTGCGCCTGGAGCGCACGTCCTGACCGTGCGGCCGACGGGGCGCCCGATCGAGCGGCGCGACGTGGCGCTCGAGGCGGGCAAGGCCACGCCGCTCACCCTCACCGAGGCCGATCTCGCGTCGTCGAAGAAGCCCGAGGTCGCGCCTCCCCCAAAGGTGGAGCCGCCGCCGCCGCCGCCACCGCCGCCACCGCCGAAGCCCGCGCCGGAGCCCTTCCCGCTCCGCACGATCGGGTTCGCCGCGGCCGGCGCCGGGGGGGCCCTCATTCTGAGCGGCGTCATCCTCGGGACGCAAGCGAACGGCGCCGGGACGGCCTACAACGCCGGCCCCACCCGCGAGTCCTTCGATCACGCTTCGGGTCTGCAGACCTGGACGACGGTGGCGTTCGTGAGCGGGATCCTCATCGCGGGGGCCGGGGTCACGCTGGTCCTGCTCCCCGTCGGCAAGTCGGAGACCAAGGTCGCGATTTCCCCCACGTCGGTCACGCTCGGAGGGACGTTCCAATGAAGAGAAACGCGAAGGCCGTCGCCAGCCTTGGCCTCGCCGCGCTCCTCTGCGGTGGCGCCGCCGCGAGCTGCTCGCTCGGGCTCGACGAGGGGCTCATCGGTCAGACCGACGCGGCCCCCACCGCCACGACCACGACCACGGTGGAGCCGCCCACCGACAGCTCCACGCCCGACGCGCCCGTGAAGCCCGTCGACGCCGCGAGCGACAGCCGCGCGCCGAGCACGTGCACGCGGAATGAAGACTGCGTGACGTCCGCGATCTGCCAGAAGGGGCGCTGCGACCTCGCGGCGAAGCGCTGCATCTACGAGATTTGCCCCCAGACCGACCGCTGCAAGGTGGCCGCGTGCAACGCGACGACGGGGGCGTGCGAGGCGCCGGTCGACCGCGCGTTCAGCGAGTCGTTCTCCATCATCGACCAGGTGGGCTCCACGGGGCCGTTCCGTGGCATCGCCATCGTCGAGCCGTTCGTGTTCGTGGGGACGAACTCCGGCGTCTACGCGTATTCGCTCCAGGAGGCGGGCGTCCCGAAGACGGCCATCCCGGTGGCGGGTGCGGCCTTCGTGCCGCAGTACCTCTTCGCCTCCGGGAGGCGCCTCTACATCGTCGGGCCTCTGCAGGGGAGCACCCAGCGCCGGCTCGCCGTCGGCTGGCTCGACGTCGCATCGGACCCCGCGCCCGCCGAGCTCCGGGCGGAGTCGAAGTACGTCACGTTCAACGCCCCCAGCCTGGGCTCGGTCTTCCCGTACCCAGGCGAGCGCATGCTCGTCGGGCAGCAGAGCTCGGGGTCGGCGTTCGGCATCACGGAGCCGCCCTTCGGCACGGCGATCGCCTTGCAGACCGCGATCCTCCCCTCCGGGCTGCTCGTCGCCAACTCCGGCGAGCGCGTCGTGCTGCTTCGCGCGGTGGCGGGCACCACGGCGCCGGTCCTGTCGCTCGTGGCAGGGCCCGGCACGCCCACGCCGAGCGCCGGGGCCGACCAGTCCATCCAAGCGGGCGGCAACGCCTCGTACAGCTTCGGGAGCGGGTACTTCGCCACGAGCCCCGCGGGCGCCGTCGCGATGTCGTGGCAGATGTCCAACTCCACCACGCCGTTCAACGGCAACGCGGTGGCGGCGCGCCTATCGTTCATCCTCAAAGACGACAAAGACGTCGCGTTCTCGGGCTCCGATTTCCTCGACTACGCGACCTTTCCCTCGCCTGGCGTCCCCAACACCTCGAACCTCGCGGGGCCGATCGCCTGGGCCGACGAGGCCACGGTGCTCGCGACCTACGCGACGCCGAGCGCGCTGACCAGCCACACGAACGCCGTCTTCGTCCGCCGCGCCCGCACGGACGCGGGAGTCGACGCCGGGGTGACCGCGCCGGTCGAGCTCAACATCGCGCCGAGCAGCGTGGTGGGCATCGCCGCGGCGCCGGGCCTGGGCGCGCTGCTGGTCGCCGCCGGGGGCGGCTACCAGATCATCCTGCTCCGCGAGGGCTGCGTCGATCCGCCGTGAGCGGGGCCCACGCGCGGACTAGATGGCGCGGATGACGTTGGACAGCCGGCCGAGCCCGTCGATCTCGAGGTCGACGCGGTCGCCCGGCTGGAGCCACTGGTTGTCGGTGATCTTCGACCCGTTGAGCTCGAGAAAGCAGCCGGTGCCGCAGGTGCCCGAGCCGATGACGTCGCCGGGGAAGATGTCGACGCCGTAGCTCACGCGGGTGAGGATCTCGGCGAACGTGAACGTCATGTCGCTCACGTCCCCGGTGGACACCTGCACGTCGTTCACGAAGCCCCGCATGCCGAGGCTGTAGACGTTGCCCTTCGGGGTCTTGGTGGTGTGCGCCGCGAGCTCGTCGAGCGTGACCAGCCACGGCCCGAGCGCGGTCGCGAAGTCTTTGCCCTTCGCGGGGCCGAGCGACAGCTTCATCTCCTCCATCTGGAGGGCCCGGGCCGACAGATCGTTCATGATCGTGAGGCCGAAGACGTGCGCGTCGGCGGTCTCGGGGCTGAGGTCGCGCCCGCGCTTCCCGACCACGATCGCGGCCTCGAGCTCGAAGTCGAGGCGCTCGCGCGCGAGCTCTCGCACGCCCACCTCGCCCGGGCCGACCACCGCCTGGTGGTTCGTGAAGTAGAACACCGGGAACATGTCGAACTCGGGGATCATGTCGAGGCCGCGGTTGCGTCGCGCCGTCAGCACGTGCTGTCGGAACGCGTAGCCGTCGCGCATCGACGGCGGCCTCGGGATGGGCGCCAGCAGCGGACGGCCGTCGAGCGGCAGCACGACCTCGGCGGGCAGCTCACCGCGCGCGCGGGCCGCGAGCACCTCGCGCGCCGCGGCGAGGGCCACGTCCCCCGCCTCCACGAAGCCCAGCACCGACGCGCCGTAGCGCGCCGACACGGCGGAGGCCGTCGCCGCGCGCCCCTGCCGGGCCTCCAGCCACGCGAAGGCGAGGGGCAGGTGAACGAGCGCGTTGGCGTTCGCGTTGGCGTTCGCGTCGGCGTCCACGACGAGGGCGGGGATCTGGGTTTCGTTCTCGACGAAGGTAGCGAGCTTCACGCCGACGCTTCTACCACGCCGACACGCGATAACGCCGTAGAGTGCGCCGCGATGGCGAGAGGACTGTTTTCGAGGCTCCCGCGCGGGGCGCTCACGCTCGTGAAGGAGGTGGCCCGCCACGTGCTGCGCCGACCCGTGCTGGGGATCGTCGTCGCCGGGCGCGCCGCCGATGGGCGCTGGCTGCTGATTCGTCGGGCGGACACGGGCCGCTGGGCGCTCCCCGGGGGCACGGTCGAGTGGGGCGAGCCGCTCGCGGCCACGTACCCACGCGAGCTCGAGGAGGAGGCCGGCGTCGTGCGCTCGCGCTTCGAGCGCGTTGCGGGCGTGTTCTCCCGCCCCGAGCGCGATCCCCGCTTTCACGCGATTACGGTCGTCGTGCGCTGCGAGGTCGACCCGCCCGTGAAGCCGCCGCGCAACCCGCTGGAGATCCTCGAGGCGCGCCTCTTCCGGGAGGACGAGCTCCCCGATCTCACGGTGATGGGCATGGACGAGATGCTGGCGTGCGCGCGGGACGGGGCGCCGGTGCACTTCGAGTGACCCATTTTCTCGTGCGCGGGCAGATCGAAGGGCGTGCGTACGCGTAGGACGAGGGCTCCCACCCGGACCGGCGGCGGCCGCTCGGGTCGAAGGCGAAGCGAGAGGCAGCGAGCTGAAAGAGGCCACATGGAGAGAATCGGCGAGTACCTCGTCAAGCGCCTCATCGGCGAAGGGGGAATGGGCAAGGTGTACGAGGCGGAGGAGCGCCTCTCGAAGCGCCGCGTGGCGCTGAAGGTGCTGCGCCCCGAGCTGACGAAGAGCGAAGAGGGCCGTCGGCTCTTCTTGAACGAGCTGCAGATCCTCGCGCACCTCGAGCACCCGAACCTGGTGAGGAGCCTCGCCTCGGTCGAGGACGGCGACAAGCTCGTGATGGTGCTCGAGTACCTCGAGGGGCGAACGCTGCGCGACGAGCTGACGGAGCGGCGCTCGCTGCCGTGGGCCGAGGCGATCGAGCACGTCGTGCACATCGCCGAGGCGCTCTCGGTCGCGCACGAGCAGCAGCCCGCCATCGTGCACCGCGACCTGAAGCCCGAGAACGTCATGCTGCTCTGCGAGGGCGCGCCCGAGGGCGAAGCGACCGGCGACCGCCCCGTCACCGGGCTCAAGGTCATGGATTTCGGCGTCGCGAAGGTGCTCGCGGAGGTCAACGTGACCAACACGCAGAGCATCGGCACGCTCCAGTACATGAGCCCCGAGCAGATTGACGCGGGCGCCATCGACGCCCGCGCCGACCTCTACGCGCTCGGGCTCGTGTTCTACGAGATGCTCGCGGGGGAGGTGCCGTTCCACTCCGCGTCCCCGCGCGAGCTCCTGAACCTCCAGTGCACGGCGGAGCCGCCCGAGCTCTCCGACGAGGTCCGCCGGGGTCTGCCGAGGGGCGTGGAGACGACCCTCTTCGCGCTGCTCGAGAAGAGCCCGGACAAGCGGCCCGCGAGCGCGCGCGCGGTCATCGAGGCGCTCGAGCCCTTCCGCGCCGCGGAGCGCGAGCAGCCGGGGCGCGCACGCCGGCCCCTCGCCGCGAAGGTCGCGACCCCGACGCCCACGTCGGCCGAGGGCGGGCGGAGCGCCGCCCCCGCGGACGAGGCGCACGAGCCCGACCTCGCGCAGCGCCGGCGCGCTCTCGCGCAGCAGGAACGCCGCGAGACCGAGCAAGAGCAGCAGC
>DAORJJ010000163.1:0-12490 GCA_035439005.1 Polyangiaceae bacterium | reverse complement strand
GAAGCAGGTGAGGATGGTCTTGCTGGAAGAGCTCGCGCCCCGCACGATCGCCTCCGGCGCGCAGCTGTCCCACAGCATGCCGGACGGGCCCGGGTGCGCGTAGAAGTCGAAGGCGCCCGTCGCCACCTGGAGGGCCTTCAGCCCCGCGCTCCCGTAGGGCACGAGCTCCTTGGCGCCGAGGCGCGCGAGCACCGCGTCGGTCGCCGCGCTCTTGTGCGAGCGCGAGATGAGCCCGCGCGCGTCGCGGAACGATTGCGTGGAAGATACACGAATTGGCTCGCGCCCCCCGCCGGGCAGCGCGCGCTCCGCGAAGCCGCGCTCAGCCAAGCCTGCCTGGCCGAGCGCCGCGCCCACGAAGGCCTCGTCCCACGAGGGGCACGCGATGACGCCGAGCGTGGCGCGCCCCGCCTCGGCGAAGCCCACCATCACGCAGAACTCGCCGTTCTTGGCGACGAACTCGCGCGTGCCGTCGAGCGGGTCGATGAAGAACGCCGCGTCGGCCTGGGCGTAGCCGGCGTACGTCGCCGGGTCGCTCTCCTCGGCCACGAGCACGACCCCGGGCGCGACGCGGCCGAGGGCGTCGAGGAGGAACGCGTTCGCCTCGTGGTCGGCCCGCGTGACGGGATCGTCGCCCACCTTGAACGTCACGCCGCGGTCGGCCTCATGGTAAACTCGCTTGACAATCTCGGCGGCGCCGAGCGCGGCGACGAGCATCGCCTCGGCGAGCGCCCGCGCGTCGCCCGGGGTCATGTGGACACCCCCACCTTCTCGAGCTCCCCGTAGAGGCGCGCGAGATCGTCGTCGCGCAGGTAGCGCGGACCGCCGCCGGTCTCGCGCACGAGCTCCTCGAGCTGCGTGACCGTGCGGGGGCCGAGCACCGCGGCGGAGACGACGTGGCTGGAGAGCACGAAGCGCACGGCCGCGCCGCGCAGCGTGAGCACGTCGCCGCGCACGAGGAACCGGAGCGCCTCGAGCTGGTCCACGCGGTGCTCGAGCTCGTAGCGGGTCCACCGCTGCGAGCGGTGGTCGGTGTCGGGGAACTCGCGGTCGCGGGTCCACAGGCCGGCGAGGACGCCGTAGTTCAGCACCGACCGCGCGAGGACGCCGGGGCGCCGCACCATGATGTCGCCCGTCTTCCGCGTGAGCGCGCCCGAGTGGAACACGTTGTAGGCGACCTCGACGACCTCGGCGCCCTCCTCGAGCGCCTGCTCGAGCACCTCCTCGCTGCCACACGAGACGCCCACGTGGCGGATCTTCCCCTCGTCGCGGAGGGCACGCAGCGTGGCGAGCGCGCCGGGGGTCTCGCCGTTCCCGGCCAGCGCCTCCCGGCTGGGGCAGTGGAGCAGGTACACCCCGAGGGCCTCGACCCCGAGGCGGCGCAGCGAGCGCTCCACCGAGCCGCGCAGGAACTCGGCGTCGAAGCGCTTCATGGGCGGGTCGAGCCGCCGATCGGTGCCGCCCTTCGTGACGATGACCACGTCGTCGCGACCCTTGCAGAGGCGGCCGAGGAGCAGCTCCATGCGGCCGCCGCCGTACGAGTCGGAGGTGTCGAAGAGCGTGACGCCGATGTCGAGAGCGCGGGCGATCACCGCCTCCGCGTCGGCCTCGTCGACCGGACCGTAGGCCTCTCCCGAGAGGCCCCAGGTGCCGAGCGCGAGCTCCGAGGTGACGAGGCCGGTCTTGCCCAGGGGACGCTGTCTCACACTCGATCACCTATCACGCCTGCCGGGCGGCTTCCGCTGCGCTCTGCGCTTGACGCCCGCGCGAGGGACGTGGATATCCGTGCTCGCCGCGCGGGGAGCGCGGCAGCGGCGTCCTCTACGCCAGGAAGAACCCAAGGCTCCGAATGCGCAAATCCGCGTCCCCCTCTCTCGCTCTCGTGCTGCTGCTCGCGTCGGCCGCGTCGGCCGCGTGCGGCTCGCCGCCGCCGCCGCCGCCGAAGGCCCCCGAGCCCACCGCGGCCACGGTCGACATGCCCGCCCCGCCGCCGCCGAAGGTCGAGGAGCCCAAGCCCGAGCCGCCGAAGCCCACGCTGGCCGAGCTCCAGGCCAAGGCCATCGCCGCGTACTGGGAGGCGATGAACGGCCACGACGCCGCCAAGCTCGGCGCGCTCTACGCCGACGACGCCGAGTGGAAGATGGCCGGCACCCCGCCCACCAAGGGGCGCGCGACCATCGAGGCCGAGGTCGCGAAGTTCTTCGCGTTCGCGCCCGACTCCAAGCTCGCGCCGAACCTCGTCCTCTCCAAGGGCGACGTGACCGTCATCCAGTACGCGATCACCGGCACGAACAAGGGCGACATGGGGCCCATCAAGCCCACGAACAAGCCCATCGGCTGGCAGGCGGTGCACATCGCCTGGTGGACCCCCGAGGGGAAGATCCGCGAGGAGCACGCCTACTGGGACAACGGCACGATGCTCTCCCAGATGGGCCTCTCGCCGCGCAAGGCCCCCGCCATCCCCACGCTCGCGGCCTCGCCGCAGACCGTGGCCGCCTCCGGCAGCGAGGCCGAGACCAAGAACGTCGCCCTGCTCGGCACGATGTACGGCGCGATGGAGAAGAAGAGCGCGAACGACTTCCTCTCCCTCACGACCGACACGAGCGAGTGGATCGACAACACGCAGCCTGCGCCCTCCAAGGGCAAGGCGGACGCGAAGAAGTTCTTCGACAACCACATGAAGGCCTTCCCCGACGCGAAGATGACCGTGAAGGCCTCGTGGGGCATCGGCGACTTCGTGGTCACCGAGGCGCAGATGACCGGCACCAACACCGGCCCGCTCTTCGGCAAGCCCGCGACGAAGAAGGCCGTGACGATGGACACCGCCGACATCGTCCTGTTGAAGGACGGCAAGATGGTGAAGGGCTGGAGCTTCGCCAACAGCATGCAGGTCGCCGAGCAGCTCGGCCTCATGCCGAAGCACGGCGGCGGCAAGGGCCACCACGAGCACGGCGAGCACAAGGGCGAGCACGGCAAGGGCGGCGCCAAGGGCGGCGCCCCGAAGGGCGCCCCCAAGAAGAAGTAACCCCTCGTTCCTTCAACAGAAAACGGCGCGCCTCCCTCGCGGAGTGCGCGCCGTTCTCACGTGAAGAGCGTCCGCGGGCGGAGGCCAGCGCGAGCGCTCGAGCCGCCCGTCTAGCGGCGCTCGCGGCGCCGGCGCGAGGTCGCGAGGACCGCGAGGCCGAGCCCACCCAGGAGCAGCCCGGTGCTCGTGCCGGCCCCGCTCGCCGACGTGCTGCACCCGCTCGCCGCGCTGGGGCTGCGGCCGAGGTCATTGTCGGGCCCCGCGCCGCCGCCGGTCGGCCCGACCGAGCCCTCGCTGCGCTGCGGAGGAGGCGCCGTGTTCGTGGCGGGCGTGGAGTGGCCCTCGAGATCCGGATCCGTGGGCGAGGGCCCCTCGGGCTCCTCGGGGTCGACGCCGGGCGTGTTGGGATCGTTGGGATCCGGGGGAGGCGGCGGCGGGTCGGTGCCCGCGTCGTCGGTCGGAGGTGCCGCGTCGGGCGGGGGCGCGGCGTCGGGCGCGCCGGCGTCCGAGGCCGCCCCGCACGTGCCGACCGCGCTGCTCGTGCTCGAGCACACCTGGCCCGCGGGGCAGCGGTTGCCGCTCGTGCCGCGGCAGCCCGCCTGGCACACCTTGGTGGCGCCGCACACGCGGCCCGAGGTGGCCGAGCCGCAGTCGGAGTCGGTGTTGCAGCCGCAGGTCTTGTTCGCGAGGCAGGCCGCGCCCTTGCCCGCGGCGTCGCAGTTGTCGAGCTTGCCCGTCGTGCACTCGACGCACTTCGTGAGGGCCGTGTCGCACACGCTGTCGCCGGCGCAGTGAGTGTCGGACAGGCAGCCGACGCACTGCTTCGTGGAAGGATCGCAGATGGGGAACGCGGGGTTCGTGCAGCCGCACACGCCGCCGTCTTGCACGGGGCCCGCGTCCTTTGCGGGCGGGGGCGAGGCGTCGGGTGCGGGAGTGAGCTTGCCCGTGTCGGGCGCCGACGCGTCGGAGTGGACCGCGCCGCCGCTCGTGGCGATGACGTACGCGTCGGTGAAGCGCTTCAGCACCTTGAAGTAGAGGCTCGTGCCGCCGACGCCGGTCTTGCCGCCGCCGGACTCGCCGACCCACGGCGTGTACGTGTAGAGTGCAGCCGTCGCCGTGTTCTTCGGGACGATCTCGACGCCGTCCTGCGACTTCTTCGCGAGGCCGACCTTCCACCCCGAGATGGTGGAGCCGCCGTTCGCCTGCTTGTCCATCGAGCGGCGGAGCGAGCCGGCCGCGCACGCCGCCTGGTTCGCGAACCCGAGGTACTTGGGGCCACACACGGGGCTGTCGGGGCAGCCGCAGCCGAACGCGATGTCGGTGGTGGCCGCGGACGCCTGGGTCTTGGAGATGAGCCCCTGCTCGAGCTGGAGCCGCGCGAGCAGCGCGATGGGGCTTATCTTGTAGCGGAGCGCCTCGGCGTGGAGGATCTGCGCGGCGGTCTTGTTCTCCTCGCTGAACGACGCGAGCCCGGAGCGCGTGCCGTACGGCGTCTTCTCGAGGAAGGCCTGCACGTCGCCGACGGTCATGGTGCTCGTGGAGAGCTCCTCGTCGCTGATGACGTTGTTCTTGTCGAACTGCGCCTCGAGGGCGTCGTCTTGCGAGCCGCCCGTCGCCTCGTCTTCGCTCAAGGCGGAGCAAGCGACGCCGCCCAGCAAGAGGGCGAATCCAAGGACGCGAGCGACGGTGCCGGAGGTTCGCATGGGGTACTCTCGGGGTGCCATGGCAGCGGGACGGCTGCAAGGAGGAAACGTACGACTTGTGAGCTTAGTCTCCCACATTTTCCCGCGCCAGATGGTGCCTCGCCGATCCGGTCGGCGGCTCCCCACCCGTCGGGGACGGGGCTCTCGCGCGGCCAGGTGCCGGGCTTACTTCCCCGCCCCGGCCTCAGCTCACGCTCACGTCGTCCAGACCACGTACAGATACACCACGACCGAGGTCATCATCAGCGCGTCCACCCGATCGAGGATGCCGCCGTGGCCGGGCACGATCGCGCCCGAGTCCTTCACGCCGGTCGAGCGCTTGAGGACCGACTCGCCGAGATCGCCGGCCTGGCCGAGCGCCGTCGCGCCGAGCGCGAGCGGGATCCCGTGCGACAAGGGCAGGTCGGGCAGCAGCACCGCCCGCGTGAGGAACATGCCCGCGAGGCCGCCCGCGAGCCCGCCGAGGGAGCCCTCCACGGTCTTCTTCGGCGACACGGCCTCGTAGAGCTTGTGCTTGCCGAGGAAGCGGCCGGCGAAGTAGCCGCCCGTGTCGCTCATCCACGCGAAGAAGAACGTGAGCAGCACGAACCCGGGGCCGCGCGCGCCGAGATCGCGCTTCATCACGCCCATCAGCGCGAGCGAGCTGCCGATGAAGAGCGGCCCCATGCTCATCGCGGAGGCCCGGAGCGCGGCGGTCTTGATGTCGCCGAGGCGGATGAGCGTCGAGAGCGGGCCGAACATGCTGACGACGAGCAGGGTCGTGAGCAGCACGCGCGGGTCCTTCACCCCGAAGTAGGTGCCGAGCGACGCGCCCACGGTCATCGCCACGCCCATCGCCTGCGAGGGGCGATCGCCGGGGTGGGTCATCGAGAAGAGCTCGTAGGCGCCGATGATCGAGGCGGGCAGCACGAGCATGTAGAAGCCCCACGAGGGGCCCTTCAGGAGCAGCAGCAAGATGAGCGGCACCCCCACGAGCGCGGTCGTGGCGCGGACCGCCAGGTTCCGGTTGGGGCTCACGGTCTCGCTCTTTGCGGCGGGCTCAGCCATGCGGACCCCACGGAATAGCACGACTCCCGCGCCGGCCGCCCGACAACTGCGCCGCGCGGAGCGCCGCGACCGCCGCTCGCCCGCGGTTCACGACCGCTCGCAGCGTGCGCCCTCGCGCGCGGCCTGCGCACGCACACACTGCGGACCATGCCCCTCCACGCTGCCGCCTCCGCCGCCTCTCCCGCCTCCGCCGCGCCCTCGAGCCCCCTCGCGCGGCTCGGCCTCGCCGCGGTGGTCTCGGTCATCCTCGTCGCGATCGTCCTCGACGACTCGGGCAACCTCCGCGAGCCCGTGCGGGTGATCACGTCGCTGCCCTTCGGCGACAAAGTGGCTCACTTCAGCATGTTCGGACTGCTCGCGTTCTTCGTCGCGCGGGTGTTCCCCACGCCCTCGCTCCCCGGGACGGGCGGCCGCGTGCCCGCGGTCGTGGCGCTCGCGTTCCTGCTCACGGCCCTCGAGGAGCTCTCGCAGGCGTGGATCCCGTGGCGCCACTGCGATCCGTTCGACCTGCTGGCCGACGGAGCGGGCATGGCCCTCTTCACGTGGCTGGCGGCGCGAGCTCGGCCGGCCGCTCCGGCGGCGGAGCCCACCCCGACGACAGAAGAAACTTGCGGATGAGCGGGATCCACTCGAAGCACTCGCTCTGAGAGATCGCGAGGGCGAGCACGGGCGTCGCGCGATCCCGCGTGCGCAGCACGATGTGCGCGCGTCCCGTGGCCGACTCGAGGGCCACGCCCCGCACGCCGTGGCCGCCGCCCACGAGGAAGCCGGGCTCGTCCTCTTCGGCGAGCCCCACCGACCGAAGCTCGGCCAGCGGGATGCGCACGGACGCGCCGCCGGGCCACGCGAGCGTGAGGACCTGCGCGTCTACCGTGAGCTTCACGCGCGAGAGCCGCCGCTCACGCCGCTTCCGCACGGCGAGGAGGAGCCCACCGAACCCGATCACGCCGAGCAGCGCGGCCGTGGGCGGCGCGATCGCGCAGAGCGCGAGCGAGACCACGGCGAAGAGCACCGCCTGCTTGCCGGCCTCATGCCCGTAGTGCTCCATGGCGAGCGTGGTCGAGACCAGCGCGAGGGTCGAGGGCGCCTCGCCGTCGCGCGCGCCGGCCGCCCTGTAGGGGCTCACGCCGCCTCACCCCGCGAGGCGCACGTCGTTGTGCGCGACCACCGCCGCCGGCGCGCCCACGAGGCCAAAGCGTCGCTCGCGCTGCTGGTAGCTCGCGACCGCCGCGTAGAGGTGCTCGGCGTGGTAGTCGGGCCAGAGCGCGTCCTCGAAGTAGAGCTCCGCGTACGCGAGCCCGTAGAGCAAGAAATTCGAGATGCGATGCTCGCCGCCGGTGCGGATCACGAGGTCGGGATCGCCCACCGTGAGGCTCGGCATGAGCCCGTGCAGCGCGTCGGCGGTGATCTCTTCCGGGGAGCACTCGCCGGCGGCCACGCGCGACGCGAGCTCGCGGGCCGCCTGCGCGATCTCTTCGCGGCCGCCGTAGCTCAGCGCGAGCGTGAGGGTCATGTCGGTCTTGTCGGCGCTCTCCTGGCGGAGCGGGTCGAGCACGGCCCGCACGATGCCGGGCAGGCGGCCGATGTTGCCCACGGCGTTCAAGCGGATGCCGTTGTCGAGGAGCTCGTCGCGCTCGGACACGAGGAACTCGCGGAGCAGCACCCACAGCGCGTCGACCTCCTCGCCCGGGCGCGCCCAGTTCTGCTCGCTGAAGGCGTAGAGGGTGAGCGCCGACAGACCGAGGCGGCGCGCCGCGCGCACGACCCGGCGGACGGCGAGCGAGCCCTCCCGGTGGCCGTCGGCCCGATCGAGGCCGCGCATCTGCGCCCAGCGGCCGTTCCCGTCCATGATGATGCCGACGTGGGACGGCAGGTTTCGGGCTTCGACGACGATGGGTTCGGGCACGGGCACGGGAAGGGGCCTTTCGCTATCACGGAGCCCTGCACGCCGCAACGTGTCGTGGGCTTGGGGGCGCGGGGGCGCGCGAGGGCGCTGAGCCAGGGCTCGCGGCGCACTCCGAACACTAGCGCGCGCGGGGCGCGGGCGACCGGCGGCGGACCGCGACTTTCGACCGGCGGACCGCGGCTCTCGACCGGCGCGGCGCCCGGACCGCGGGCCGACCGCTCTTGTGGTAAGCGAGGGCCATGCTGGTGACCCTCCGCCTCCGCCTCTCCGCCCACGACGCCCACTACGCCGGCGAGCTCGTCGACGGCGCCCGCATGCTCGGGCTCTTCGGCGACGTCGCGACCGAGCTGCTCATCCGCCTCGACGGCGACGAGGGCCTCTTCCGCGCCTACGAGAGCGTCGAGTTCCTCGCGCCGGTGTTCGCCGGCGACTACATCGAGGTCGAGGCCGAGCTGCTGGCCGTGGGCAACACGAGCCGGCGGATGCGCTTCGAGGCGCGCAAGGTCGTCACGAACATTCGCCGCCCGGGCGTCCCGGCGAGCGCCGCCGAGCTGCTCGACGAGCCCGTGGTCGTGTGCCGCGCGATCGGCACCTGCGTCGTGCCGAAGGAGCTCCAGCGAAAGAAGGCGCTGCCGCCTGGCGTTCTCGGCGCGCGCTCGCCGCGCGAGCTCGGGCCGGGCGCCGAGCGGCGCGAGCTCGTCCTCGCGGCCGCGATCGTGGGCGCCGAGGTGACACGCGAGCAGACACCGTATCTGCCTATTACTGCCCAGGAAATCGCCGACGAGGCGGCCCGCTGCCGCGAGGCCGGGTGCGCCATCATCCACCTGCACGTGCGCAACGCCGACGGCTCCCCCACGCAGGCGCGCGAGCGCTTCGCCGAGGCCATCGAGGCGATCACCCAGAAGACCGACTGCATCGTGCAGACCTCCACGGGCGGGGCCGTGGGCATGAGCATCGCCGAGCGCGCCGGCCCGCTCGGGTGCCGCCCAGAGATGGCGACGCTGAACCTCGGCACGGTGAACTTCGGCGACGACGTGTTCGTGAACACCCGCCCGGACATCCGCGGGCTCGCGCGCCTCATCCGCGACGCGGGGAGCGTCCCCGAGCTCGAGTGCTACGAGGTCGGCCACGTCGAGGAGGGCCTCGCGCTCGCGAAGGAGGGGCTGCTCTCCGCCCCGTACCACTTCCAGTTCGTGCTCGGCATCGCGGGCGCGATCGGCGCGACCGAGGAGAACCTCCGCACGCTCGTCGCGCGGCTCCCGCCCGACGCCACGTGGGCGGTCGCCGCCGTCGGCCGCCACCAGCGCCCCATGACCGAGCTCGCGATGCGCCTCGGCGGCCACGCGCGCGTCGGCCTGGAGGACAACATCTACCTGGAGAAGGGCGTGCTCGCGGAGGGCTCGGCCCCGCTCGTGGCGCGCGCCGCGGCGTACGCGCGCAGCGTGGGGCGGACGCCCGTCGAGCCCGAGCAGGCGCGCGCCCTGCTCGGCCTGCCGTCGCGCCGCGTGTAGCGGCGGCGCGTCGCCGGCGCCTACCGCCCCCACCTCGCGGACGGGATCGACTCGCGCGGCGGGCACGCCACGACGGGCAGCTCCAGGCGAAACAGGGTCGCGAACTCGCCGCTCGACTGGGCCTCGAGCTCCCCGCCGTGGGCCCGCAGGATGGCCCGCGCGAGCGACAGCCCGAGCCCGAGGCTCCCCATGTTGCGCGCGCTCTCGGCGTGCTCGAATGCCCGGAAGAGGGCCTCGCGCTCCTCCGGCGTGAGCGCGCTCGCGAGCCCCTGCGACTCGACGTCCACGCGCACGCGCCCGTCGGTCGGCGACGAGGCCCGCAGGCGCACGCCCTTGCTGCCGAGGCGCGCGGCCGAGAGGAGCACGAGCGTGAGGGCCTGCGCCACGCGCGCGCCGTCGGCCGTGATGCGGGGGAGCTCGGGCTGCACCTCGGCCACGATCCGCGAGCCCTCGAGCTCCCGCGCGTCCATGACCGCGGTCGTCACGAGGTCCTCGACGCGGGCCTCCTCGAGCGTCACGTCGAGCGCGCCCGCGTCGGCGCGCGAGGCGTCGAGGATCGTGCGCACGAGGTGCAAGAGCTCGCGGCCGCGCTGCTCGATGATGGCGAGGCTCTCCTGCTGGCCGTCGGTGAGGGGCTGCCGCTTGACGAGCTCCGCGAAGCCGAGCACCGCGTTCAGCGGCGCCTTGAGGTCGTGGCTCATCGAGGCCAGGAAGAGGCCGCGCGTCTGCTCGACCCGGCGCTTGGCCACGATCGCGTCCTCCTGCGCGAACGCGAACTCGCGGAAGATGGACCCGAGCCGCTCGATGGCGTCGGTCATCGCGCGCACGGGGCGGAACGTCGCCTTCTTCCGCACGCGGAGGCCGCGCAGCACGTCGCGCGCGCCCATCGCCTCGATCTGCAGCCGCGCGACCTCGACGTCGTGCGACAGCGCCGAGCCGAGGCGACTGCCGAGCATGAGCGCGAAGCCGATGCCGAGCCCCGCGACGGCGAAGACGAGGCTGAGCCCCGCGCCAGGCTCGCCCGCGTCGAAGCGCACCAGCACCGACAGCTGAGTCGCGCCCTCGCCCTGGCCCTCGCGCGCGCCCGCGCCCGGGAGCGGCGCGCGCACGGTGATCTCGCCGCGCTCGTCGAACACCGCGCGCACGCCCTCCTGGGGCTCGTCGGAGAGCGAGAGCGCGTAGCCGTGCTGCTCCGCCGCGAGGCGCACGGCCTCGAAGCCGAGGCGCTCCCCCTCGACCGGCTCGAGCGTGGCCCGGGCGAGCGCGAGCGCGCACTTCACGCGCGCGTCGGCCGCGGCGGCGCGCGAGTGCGCGTACACGAGGAGCACCGCGCCCACGGCCACGAGCGCCGCGGGCGTGGCCACGCTGAGCGCCACGCGCGCGGCGACGAGGCTCGTCGAGCGGGCGTTGTCGCGGAGCTCGACGAAGGCCTCCTCGCTCACCTTCGGCGAGATCTCGGCCATCACCTCGGCGACCTGGGACCGGAGCATGGTGAAGCTCGCGAGCGACACGCCGCTCACGATCGTCACGACGAGCGCGGCGAGCGCGACGTGCGTGGAGAGATCCGCCTTCGCCGAGCGCGTCATGGCCAAGATCGCGGCGAGCGCGCCGACGCTCAGGAAGTACGCCGCGGTGAGGCGCGACGGCACCCGCTGCAGGGCCCGCACGGCCTCCGACTCGGGCTCGGCGCCCTCGTCCTGGGCGCGGAAGAGCCCGGCCAGCGGCCGGGTCACGGCGAGCGTGCTGATCGCGATGGCGGTGCCGAGCAGGACGAAGAGCACCATCCCCACGGGCACGAGCTCGTCCCGCAGCCCGGCGTCGAGCAAGAGCAGCGTGGGCGCCAGGGCCGCGACGACCCCGGAGGCCGCGGCGTGGGCCGAGAGCTGGAACGCGAGCAGGCGCGCGGCGAAGCGCGTGTGGCCGGTCACGCGCCGCTCCCGGCCGGGGGCGGCGCCGACGGGGTCACAACCATCGGAAATGTAAGGAAAAATGTCGTCCCCACGCCGATCTCGCTCTCCAGGCGGATCGTGCCCCCGTGGGCGAGCACGAGGCGGCGCGCGATCGCCAGCCCGAGCCCCGAGCCGCGGCGCATCCCGCGCTCGTCGGTGGTCTGGCGGTAGTCCTCGAACACGAGCGACTGCTCCTCGGGCGCGATGCCCCGGCCCGTGTCGGAGACCGCGATGGTGACCGCGCGGCCCTCCACGCCCAGCGTGACCGCCACGGTGCCGCGCTCGGTGAACTTGACCGCGTTGCCCACGAGGTTGCCCACCACCTGGCGCAGGCGCCGCGGATCGACGTGCGCGAACAGCGGCCCCTCGCCCCGCACCTCGAGCTCGAGCGGGCGCCCGCCGAGCGACAGGCGGGCCTCGCGCACGACGTCGGTGCAGACGTGGACGACGTCGACGGCGGAGACCGCGAGCTTGAGCTGCCCGCTCTCGATCGCCGAGAACTCGAGGATGTCGTTGATGAGCGACAACAGGTGCTGGCCCGAGCCGCGGATCTGCTCCACCTCCTCGCGCGCGGCCGGCGACAGGGGTCCGTCCACCTCCTGCACGAGCAGGTCGGAGAACCCGAGGATCGCGTTCAGCGGGCTGCGCAGCTCGTGGCTCACGGCGGCCAGGAAGGCGGCGCGGTCACGATCGGCCGCGCGCGCGCGCGAGAGGTGATCGTGGTACGCGCGCTCGGCCGAGGTGAAGCGCACGACGAGGCGGTTGAACGCCACGGCCAGGCCGCCGATCTCGTCGATCGCGCGCACCGGCACGAGCTCTCCCGTGGGCGCCGAGCGCACCTGCGCCATGCCCTCGATCCGTCGGGTCAAAAAATCGATGTCACGGCCGGCGTCGCGCGTCACCGCGAAGGCCACGGCGGCCGCCGCGAACACGAGCAGCGTGGTCAGCGCGATGAGCGAGTCGATGAGCCGCGACTCCCCCTCGGCCGCCGGCGGCCGGCGCGCCACCAGCACGAGCCACGGCCCGGCGCGCACGCGGCGCGCCACGAAGTACGCCGCGCCGAGCCGCGTGGACGTCTCGCCCGTGCCCCGCTCGATCCACCGCGCCACCTCGGCCCGCTCGACGCCCCCGAGCGACGCGTCGACGAGCACCGCGCCGTCCGCGTCGACCAGGAAGCCCTCGGCCGCCGTCCTCCGCACGGCCAAGCGCAGCGCCCGCTCCCGTCCCTCCACCGACAGCGGCCCGAGGCGCGCGGCGAGCACGTCGGTCAGCGCCTCGACGCGCGCGCGCGCGTCCTGCTCCGAAGCCGTCCGGAGCTGGCGGACGCCGAGCGCGCCGATCGCCACCGCCAG
>DAORJJ010000162.1:0-12561 GCA_035439005.1 Polyangiaceae bacterium | reverse complement strand
CCTCGGGCACGTCGAGCCGCTCGACCAAGCTCGTGCACGGCGGGCTCCGCTACCTCCGCCAGGGGCAGTTCCTCGTCACCCGCAAGAGCGTCAAGGAGCGCGAGCGCATGCTCGACGAGGGCCGCGGCCTGGTCGAGCCGCTCCCCTTCTCGCTCGCCGCCTTCGAGGGCGATCAGATGCCTCGGTGGATGTTCGGCGTGGGGCTCAGCCTCTACGACGCGCTCGCGTGGAAGTGGGAGCACGAGCGGCTGAACGCGGCCGAGATCCTGCGCGCCTTCCCGGCCATGGCGGAGTCGGGCGTGCTCGGCGGCTACCGCTATTTCGACGCCCAGACCGACGACGCCCGCCTCACCGTGCGCGTGATCCGCGAGGCGGTCCGGGCCGGGGGCACCGCGCTCAACTATGCGCGCGTGGCGGATCTCCTGCGCGACGCCAGCGGGCGCGTGGTGGGCGCGGTGGCCCGCGACGACGGCGCGCCCGAGGGCGACCCGCGACGCGGCCGCACGGTCGAGGTGCGCGCCAAGGCCGTGATCAACGCCACGGGCGCGTGGGCGGACGACCTCCGCGGCGCGGTCGGGGAGGCGCCGCGGCTCCGGAAGATCCGCGGGAGCCACCTCGTGTTCCCGCGGAGCAAGATCCCCGTGCAAGAGGCGATGAGCTTCATGCACCCGCGCGACCAGCGGGGCGTGTTCGCGGTCCCGTGGGAGGGCGTCACGCTCGTGGGGACGACCGACGTCGATCACGACGCGTCGCTCGAACTCGAGCCCCGCATCTCGACCGCCGAGGCCGAGTACATCCTCGAGGGCGCGCGGAAGGTCTTCCCGACCCTCGGGCTCACCGAAACAGATGTACTATGCACATATTCGGGCGTGCGCCCCGTGATCGACACCGGCAACCCCGACCCTTCGAAGGAGTCGCGCGAGCACGCGGTGTGGCAAGAGAGCGGGCTCTACACCATCACGGGCGGCAAGCTCACGACGTGGGCGCTCATGGCGCGGGAGGCCCTCGAGGCCGCGCGCGCGGAGCTCGGGCCGCTGCCGGAGCGCACGCGCATCTTCGCGGCCGGGCCGGGCGACGACGCGCTGTCGAGCGATCTGACGCCCGCGGCGAAGCGGCGGCTGCTCGGCCGCCTCGGAGAAGAGGCCGTGGGCGCGGCCCAAGAGGCGCACGCGCGCGAGTCGATCGGCGGCGGGCTGTCGCTCTTCGGCGAGCTGCGGCTCGCCGCCCGCGAGGAGGGCTGCGTGAACCTCGGTGACCTCTTGCTGCGGCGGGTGCGCGTCGGGCTCACGCTTCCGCGCGGCGGCGAGGGCGAGCTCGGGCGGATCCGCGCGGTCGCGCAGCCCGAGCTCGGTTGGTCGGACGAGACCTGGGAGCGCGAGGAGAGGCGCTATTTGCGCGAGTGGCAGGCCGCGTATTCGCCTCCCTGAGCGGGCCCGGCGGCGCATCCCCGCGTGCAACCTTGGAGGCCACAGTGGCGAAGAGACCGAAGCGTGACCGCACCGTTCGACGCGAGGCCTCCCGCGCGCTCGACAAGTCCCGCGCCGAGCGGCTCGCCCTCGCCAAGCTCGAGGCGGGCGGCGCCCCCGAGCGCCCCCGCGTCGTCTCGACCGCGGCGCTCGTCGAGCCCACCGCCCGGAGCCTCCCCTGCCCGGCCTGCGGCGGGAGCGTTCGCCTCGTGGAGCACACGGCCGAGGAGCGCGCTGGCCGCAGGCTCCGCGTCTGCGTGGTGGACTGCTCCGCGTGCGGCGCGAGGGTCGAGCGGTTCTTCGAGGTGGCCCCTCCGCTCTTGAACTGAGCCGGGGCTACGCGGGCGATTCCATCGACTTCAGCCACACCTCGAGCGTGAGGAGGAGCCACACCCGGTGAGCGTGGTGCGACGTGCCGGCGTCTTGCTCGGCGAGGACCTTCATCACGGCGTCGCGGCGCAGGTAGCGGTAAAGGCGCGCGCTCGGCCCGAGCTGGTCGTTCAAGAGCTCGCGCAGGGCGCCGCGAAACCAGTCGGCGAGCGGGACACCGAAGCCCATCTTTGGGCGGTTCGCGAGCGCGTCGGGGAGCAGCTCCGGGAAGGCGCGCTTCAGCAGCCACTTCTTGTTCAGGCCCCGGCGACGGTACGCGTCGGGGAGCCTCGCGGCGAACTGCGTGAGCTCGCGGTCGAGGAACGGCGACCGCAGCTCCAGCGAGTGGAGCATCGACGACCTGTCGGCCTTCACGAGCAGATCGTAGGGGAGGTAGGTCTCGTAGTTGAACGCGAGCACCCGGGAGAGCGCGGTGGCGTTCGGGCAGGCGTCGAGGCTCTCGCGGGCGAAGCCGCGCACGGTCGCGTGCGCGCGCTCGGCGACGTCGCGCGAGAACAGATCGTCGAGCCGATCGAGGAAATAGGGGGAGTACGCGAACAGCCGATCCTCGAGGGGGCGCTCGGCCGTGACGAAGAACCGCCTCGCCTTCGCCCGGAGACTGCGCTCCTTCTCGCCCGGAGACACGAGCTTCGCGACGGAGGCCGCGCCCGAGCGCAGGAACTGCGGGATGCGCTCGGAGATCTCCGCGGCGAGAAAGCGGGTGTACCCGCAGAAGAGCTCGTCGCCGCCGTCGCCCGTGAGCGCGACGGTCACGTGCTCGCGCGTGAGGCGCGAGACGATGCTCGTAGGCAGCGCCGACGAGTCGCCAAAGGGGCCGTCGTGGACGTTGACCAGCGGCTCGATGAGCTCGACGGCTTTCGGCTCCACGATGAACTCGGTGTGCTCGGTGCCGAACTGCTGCGCGGCCATGCGCGCGAAGCGGGTCTCGTCGTAGGCGGGATCGCCCTGAAAGCCGATGGAGAAGGTCTTCACGCGCCCGGGGGTGTGCTTCGCCATCAGCCCGACGATCACCGTCGAGTCGATGCCGCCGGAGAGGAACGCGCCGATGGGCACGTCGGCCACGAGCCTCCGCTTCACGGCCGCGTCGACGAGCGAGCGCACCTTCGCGACGGCCTCGTCGACCCCGAGCTCGAGCGGGCGCTCGCCGAAGGGCGCGCGGTAGTAGCGTCGCACGACGGGCTCGCGCGCGCCGGGCTCGAGGCGGAGCGTGTGCCCCGGTCGGAGCTCACGCACCTCGGCGTGCGCCGTGCGGTCGCCGTGGCCGTGCCCGAGCGCCATGAAGATGGGGAGCTCGGCCTCGTCGACCGTGGTGCGCAGCCCGCAGGCGACGATGCCCTTGATCTCGGACGCGAAGAAGAACCCGTCGGGGCGCGCGGCGAAGAAGAACGGCTTCTTTCCCGCCGGATCGCGGGCCGCAAAGAGCCTGCCGGTGCGCTCGTCCCACACGGCGAACGCGAACATCCCGGTGATCCGATCGACGACCGCCTCGCCGAACGCCCGAAAGCCCTCGAGGAGGACCTCGGTGTCGGAGCGTGAGCGGAAGGCGACGCCCGAGGCCTCGAGCTCGGCCCGGAGCTCCGTGTGGTCGTAGATCTCGCCGTTGAAGACGATGACCAGGCCGTCCTTGCGCATCGGCTGCGCGCCGTTCTCCGTGAGGTCGAGGATGGCGAGGCGCACGAAGCCGAGCTCGGCGGCCGGGCGGCCGTCGGCGCCCGGGAGCCGGAGCACCGCGCGCTGGTCGGGGCCGCGGTGAGTCATGACGCGGAGAGCGGCCTCCGCGTCGACCCGGCGGGTGGCGCCGATGGCGCCGAAGATTCCACACATCAGCGAGCCTCGTCCGGCGACATCGACGCATGCGATACCAGCCGCTTCGCGCGCCGAAAAGGCAAATCCGCGCGGGAGCCCGCGCGGCCCCGCGCTACGCCCGCGGGGCGCGCGCGGGCAGGAGGCGGCCAGGGCGCGCGGCCGGCCGCGGGAGACGCGGGGTGCGTGCAGGCGCGCCCTCCGCGGGAGCCTTGACCCCCTTCGCGGGGGCGCGGCGCGACGCCCGACGCGGCCAGCTGAACACGGCGAGGAGCCCCACCATGACGACCACCGGGATGCGCTGCCGAAGCATGAGCCCCATGTTCGCGAACGTGAGCGAGTAGGCGAAGGTCGTGGGGAGGATGTACGCGAGCAGGCTGAGCAGCGTGGGGCGGTCGACGCGGCCGAGCGCGCGCGCGGCGCGCACGCCGCGGTAGATGAGGTACGTGAAGATCAGCGTGTCGACCTTGCCGAGGTGAAGCCCGACGGTGCCCGCTTGCCACGGGAAGGGAGAGAACAACGTGTAGAGCACACGGACCGGGATGCTCCCGAGGCCCTTGCCGAGCTCCACCGCCGAGCCGCCGTAGGCGTTGCCTACGCCGACGTCACCCTTTCTGCCGGTCGCGAAGTCGAACGTCTCCTCGACGCTCGACGCCGCGTCGACGCTGCCCTGGCTCCCGGCGAACGCCCAGAGTGCCACGCCCACGAGGATGGTGGAGATCGTCGGCCGGAGCCAGCGCTTCGAGCCGAAGCCCATGTACCCGACGGCGATCGGGAGGACGGCGAGGAAGACCATGTAGAAGCGGACGAACCAGAGCGCCCCGAGCGACACCACGCCGATGGCGGCGTGGAGGACCGAGAACCGCCGCGACACGCGGATGGCGCTCCCCACGGCCCCCAGGGTGAAGGCCAGCACGAGGCCGTCCTTGTACATGTCGCTCGTGTAGAAGACGACGCCCGGGAGCGCGAAGAGGATCATCGTCATCGTGACGGCCACGCGCCGCTCCGAGCCGAGCTCCATCGCGAGCCGAAAGAAGTTCAGCGCGGACAAGCACGTGGCCAGCACGACGACCGACGTGCAGGCGACGCGGGCCGACTGCCCCCCGCTCAAGTAGATGAAGACGGCGAAGATGTTGGGCGGCAGCGACGTCGCGCCGATCCACGCGTTGTCGCGGGCGGTCATGTACGAGAAGCCGTTCATCGACCACTGGTTGGCGATCCACGTCGCGAGCGTCTCGTAGATGCGGGCGTCGCCTCCGACCTCGTGGTGGAAGAACTTCACGCTGTTGGCCGCGAAATGGATGGCGATGCGACCAACGTACGAGCCGATGAGGTACGCGCCGAACCCCGTGGTGAGCTCGCGGAACAGGTACACCGCCGCGACGAGCCCGATGAAGCACAGGGTGGTGACGATGAGGTCTACCACCGCGCCACCCCCTGCGCCCTCGAGCGGCGCACGAGGGGTGCGGGCGGCGCCGGACGGATGCGCGGAGCGAAGGCCAAGGTCTGGGTGGGTTAGCAGAGGCGCCGCGACGCGGCAACGGCCGCGCTCAGGCCGCGCCCGGCTCGAGGTCGGGGCGGCGCCCGGCCATGCCGACCGCCCACCCCATCGTGTAGCGCGCGTTGATCTCGCACCGCAGGTTCAGCCGCTCGGCTCCGCCCGGCGCACGGTAGCGGAAGCCGTCTACCCCGAAGGGACCGAAGTACCCGATCGCGTGGAGCGCCGCGGCCGCCACCCCCGCCTCTCGCGCGAGGGCCCGCGCCTCGGCGGGGTCGAGGTCGTGCGCGCGCGAGGTGGCGCGCCAGGCGCCTGTCTCGTCGCACACCTGCGTGGTCGGCTCGCCGAGGGTCGCGCGACCGCTCGCGTCGACGAAGCCGTGGAGGGCGAAGTCGCTCACGCGCTCGACCCAGGGCTCGACCTGCAGCCCCCCGGCCTCCGCGAGGCACCGGCGCGCGAACGCCGCGCAGCGCTCGTCGAGGGCGTGCGTCCGCAGGCGAAGGCGCCCCACGTAGCCGAGCGGGTGCTTCAGGACCCACTCCGCGTGTGGCAGGCGCGCCATGGCCTCGGCGAGCGCGCCGAGGTCGGTCACGAAGGCGCCGTGATCGAGCCCCTGGCCGAGCGACGCGGAGAGCCGCCTGTGGTTGGCGCGGACGAGCACGTCCATCGAGGGTGCCAGGGGCGGGGTCGCGCCGGCCGCCGCGAGCGCGCGGAGCGCCTTCGCCGTGGGGCAAAACGCGAGCCCCGCGAGGCCCCGGGCGTCGTGGTCGCGCCCGCCGCCGAGCACGATCCCGCCCGCGACGAGCTCGATGAGCTCCGGGGCCTGCGCCGCGCGCGCGCGGGCGGCCTCCGCGCGGGCG
Source organism: Polyangiaceae bacterium (assembly GCA_035439005.1). Classification (GTDB taxonomy): domain Bacteria; phylum Myxococcota_A; class Polyangia; order Polyangiales; family Polyangiaceae; genus JAAFHV01. Next base: position 6,544 of record DAORJJ010000162.1, on the reverse strand, counting down.
CTGGGCGTGCGGCCGGCCAGCTCCTCGTTGGCGTCGAGGTTCAGCACCCACGCGCGCACCCGCGAGGGAGCCCCCAGGCTCACGCGCGGGCCGCCGGCGAGGGCAGCCGCGTGGGGTGCTCGGCGGTGAAGCGCTCGAGCTCGTCGAGCACGCCCTCCGTGTATCCTGCACGCAGTCGCGCGGCGCGGTTCAGCGAAGGGCCCCGCATCACGCTCGGCGTGAGCGGGGGCGGCAGCGCCGCGCGGAGCTGCGCGAGCTCGACGAGGGGGCGGCCCGAGAACCGCGCGAACCACGCGAGCCCGAAGCGCACGTGCATGATCTCCTCTTCGCCGACCTGCCGCACGATCGCGGCGCCGGGACCGTCGCCGACCGCGTCGAGCTCCGCCGCGAACCTCGCGCAGTGGTCGAGGTTCCCGCCCTCGAAGCCCACCCCCAGCGCCGCGACGAACGCGAGCGGAGTGGGCAAGCCGCCGAGCTTCTCCCAGAACCAGTCGCGTACGGGGAAGTCCCCGACCGTGAAGCCGAGCCGCGCGAGGTGCTCGCGGTAGAGGGCCATGTGCCGCACCTCGTCGTGAAAGACGCGGAGCAGGCCCATCCGGAACGCCCACGGGGCTTCCGGGAACGCGGCGAGCGCCGCGGCCATGAGCTCCGCGGCCTGGAGCTCGTGGTGGTGAAAGGTGTGCAGGAGGTGGGCCCGCGCGCGGGGATCGCGGGCCGCCGCTGGCCCCCGCGGGAGCTTCACACGGCCGACGACGCGGAGCTCGGCGGGGCGACCAGGCCCACGCACGCGGGTGGGCCGGGGCGGCTCGGGATCGGCGCGGCGAGCCTCCGCGCGCGTCGGCGGCGGCGGCGGCGCGAGCTTCGTCGCGAGCGTGGTCGAGGCGACGTAGTCGAGCGCCCAGCGCTCGAGGGTGCCGGCCTTCGGCCTGTCGGGAGCGTCGGGGTGGTCAGGCACCGGCAGCGCACGCCCGCCGCGAGCGCGCGCGGCGCGCGGCTCCCGCAACAATCGTCGATGCTCCGGCGCGCACGGCCCTAGAGTACAGCGCATGAGCGCGCGCAGCGACCCCCACGACGCCCCGTTCGAGCGCGAGCCGTGGTCGGTCGAGCGCGCCCTCGCCGACGGGACGCCGGTGACCCTGCGTCCCCTCCACGCCGACGACAAAGAGGCGTTCCGCGAGGCGTTCCGGGAGCTGTCACCCGCCACGCGCTACATGCGGTTCTTCTCGGTGGTGACCGAGCCCTCGGAGCACGTGCTCCGCTACCTCACCGACGTCGATCAGCGCGATCACGTGGCGATCGTGGCCACGACCACCTCGGTCGATCTCAAGACGGAGCGCGGCGTCGGCGTGGCGCGCTTCGTCCGCGTGAAGGGGGAGCCCGCCGTCGCGGAGGCCGCGGTGACCGTGGTGGACGACTTCCAGGGCCGAGGGCTGGGCGCCCTGCTGCTCGTCGAGCTGGCGCGCGCCGCGCTCGCGCGGGACGTCCACGTCTTCCGCGGCGAGGTGCTCGCGACGAATGGGCCGATGCTCGGCATCCTGCGGCGCGTGGGCGCCGAGCTCAGCCCAGCCGACGACGCGACGGGCCCGCCTTCGGAGGGCGACCAGCCGAACCTCCACCGCGAGCCGGCCGCTTCACTGGACTCCGCCACGCTCCGCTTCGCGGTGCCCCTCGACCAGGGCGAGCCCGAGCCTCATGGCGGCCTCGTCGAGCTCGTGCGCGCCGCCGCCACCTCGATGGCCTCGCGGCTGCGCGTGCTGGTCGACCCCGACGGCGAGGGCTAGAGCATGCCCCTCCCGCGAATCGAGGGACGTCTTCCCCCGGTCAGATGTCGAAGTCGGGGGCGCCGGGTGACGCCCCCGCCTCCGGCGAGGCCCCCGCGGGACCGAGGGGCCGCGAGGTGTGCCCCCTCTCGCCGCGCGAGACCAGCGACGCCGGCGCGACGCTCTTCGTGACGAACACCGAGCCCCCGACCACGCTCCCGCGCCCGACGACCGTGGTCCCGCCGAGGACGGTGGCGTTCGCGTAGATCGTGACGTCGTCCTCGACCGTGGGGTGGCGCCGCACGTTGCGGATGACGCGCCCCGAGGCGTCGCGCGGGTGCGAGAGCGCGCCGAGGGTGACCCCCTGGTAGAGCTTGACGCCGTCGCCGATGACGCTCGTCTCGCCGACGACCGTGCCGGTCGCGTGGTCGATGAAGAAGCGGTGGCCAATCGTCGCGCCGGGGTGGATGTCGCACCCGGTCACGCTGTGGGCCCACTCGCTCATCATGCGCGGCATGAGGGGGACGCCCATCTCGTAGAGCTCGTGCGCGACCCGGTGCACCGCCACGGCGAGGAAGCCGGGATACGCCAAGATCACCTCGTCGAGCCCGTGCGCCGCCGGATCGCCCTCGAGGGCCGCCTGCATGTCCTCGAGGAGCGCCGCGCGGAGCGCCGGGAGCCGCCCGAGGAGGCGAAGAGACAGCTGCGCCGTGTAGCCGGCGCAGTCGGCGTACGCGCGCGAGTCGTCGTCGCCCTCTTCGATGGCGTGGCAGAGGCACTGCTCAATCTGGACGACGAGCCGCGCGTGGAGCTCGCCGAAGAGCCCGCGGAGGTGCTCGGCGAGGTTCCGATCGGTGAGGTCTTGTCGCCCGAAATACCCCGGGAAGAACACCTCGAGGCACAGCTCCACGATCTCGGCCACGACCTCCTTCGAGGGCATGTACCGGCGATTGAGGCGGTGGCCGCGCGGATCGCCCGCGTAGCTCTGGGTCATGGCCGCGACGAACGACTCGAGCTCGGGGTGCGACATCGCAGCCCCCATAGCGCGCAAGGCCCGCGCTGCCAAAGGTCTCGTCACCCCGCGGAGGTGTCCCGCGCGCGCGGGCCTAGCCGGTGGCCTTGTCGAGCCCGTCGAACATGCCCTCGAAGAGGGCGCCCGAGAGGTAGCGCTCGCCCGCGTCCGGGAGGATCACCGCGATGGTCTTCCCCGCGAACCCTGGCTCGTTCGCGAGCCGCACCGCGACCGCGGCCGCCGCGCCGCAGGAGATGCCGCAGAGGATGCCCTCCTCCTTCGCGAGCCTGCGCGCCGTGGCGATGGCCTCGTCGTTGGAGACCTGCTCCACCCGGTCGACGAGCGAGAGGTCCAGGTTCTTCGGCACGAAGCCGGCGCCGATCCCTTGGATCTTGTGCGGCCCGGGCGCCAGCTCCTTGCCCTCGCGGGTCTGCGTGATGACCGGCGAGTGGCTCGGCTCGACCGCCACCGAGACGATCGCGCGCTGGCGCGTGTGCTTGAAATACCGCGACACGCCGGTGATCGTGCCGCCGGTGCCGACGCCCGCGACGAGCACGTCGAGCTCGCCGTCGGTGTCGTCCCACAGCTCGGGGCCCGTGGTCTTCTCGTGGATGCCGGGGTTGGCCGGGTTCTCGAACTGGCGCATGAGGTGGAGCGAGGGGTCGGCCTTCGCGAGCTCCTCGGCCTTCGCGATCGCGCCCTTCATGCCCTGCGCGCCGGGGGTGAGCACGAGCTCGGCGCCGAACGCGACCAGCACCTTGCGGCGCTCGAGGCTCATGGTGTCGGGCATGGCCAGCACGCAGCGGTACCCGCGCGCGGCCGCGGCGAACGCGAGCGCGATGCCGGTGTTGCCGCTCGTCGCCTCGACGATGCCGCCGCCAGGCCGGAGGAGCCCCTGCTCCTCGGCGTCCCACACCATCGACGCGCCGATGCGGCACTTCACCGAGTAGGCCGGGTTGCGACCCTCGATCTTCGCGAGGACCCGCGCGCCGGCGCCCTTCGCGAGCCGCCGCAGCTCGACGAGCGGTGTGCGGCCAATGCTTCGGGAGTTGTCCTCGTAAATGCGCGCCATGCTGCCCTCCTCTGTCGTTCGTTATATTGGAACTGTAGGATACTATAGTGAACGGTCGCCGCGGGCAACCCTACCGCGACAGGGCCGCGCGGAGCTCGGCCGCGCGGACGGTGTTCTCGAGCAGGCACGCGATGGTCATCGGGCCGAGGCCGCCGGGCACCGGGGTGATGGCCGACGCGCGCTCGGACGCCTGCGCGAAGTGCACGTCGCCGACGAGGCGCGTCTTGCCGGGCTCGTCCGGGCGAGGCACGCGGTTGATGCCCACGTCGAGCACGACCGCGCCCTCGCGCACGTACTCGCCCGTGAGCAGCTCCGGGCGGCCCACCGCGGCGACGAGGACGTCCGCCTCGCGGCACAAGGCGGCGAGGTCGCGCGTGCGCGAGTGCGCGATCGTGACCGTGGCGCTCTCCGCGAGCAGGAGCTGGGCGACGGGCTTGCCCACGATGTTGCTGCGACCGACGACCACCGCGCGCAGCCCCGCGACCGCCACCCCGGCGACCGCCAGGATGCGCATGCACCCGAGCGGGGTGCACGGCACGAGCCGCGGCCGGCCGAGCGCGAGGAGGCCCACGTTCTCGGGATGGAAGCCGTCGACGTCCTTCCAGGGCGAGATCGCCTCGAGCACCGGCGCCTCGCGGATGTGCTTCGGCAGGGGGAGCTGCACGAGGATCCCGTCGACCGCGTCGTCCGCCGAGAGCTGCGCGAGCAGCGCGAGCAGCGCGGCCTCCGAGGTGTCCGCGGGCAGCCGGTGGACGCGCCCGCGCACGCCCACCTCGGCCGACGCTTTCTCCTTCGCGCCCACGTACACCTGGCTCGCGGGATCGTCGCCCACGAGCACGACGTCGAGGCCCGGCGGCCGCCCGGCCGACGCGGTGAACGCGGCGACGCGGTCCTTCACCGCGAGGCGAACCGACTCGGCGATCTTCTTCCCGTCCAGGATGGTGGCCATGGCGCGCAGGCTAAATCAGCGCGCCAGAAACACACCGGAATTTTCACTCACTCGACGCGGCGGTCGCGGGCCGTCGCGCGGGGGAGCGCCACTTGTGGATGAGGGCCGCCGCCGCGAGCAGGCCGAGGCCGATGAGCTGCGAGGTCGACAGGCCGAGCGCGCCGCCGCGGGCGTCGCGACGGAGGATCTCCACGAAGAAGCGCGCCGCCGGGTAGAGCACCATGAAGGCGACGAACACCTGGCCGTCGTAGCGCTTGCGCGGCAGCACGTAGAAGAGGCAGAACGCCGCGATCGCGAGCGAGAACGCGCTCTCGTAGATTTGTGTAGAGTGCACGGGGTGGCTCCACTCGCGCGACGAGGCGAGCTCCCCGAGCTTCGCCTGGGCCTCGCTGGCTGGGCTCCGCGGCGGGAACGAGAGCGCGAACGGCAGGTCGGAGCGCGCGCCGAAGCAGCAGCCGGCGAGCAGGCAGCCCATGCGCCCGAACGCGAGCCCCATCGGGATCGCGAAGCCGGCCATGTCGGCGGCCTTCCAGAAGGGGAACTTGTCCCGCCGGAGGAGGACGACGGCCGCGCCCGTGGCGCCCAGGAACCCGCCGTAGTACGTGAGGCCGCCGGCCCAGAACTTCGCCCACGCGAAGCAGTCGGTCTGCGACGGGTGGCAGGTGCGGGCCGCCTCGTCCCACACGCCTTGGTAGCGCGACGAGAGGCACTCCGCGCGCTCGAGCGGCCAGCTCACCTTCGAGGGATCCGTGCACAGGTGCACGTAGTCCATGAAGTAGCCGTCGGCGACCACGTGGAGCAGGCGCGAGGCGACGACGCCCGAGAGGAGCATCGCGAGCGACAGGTCGACGATGACGTCCGGGTTGTGGCCGATGCGGCGCGCCCAGAGCACGCCGAGCGCGGTCGCGAAGACGAAGCCGGTCAGCAGGAGGACGAAGTAAGACGGGAAGCCGACGTCGAAGAGACGAAACAGCTCCGGTCTCAAGCGTCTTCCTTCGCGACCTCGCCCTCGGACGGGGCCTCCGGGGACGCGTCGAGCGGCGGCGCCTCGTGCGGCGGCGCCTCGAGCGCGGGGCCGTCGACCGCGGGGACGAGGACGGCCTGCGCGGGCAGCGCGGGCTCGGGCCGGCCGCGGCGCGCGGTGAACATGTCGACCGCCATGAGCGCGACGCCCACGCAGATGGCCACGTCGGCGACGTTGAACGTGGGCCAGTGATCGGTGACGTAGTGGCCGGTTGCGTACTTGGCGATGAACGTGTTCATCGAGCGCACCCACTCGGCCCGGTAGTCGATGAAGTCGATGACGTGGCCGTAGCGGACGCGGTCGAACACGTTCCCGAGCGCGCCGCCGAGCACGAGCGGGAGCCCCCAGCGGAGCGCGTGCTGGCGCGGGGTGAGGCGCCGGTAGAGCGTCATGATGAACGCGATCGCGGCGACCGAGACCAAGAGGAAGAACGGCCTGCGGACGTTCTCGCTCTGGCCCTGCAGAAGGCCCCACGCGCCGCCTTTGTTCTTCGCGAGGATGAACATGAGGTGCTCGTCGAGCACGGTGACGAACCCGGGGTAGCCGTCGAGGGCCTTCTCGGCCCACAGCTTCGAGGCCACGTCGGCCACGAGCGACACGGTCGCGACGACGAGCAGGAACGAGCGCGAGGGGCGGCCCGCCAGCGGATCGGCGATCTTCTTCGCGGTGAACTGCGGCGCCGCGAGGCGAGGCTCGCCCGGCGCGAGCAGCGCGGGCTCCACCGGCG
>DAORJJ010000161.1:0-12572 GCA_035439005.1 Polyangiaceae bacterium | reverse complement strand
CATGGACATGCGGCAATTCGTGGTGGCTGTCGACAACCGCGCGGCCGTGGCCAGCGCGCCGGCCCGCCACGCGCTCATCGCAGCTCCGCGAGGGACACCCCGAGCACCGCCTTGGCGATCGGGTCGAGGTCGGCTGCGTCGCCCACGAAGTGGAACGTGCGGTGCGTGTGCGTGAGCGTCTCGCCGGGCCGGAGCGCGGCGGCGGGCGAGCTGGTCTCGAGCTCGTAGAAGCCGCCGAGCGGGGGCTTGCCGGGCGCGGGCGGGCCGTCGTTGTAGCTGTTCAGCACGTCGCCGGCGAACGGCTCCCGCTGCTCCTCCCACATGCTGTTCACGTAGCGCCGCTCGCCCTCGGGCTTGTCGTAGTGCACGATCGTGAGCAGGCGCGCGCCGGGGCTGTAGCTCCCCGCCACGCTCCGCGCGCGCGCGGGCCCGAGGCCGATCTTGCTCCGGTATTCGCCATCGCACGTGAAGATCAGCGCGGGGCCGCGCACGGCCAGCCGCTCCGGCGGCACCTTCCCGAAGTAGGCGTCGTTCACCACGGGGCCCGCCGCCGCGGCGTTGAACGGCACGATCACCTTCGCGTCGCGCGCGGGCGCGAACATGCCCAGGATCCACACGCTGAGCAGCCCCGTCGCCTCGGTCCACAGCGCCGCGCCCGCGTTGGTCACCGCGTTGCGCGACTCGAAGGCCACCCAGCGCACCCGGGGCGCGGGCGCGACGCCGAGGTGACGCTGCACGTCGGCCGCTTCGAGCACGCGGAGCGCGCGCGTCACGTCGAGGTCGAAGCGCGCCCCGAGGCGGCTCTCCACGGACATTTTCCTGTGAAATGTCAGCGAAGTAGGCGTGCGCTCGGAGGCCGCCCACGCCCCCTCCTGGAACGCCGCCGGCGTCTGCCACGCCGCGAACGTGAAGGGCGCGCCCTTGGGGAAGTAGAGGCCGTACTGGCCACCCTCCGGCCCGAGCCAGAAGCGGTCCTCCCCGCCGTAGTTGTCGAACTGCGTGCCCGTCTTGCCCGCCTCGATGAAGGCCCGGTGCACGAAGCCGAGGCTCTCGTCGTCGGGCCCGACGGCGCTCGTCATGACGCGCGCCTGGTACGTGGGCGAGACGGCGACGCGCCCGCCGGAGGGGCTCTCGAGCACGACCACCTCGCCGTGCCGCTGGAGGAGGGCCACGTCGTCCTTGAAGCGGGCGCGCGACGCCGCGCTCGCCGCGGCGTGGGCGGGCGCAGCCGCGGACGGAACAGCCGAGGGCGGCACGGACGGCCCGCACGCGGGCGCGACGGCGAGAGCGACGACGAGCGGGAGGCCGGAGCGCGCGTGGGACATGCGTCGAGCGTCGCGCCGCGAGGCGGCATCGTCAACGGCGGTCGGCGCGGCGGCGATGGGTCTGGCAACGCCAGACGACCCCGACGATACTCCGCGCGTGCTCCCCTACCCCACCGAGGTCGACGTCGTCATCATCGGCGCAGGCCCCGCCGGCAGCCTCGCGGCGGCCCTGCTCGCGACCGCGGGCCACACGGTGCTCATGCTCGAGCGCGCGACCTTCCCGCGCCACGTCGTGGGCGAGTCGCTGCTGCCGCGGTGCCTCGACCTCCTCGGCCGCGCGGGGCTGCTCGCGCGGGTCGAGGCGCGCGGGTACGAGGTGAAGCGGGGTGCGAGCTTCTTCCGCCGGGGCGAGGTGCAGCGCTTCGCGTTCGAGCGAAGCTTGCCCGGCGATTTCGCCTTCGCCTACCAGGTGCCGCGCGACGACTTCGACCAGACCCTCGCGACGGGCGCGCTCGCGCTCGGCGCCGACGTGCGCTTCGGGGTCTCCGTGACCCGGGTCGAGCTCGACGGCGATCGCGGGCGATCGCGGCTCGGCCTCCACGACGAGCTCACGGGCCGCGAGGTGGAGGTGCGCGCGCGGTTCGTCCTCGACGCGAGCGGACCCGGCCGCGTGCTCGCCCAGGCGCTGTCGCTCGACGCCCCGTCCGACATGCCCACGCGCACCGCGCGCTACCTCCACGTGGAGGGCGATCGGCGGCCCGAGGGCGAGGCCGCCGGCGACATCTGGGTGACGATCCACCCGAGCGGCGCGTGGCTGTGGCTCATCCCGTTCTCGAACGGACGCACGTCGGTCGGCGTGGTCGCCGAGGAGGCCCTGTTCGCGACGTCGGGCGACACCGACTCGGCGAAGGTCTGGTCGCTCATCGCCACCGATCCCGTGGCGTCGCGGCGCCTCGCCCAGGCGCGCCCCGCCATGCCCACCCAGGTGCTCCGCGGCTGGTCGCGCCGGACGACCCGGCTCGCGGGCCCGGGCTACGCGATCGCCGGCAACGCGGGCGACTTCCTGGACCCCGTGTTCTCGAGCGGCGTCATGTTCGCCATGGAGTCGGGCAGCCTCGCGGCGACCCTCGCGGCCCGCGAGCTCGCGGGGGAGCGGGTCGACTGGCGCGCCGAGTACGAGGCGCCGCTCCAGCGCGCGGTGGGCGTGTTCCGCACGTTCGTGGGCGCGTGGTACGCGGGCGAGCTCGCGGAGCTGTTCTTTCACAACCCGAAGCCCGAGAGCGCCGTGCGTCACATCACCTCGGTGCTCGGCGGAAACGTGCAGAATACACAAAACCCGCTCGTCCGCGGCGACACCCGAGCGGAGCTCGACCGGCTGCTCGCGCGCGTGCGTGGCGGCGCGAGCAAGCCAAGCGGGGCGTGAGGCGGGGCGCCGCCCGCGCGTCAGCCGGCGCCGGCGTCGGCGTCGGGCAGCTCGACGATCCGCGTGTTCGTCCAGCCGTGGAGCCGCGGCGGCGCGTCGGTCGAGTCCTTCCCGTCGGTGCAGGTCTGCGGGTTGTTCGTGAAGCCGAACATGACGCCGCGGATCCTGCCGGACGACGTGAGCGACGACGAGCACGCGTAATACGCCTTGCCCCCCATCCGGTTGAACACCCACGGGACCTTGGGCGCGCCCGGCTGGACGCGATTCACCTTGTAGACCGCCGTGCTCTTCTTCTCCGTCCTGCCGTTGAAATAGGTGAAGTAGTCGCACTGGCCGTTGAGCACCCAGCCCGGCCAGGTGAACCCGCCGTCGGTCGCCGCGCACACCGTGCGGGTGAGGGCCGCCCCGGCGGTCCCGACCACGCGGGTCTCGGTCGCCACCGTGGGCACGTGGGGGACGTAGGTCGGGCCGGCGTCGACCCAGCCCCAGCGAGGCGTCGCGTCGCTCCCCGTGCCCTTCATGACGAGCGTGAGGTAGCTCGACGAGGAGTCTCTGCCGCCGGTGCGCGTCGAGCCCTGGCAGACCCCGTCGTCCCCAATGTGACCGACGAACACGTCGCCGCCCTTGTCGAACCGGCACGCGAAGATCTTCCGGCGCGAGCCCTCTTGGGTGAGCAGGCCGATCGCCCCGCGCGGCTCCGGCGTGGAGGCCGTCGTGCCGATCCACAGCGGGCTCGGCTTGCTCGCCGCGATCTCGAAGAAGTATCCGATGGTGGAGTCCGCCGCGAAGGTCTCGCACGCGAGGACCACCTTGTTCGCCGTCGCCCGCGGACGCCCGAAGCCGACCCAGCCCGAGCTGCTCGCCGTGACGCAGAGCGGGTGCGCCACTCCGCCCACGTTGACACCGATGACCCGCGCGGGGAGCGAGGTCCAGCCGAGGCCCTTCAGCGGGCTCCAGACGTGGCGGAGGTCGGGCCCTTGGGTCTCGGACGAGAGGCGAGCGTCGAGCCACGTGCCCATCGTGGGGGCGGCGGCGACCGAGCGAGACGCGAGGAGGAGGGCGGCGGGAGCGAGGACGGCGAGGAGCTTCTTCAAGGGGCCTCCGGAGCTGAGCGGAAGGGAGCGGCGGAACGCCAGGTCGGCCGCGGTCAAGACTAGGCAGACGAGCGGGGAACGGAGACCATACAGCGCCCGTCGAGAAATCGGCGCGCCGAGCGCCCAGGCGGTCGACCTCGAGGGCGACGAGGCCCACTCGTCGACGGCCGCCTTCCGGCCGGCGCGGCCGCGCTACGCTCGACCCATGGGCGAAGAGGTGGCCGAGGAGACCCGCGCGGCCACCGCCCGGCGTGGGCTCTTCTTTCGCGCGAGGGTGCTCGTGCTCGTCACGGTGCTGCTCAGCGTGGTCCTCTACGCGGTGACCGACGTTCGCCGGCGGCGCGGGCGCAACGAGTGGGACCACACGCTGGAGATCGCGGTCGTGCTGCTCGCCTCGCGCCCCGTGGCGCCGGGCGCGGTCGCCGCGCTCCAGGCGCGCGTGCCCACGCTCGAGGCGCGCCTCGCCGCCGAGGGCGAGAGGTACCGCGCAGGCATGCCCAGGCCCTTCCGGTTCCGCGTGTCGGGGCCGTTCGTGACCGATCTCGAGGCGCCCCGCGCGACCGGGGGCGGCGTCGCGGAGCTCGCCCAGCACGCGTGGGCGACGCGCCAGTACACGCGGGCGATCGACGAGGGCGCGGGAGTCGACCGTGGCTCCTACGACGCCCGCATCTACGTGAGGCTGCGGCCGCCCGAGAGCGCGAAGAAGGCGTGGGTCGAGGGGCAGAGCGAGCAGGGCGGCTGGGTCGGGCAGGTCGACGTGGAGCTCGACGAGCGCATGGTCGACGTCGCCCTCGCCGTGATCGCCCACGAGACGCTCCACACGCTCGGCGCGACCGACAAGTACGCGACCGACGGGCGCACGCTCGTGCCCGAGGGCCTCGCCGATCCGGCGCAGCGACCGCTCTATCCGCAGCGCCGCGCCGACGTGATGGCGCGCGGGCGGCTCGTCGCCGAGGGCACGGAGGCGCTGATCGACACCCTCGACGAGGTGGGCGTGGGCCCGGCGACGGCGCGCGAGCTCGGCTGGTCGCGGTGACCTGCGCGCGAGGGCCTACGCGCGCTCGGCGACCAGCAACCGCTCGCTCCGCAGCAGTCGCGCCGATCTCCCCGCGAAGCGCCGCGCCCAGGCGGCGGAGCTCGTGTCGGAGCGCACGCGAAAGCCCTCGTCCGCCGCGAGCGCCGCGATCTCCGGGCGGCTGAAGGCCCCGCGGAACGGCTCGCCGAAGACGCGCAGGGGCAGGTCCACGAGGCCTCGCAGAGGGCGCGGCAGCGGGTGCCGCTCCGACTCCATGTACGTGAGCGCGAGCCGGCTGCCGGGCGCCGAGAGCGCGCGCACGGCCGCGAGCAGCGCGCGGGTCTCGGCGGGGGCGAGGTACATCGTGACGCCCTCGCACACCCACGCGGTGGCGCGCGCGGCGTCGTGCCCCGCGCGCCCGAGCGCGGCCTCGAGGGTGTCGGTCGCGAAGTCTTGCGGCACGTAGACGAGGGCCCGCGCCTTGACGGGCAGCCCCGCCGCGCGGCGCCGCTTGTACGCCTGCGAGGCGGGGTGATCGACCTCGAACACGCGCACGTCACGGAGCGCGTCGAGCCGGTGCGCGCGCGCGTCGAGCCCCGCGCCCAGCAGCACGAGCTGCTCGGCGCCCGCGGCGATGGCCTCGGCGATCTCCGCGTCGATCGCGTGCGAGCGCATCGCCAGGTGGTCCACGAGGCCGAGCGACGCGGCCCGCAGGAGCGCCTGCGTCACCCCCGCGGCGGGCGCGCCCGCGCGCGGCACGAGGGCGCCCACCGGGAACGGGAGCAGCGCCCGCGCGTGGTCGTCGCGGAACGGCGGCGAGCCCATGCCTGGGCTCGAGGCCGCGCCCCGCGCGAACGCGACGAGGGTGGCGGTGACGCTGGGGAACCCGGGGCGCATGCGCACTCGATAGCACGACCCGGCGCCCCGGAGGCGACGCTACCTCGCGGCCCAAGACGCTGGTTATTTAAGTCTTTTCAGCAATTTGCGCGAACTGAAAAAATTCGACGCGGGCGCTGTCACAAGGGGCCGGTCTCGCCGCGTTCTCCCGCGAACCCGACGAAAGGACTCCGCGATGACGCACCCCCAAGTACATACGCAGGGACACACGCAAGGTCACACACCGGTGGCAGGGACGATGGCAGGCACGGACGCGCGAGCGAGCTGGGCGCGGCATGCGACGAGCGAGACCCACGGCGCCGAGGCGGCGACGGGGACCTCGCTCGTCGACGCGGCCGGGCGGGCGTTGCCTCTCCGCGAGGTGACGCTCGACGCCCACGCCGGCCAGGGCTTCGCCCGGGTCGTCGTCATGATGAGGTTCGAGAACGTGCACGACGAGCGGCTCGCCGTGACCTACCGCATGCCGCTGCCGCCCGAGGGCGCCGTGAGCGGCTACGCGTTCTCGGTCGACGGGCGCGAGGTGCGCGGCGTGGTGCAGCCGCGGCGCGAGGCGCGCGAGACCTACGAGGCCGCGATCGCGGGCGGGCACACGGCGGGGCTGCTCGACCAGGAGCGCGCCAACGTGTTCACGCAGCGCCTCGGCAACCTGCCGCCGCGGGCGACGCTCGTCGCGACCATCACGGTCGACCTCCCGCTCGCGTGGCTCGGCGACGAGGGGATGGGCGGCGCGTGGGAGCTCCGCCTCCCCACGGTCATCGGGCCGCGCTACGTGAGCGCCGGCGTCCCGGCCTCCCCGACCGAGGAGGCGGGCGCGGTCGACGTCGAGGTCTCCGAAGACGCGCTGCCGCTCCGCGCGCATATGGCCCTCACGATCCGCGACGCGCTGGTCGCGGGGCGGAGGCCCGAGTCGCCCTCGCACGTCATCACGAGCGAGCCGGCCCTCGCGGACGCCGCGCACGCCGAGGCCTCGTACCGCGCCGCCCCGCGGCGCGAGCAGACCGCCGTGCGCTTCGCGAGCCACGCGGGCGAGCGCCTCGATCGCGACGTGGTCGTGCGGTGGCCAGTGGGCGCGCGCGACGTAGGCCTCTCGCTGGGCACCGCGCGGCCCGCCGAGGGCGCGCCGCTCGCGGAGCACGCGTACGGCGTCCTCACGCTCGTCCCGCCCGTGCCCGAGGCAGCCGCGCGCTCGCTCCCGCGCGATCTCACCGTGCTCATCGACACGAGCGGCTCGATGGGCGGCTTCCCGCTCGACTGCGCCAAGGTGGCCGTGGGGCTCCTCCTCGCGTCCCTCGGCGAGGGCGATCGCTTCGAGCTCGTGGAGTTCAACAGCGCGCGGCGCGCCTTCCGCGAGGGCATGTCCCGCGCCACCCCCGACGCCACGCGCGCGGCGCTCACGTGGGTGGGCGCGCTCGAGGCCGGCGGCGCGACCGAGATGCACACGGCGGTGCTCGAGGCCATGCGCGCGCTCCGCGGCGGCGCCCAGCGGCAAGTCGTGCTGGTGACCGACGGCTACGTCGGCGGCGAAGAGGAGATCGTGCGGACGCTGCTCAGCGAGCTGCCGCGAGGGTGCCGGCTCCACTTCGTAGGCGTCGGCGCGGCGGTGAACCGCGCGCTCGGCCTGGCGATGTCGCGCGCCGGGCGCGGGGTCGAGTGCGTGATCGCGGGCGGCGAAGATCCGGAGCGCGCGCTCGCCACGCTCCTCCGCGGGACCTCGGCGCCCGTGCTCACCGACGTGGAGCTGTCGGGCAGCGCGCTCGTCGAGCGGGCGCCCGCGCACCTGCCCGACGTGTTCGCGGGGAGCCCCCTGCGCGTCGCGGTCAAGCTCGCCCCCGCCGGTGGACGGCTCACGCTCCGCGGCGAGACGGCCCGAGGTCGCTGGGAGCGCGTGATCGACGTGCCCGCCACGGCCCCGGGCGAGGGCGATCCGGGGCTCGTGGCGCTCTTCGCGCGCGAGCGCGTGGCGGACCTCGAGACCCGCGTCGCCGGGGGCGGCTCGACTCGCAGTTTCGACAAAGAAATCGAGAGGTTGGGGGTGCTCTTCCAGATCTCCACGCGCCTCACCTCGTGGGTCGCGGTCGACGCCCACGTGGCGGTGGATCCGGCGTCCGCGGGGCGCGAGGAGAGCGTGCCCCAGGAGGTCCCGCACGGCACCACGATCGAGGGCTTCGGCCTGCGCGCCGCCTCCACCTCGGGGGGCGCGTTCCAGGAGACCGACCTCTTGTCGCTCGCGACCGGCTCGTTCGGCGCGCTCGCGGGGCCGGCCCCGAGCTCCGTGAGCCAGGCGGCGCGCGGCGGGGTCGCGCTCGGCGCGGCGCCTCCGCCGCAGATGGCCCGCGCGTCGCACGCGATGCCGACCGGGGCGCCGATGCCGATGCCCTCGGCCGCGCCTCGACGCTCACGCGCGTGGGTCTTCGCGCTGCTGCTCGTGCTGCTCCTCCTCGGCGCCGCTCTCACGTTCCTCCTGCTCCGCCGCTGACCCATGCCCACCTCGAGCCACGACCACGACGCCCTCGCGCCCGCCATCGCCGCTGGCGACGCGGAGGCGTTCGCGGCGTGGCTCGCGTTCGCCGAGCCCGTCGTGCGGCGGAGCCTCACGTCGTTCGCCGCGCGGGTCGACGTGGAGGCCGTCGTCCAGGAGACCCTCCTGCGCCTCTGGCAGGTGGCGCCGCGCTTCGTGCCCGACGGCGCGCCGAACGGCCTGCTCCGGCTCGCGCTCCGGATAGCCCGCAACCTCGCGGTGAGCGAGGTGCGTAAGCTCCACGGCGCCGCCGCGTCGCTCGAGGACGCCGAGCGCGCCCAGGAGGTCGAGGAGGGCCCCGAGCCGCCCGATCCGCTGCTCCGCGCGGTGATCGCGGCGTGCGTGGAGCAGCTCCCTGCGAGCCCACAGCGGGCCCTCCGCGCGCGCTGCGACAGCGCGGGCGCCGACGACGACAAGACCCTCGCCGCGCGCCTTGGCATGCAGCTCAACACGTTCCTCCAGAACTTCACGCGCGCGCGCCGGCAGCTCGCGGCGTGCCTCTCGCAGCACGGGGTCACGCTCCCCGGGGAGCTCGGGCGATGACCTCACCGACCGGCGACCACGGCGACCGCGACGACGACGACGCGCTCCTCGCGGAGGTCGTTGGCGCGCGGCGCCCGCCTCCGCTGGGCGGGGCGCTCCGCTATCACCCCGCGTGGGCGGATCTGAGCCCGCAGGGGCGCGAGGAGGCGCACCGCATCACCATGGGCCTCCGCGCCGCGGAGGCGGCGCTCGACCCCGACGGGCTGTCGACGACCTCGCGGCTCGTCCTCGCGCGCATCCGCGCCGCCACGAAATAGATCGGAGTTATTGGCGAGCGCGCCTCGTCGGGTATCTTCGCCGCATGTGCCGCAACATCCGCGTGCTCCACCACATGCAGCCCCCCACGACGCCGGAGGAGATCCGCGCGGCGGCCCTCCAGTTCGTGCGCAAGGTGAGCGGCACGAGCGGTCCGTCTCCCCAGCGGGGCGGCGAGGCCGCGTTCGGCGCGGCCGTCGACGAGATCAGCGCGTCGACGCAGCGCCTGCTCGACGCCCTCGGCGCCCTGCCGACCCGCTCGCCGCCGCGCACGCGCGAGGGAGAGCGCGAGAGGGCCCGGGAGCGTTGGAGCAAGCGCGCGCGCGCGACGGAGAAGTGAACGTTGGCGCCCCGTGAGCGGCCGTGGCACCCTCTCGCTCGCATGACGCGCATGAAGCGACGTAGCTTTCTCCTGGGCTCTCTGGCTTCGGTCTTCTACGTCGCGTGCGGGAGCGATCCCGGCGTCGGCCCGAACGGCGAGCCGCTCCCGCCCGACGGCGGCGGCGGCCTCGGCCCCGACGGCGCGCCGCTCCCCGGCGACGCGGCGCCGCCGAAGCCCGTGCCGCCCACCTCGCCCCCCGAGACCAGCGACGCCGTCTTCCCCCAAGGGCTCGCCTCGGGCGATCCGCGGCCCGACCGCGTGCTGCTCTGGTCGCGCGTCGAGCCCGCCGGCGCGAAGAAGGCGGCGACCGACGTCATCGAGCTCGAGTTCATCGTCGCGAAGGACGAGGCCCTCACCGAGATCGTGGCGCGCGGGACCGTGAAGGCCACACCGGACGAGGACCACACCGTGCGCGTGTCGCCCGTGGGGCTCGAGCCCGGTCGCCACTACTTCTACCGCTTCGAGGCCGGTGGCGCGACGACGCGCGTCGGCCGCACCAAGACCGCGCCCGCGCGCGACGCCGACGTGCCCGTGCAGTTCGCGTTCTGCTCGTGCCAAGACACGATCGGCCGCTACTGGCACTCGTGGAAGGCGCTGCTCGACGAGAACGCGCCGCTCGATTTCATCCTGTTCCTCGGCGACTACATCTACGAGACCACGAACGATCCGCGCTTCCAGTCGCCGGGCGCCGACCGCGAGGTCACGCTGCCCGACGGGCTCGACACCTCCGCCGCGCAGGACAAATCGCGCATCGCCGCGGGCACGCTGCGCGACTATCGGACGCTCTACAAGGCCTACAAGAGCGACCCGCTGCTGCGCGAGGTGCACCGCCTCTACCCGTTCGTCATCACGTGGGACGACCACGAGTTCGCGGACGACTGCTGGGCCGACCACTCGACCTCGTTCAACGAGAAGGACCCCGTCACGCAGGCCTTCACCGACGAGAAGAACACCCCGCGGAGGCTCGCCGCCAACCGCGCGTTCTCGGAGTTTCAGCCGGCCGAGGTGCAATACGACAAGGCCGCGTCGTTCCCGAACGACATCAAGATTTACCGCTCGCTCTCGTACGGCAAGCACGTCGATCTGTTCATGACCGATCAGCGCATGTACCGGGCCGATCACCTCGTGCCCGAGGGCCCCATCGACGTGGCCGTCGGCAAGGCCACGTCGAACAGCTCGGTGGGCTCACGCTACTTCGTGCGCAAGTCGGCGTACGATCCGCGCGAGGCCCAGCGCAAGCCATCGCTCCTCGGCCCAACCCAGAAGGCCTGGCTGCTCGACGAGCTGCGCGCCTCGAAGGCTACGTGGAAGATCTGGGGCAACGAGGTGCAGATGTACCAGATGGCGCTCCGGCTCGGCGATCTGCCCGGGGTGCCCGCGCTCTTCTCGTACACGGCCTACGTGAACTGCGATCAGTGGGACGGCTTCCGCAGCGAGCGCGCCGAGATCCTCACGGCCCTCACGGCCGCCAAGGTGGAGAACCTCGTCGTGTGCACCGGCGACATCCACGCGTTCTTCGCCGCCGAGCTGCACACCGACTTCGACGCGCCGGGCCCGAAGCCGGTGGGCGTCGAGTACGTCACGGCGGGCATCTCCTCGGCGTCGATGAAGGCGCTGGTCGGCAACCTCCTGCCCGGCGGCTCGGCGCTGCGCTTCATCGCCGACGCGTTCACGAACGGCGCCGGGCCCGCGCTCCAGCGCTCGAACCCGCACCTGAAGTACGCCGATCCGGACGCCTACGGCTTCGCGCTCGTCGGCGTCACGGCCGCCCGGGTGGAGGTGACGTTCGTGCAGCTCGGCGACCCGCGGGAGAAGACCTCCGCGGGCGTCGTGGGCCGCCAGAAGTTCGTGACCGAGGCTGGCAAGAACCTCGTGCGCGCGGTGTAGGGCCGCGCGCGCCCCAGCAACAGGCGACCGCCTACTTCTGCACCGCGCGCTGGATCTGATCGCACACCTGCATCGCGGCGAGGCCCGCCTCGACGCCCGGGTGGGACGGGGCCCGCTCGCCGCGGCAGCTCGCCACGAACGCCTGGAGCTCGCTCAGCAGGGCCTCTTGCGGCCGCACCTCCACGCTCTCCTGGATGGCCGCGATCTTGTAGGCCTCGCCGGGCACCTGCACGATCTCGGACTGGCGGCTGATGATGATCTCCTTCCGGAAGAGCTCGCAGTCGACGAACATGTCGACGCAGGTCGCCTCGATGAGGCGGATCTTCTTCTCGGTGATGCGGCTCGCCTGGATGCGCGAGAAGCGGCCGTTCTCGTGGGTGATGAGCGCCGACGCGAAGTCGATCATCTTCTCGTTGCCGTAGCCGTGCGCCGAGACGCGGCGCGCCGGCCCGTTCAGGTAGAGCGCGAGGTCGATGTCGTGGATCATGAGATCGGTCACGACGTCGACGTCGGTGATGCGCGCGCTGAGCTTGTTCGTGCGCGTGAAGTCGATGCTGATGACGCCCGCCGACTTGTCGATGATGTTCTTCAGGCCCTGCACGGCCGGGTTGTACCGCTCGATGAAGCCGACCTGGACGTTGAGCTGCTCCTTCTCGGAGAAGTCCGCGAGGCGCTGGGCCTCGGCGAGGCTCTGCGCGATGGGCTTCTCGACGAAGATGTTCTTCACCTTCGAGGCCACCTGAAGCATGTAGTCTGCATGGGTCGACGTCGGCGTGGCGATGACCACCGCGTCCACGTCGCCGAGCCCCTCCTCCACGTTGGCGAGGGGCCGCGCGCCGCTCGCCTGCGCGTGGCGCTTGGTGGCCTCTTGATCGACGTCGTAGATGAACACGAGGTCGACGCCCTTCAGCATCGAGAGGACGCGCAGGTGGTTGCGGCCCATGTTTCCGAGCCCGAGCAGGCCAACCTTCAGATTCTCTTTCATCTTCATTCCTCGGTGCTTCTAGGAGCGGCGTGGGAGCAGCGTGGGTGGTGGGGCGTTAGCAGAGATCCGCGGCGGAGAGTGGAACAAAGGGCGCGCGCCGCAGGCGGAGCTCGAGAGGCGGAGCCCAGCCCAGGGGACGAGCCGCGCGGATCTCCGGTGCGCGCCACGCCCGCGCCATTCGAGCGCCGGGCGGATGGCCGCGAGCGCACCACGTGGTACGTTCACGCGATGTTCCGTCGGCTCGGGGTGATGTGGGCGGTCGTCGCGGCGACCGCGGTGGCCGCGGGCGCGTGCAGCTCGTTCGGTGT
>DAORJJ010000160.1:0-12618 GCA_035439005.1 Polyangiaceae bacterium | reverse complement strand
CCTGCCCGCCAGACGCCGCTGCACGACCCCGTCGCCTCGCCCACCCCGGGGGCGCCGAAGGTCACGATCTGTGTGCCGACGATCGGGCGGCTCGAGTTCCTCCCGGCGGTCAAGGCGTCGATCGCGGCCCAGACCTTGGGCGACTTCGAGGTGCTCGTCCTCGACAACGCCTCGCCCGAAGAGGTCCGCGAGGACCTCGCCGCGTGGGTCCGCGAAGATCCGCGAGTGCGCGTGCTTCGCGCCGACGAGCGCATGCCCATGTGGGAGAACTTCAACCGCGGCGTGCTCGGCGCCCGCGGCGAGTACGTGGCGTTCTGCCACGACGACGACGAGCTCTGCCCGACGTTCCTCGAGAAGAACGTGGCCTTCATGGACGCGCACCCGCGCGTGGGCTTCTGCGGGTCGAGCCACTACGACGTCGGCCCCGACGGGGCGGTCCTCGCGGTCCGCGACCGGGTCGCGCGCACCGAGGCGATCACCGGCGCCACGTTCATCGGTGATCTCATGCGTCAAGGGCGCAGCGCACTCGCGATGCAGACCGTGTTCTTCCGGCGCGCGGTGTTCCCCGACGGCGGCTTCGACACCACGGTGTCGCGCTTTTTCGGCGACTTCCTCTTGCTCATGCGCATGGCGGAGTCGTGGGACGTGGGCTTCTTGGCTGAGCCGCTCGTGCGCGTGAGGCTCCACCCCGGGCAGGCGTCGCTCATGTCCCTCGGGGCGAGCGTGCCGATGCGCACCGAGGTGTTCCTCGCCTACATCGACGAGCTCCGCGCGAAGGGCTCGCCGCTCGACACGCGCCTCTTCGAGCGGCAGGTGCGGCGGCTCCACGTGCTCCACCTCGGGTGGGCCTGGCTGGCCGCGACGGGCACCGACGAGGCCCGCACGTGCGCGCGGGCGATAGGCTCGGTGCGCGGGCTCCCGCTGGGCCACGCGCTCGATCTGGTGGAGAAGGTCGGCCCCTTCCGCGGCGCCCGCACGCGGCTCGCCGACGTGGTCCGCAAGGCCGCGCTGCGCTGAGCGCGCAGACCGGACGCGCGCGCCGCTGCTAGGCTGGTCGTGGTGACCCCAAGCGGAGAGGCATCATGAAATCACGTACGCTCGTCTCAGGCGCCGCGCTGGCCATTTTCGCTGCGATTTCAGCGGCCTCGTGTTCGTCGACGCCCACCCCCGACGAGGCTCGCGACGCGTCCACGCCGGACACGGCCACCGGGCTCGACGGAGCGCCGCCCGGCCCCGAGGCAGGCGTTGACGCCTCGCGCGACACGGGCCCAGGCGCAGACACGGGCGCAGACACGGGCGCAGACACGGGCGCGGACACGGGCGCGGACACGGGCACCGACGCGCCCTCCGCCGCGCCGCCCGGCGCCCCCGTGGGCGTCGCCGCCGCGGCGATCGCGGTAGTGTCGACGGTGTCCACGCTCGCGGGATCCGGCGCGGTAGGCTCCGCGAACGGCGCGGGCGCCGCGGCCACCTTCGCGACCCCCGGCGGCCTCTCGGTCGACGCGGCGGGGAACGTGTACGTGGCTGACGCGAACAACCACCGCGTCCGTAAGATCACGCCCGCCGGCGTGGTGAGCACCCTCGCGGGCTCGGGCGCGGCGGGCTACGCCGACGGCACCGGCACGGCCGCCGTCTTTCGCAACCCGTTCGGGACCGCCGTCGACGCGACCGGGAACGTGTACGTCGCGGAGCACCTCGGTCATCGCATCCGCAAGATCACGCCGGCAGGCGTGGTGACCACGGTGGCGGGCTCGGGCGTGGTCGGCTACGTCGACGCGACCGGGACAGCCGCCCAGTTCAACCACCCCGAGGGCGTCGTCGTCACGGCCGCGGGCGACCTCCTCGTGGCCGACACGGACAACAACCGCATCCGAAAGATCTCTCCGGCGGGCGTGGTCACCACGGTCGCAGGCAGCGGCGAGTCTGCCTTCGCCGACGGCACCGGCGCCGCGGCGTCGTTCTTCTTCCCCTACAACGTCGCGCTCGACGCGGCGGGCGTCGCCTACGTGAGCGACGAGAGCAACCACCGAGTCCGGAAGATGACGCCGGCCGGGGTCGTCTCCACGCTCGCGGGCTCGGGCGCGGAAGGCCACGCCGACGGCGTCGGCGCCGCGGCCGTCTTCAACTACCCCTCGGGGATCGCGGTCGACCCGTCGGGCAACGTCTACGTCGGGGACTACGTGAACAGCCGCATTCGCAGGATCACCCCCGCCGGGGTGGTCACCACCTTCGCCGGCGGCGCCGAGACCGACTACGTGGACGGCCCCGCGCTCACCGCCAGGTTCAACTTCGCCGCGAGCGTGGCCACCGACGCCGCGGGCAACGTCTACGTGGGCGACCTCGGGAACGTTCGCGTACGAAAGATCGTCTCGACGGGGATCGGGAGCCTCGACGTCACCTGGACCGCCCCGACGTCCGCGGGGAGCACGCCCATCACCGGGTACACCGCGACCGCGAGGGCCGCGGGCGAGCCGGCGCGCACGTGCGCCACCACGGGCGCCACGCAATGCACCCTCGAGCGCCTCAAGACCGGCGTCGCGTACGCCGTCACGGTCGTCGCGACCAACACCGCCGGCGACGGCGCGCCCTCCACCGCCGCCAGCGGCACGCCGAACTGAGGCTCGTTCGTCACGCACCGCTCGAGGGCACTGCGCTCACTGCGCGGCGCTGGCGCAGGTCGCGAAGCGACGCTTGAACTCGGCCTTGTAGTCGTAGGTCGCCTTCATGAGGTTCTGCGAAGAGTCTCGGTACGCGGCCCAGCCCTGCGCGCAGTCGCCGGCCTTCGTGAAGCAGGTCGACGCGTACTCGCGGATCGACATCGCGGCGCCCTTCACCTTGTGGTCTTGCTCGTCGCGCGGCGTCATCTTCGGGAAGAGCGCCTTGGCGGTGTCGTAGTGCTTCTTGCAGAAGCCCGGATCGCGCTTCGTGATCGTGCCCTCTTGGAGGTGCTTCACCGCGTAGACGAAGCGATCGCGCTCGGTGCCGTCGTTGCCGGAGCAGCGCTGCTCCACGATGCTCTCGACCATCATGTCGATCACCTCGGGGCCGGTGGTGGTCGACATGTGGTTCTCCTGCACCTTGCGCATGAGGGCCTTCCCGGCGGCGCAGCGCCCCGACAACATGAGGCACTGCGCGCGCGTCCCCGCGCCCCACGAGGCCGGGCTCGTGGACGCCATGTTGGGCCGCGGATCCGCCTGGTCGGACTTGTCGAGCTCGGCGATGCACCCGTGGCCGTCGCCCGCGTCCATCTTGCGCATCGCGGACGTGTAGTGCTCCTGCGCCTTCTCGTTCAGGTTGATTCGTTGGTCGACCTTGCCGGCGAGGTTCGCCGCGCTGGGCGTCTCCGGCGCCTTCGCGGCGACCGCGTCGGGGTTCTCCCCGTCCTCGATCTCGCGGAGGGTGAGGCGGATGGGCGCCTTGCAGGTCTCGACCTCTTTCGCGCTCTCTCCGCGGCAGGAGGCGAGCACGCCGCCCTTCTTCTCGGCGGCGCTGGTCTGCTGCTTCGCCGCGCCCGCCTCGGCGCCCCAGACGCTCCCGGTGATCTCCCCCTTGATGTTCTTCGTGCTGCCGAGCGCGAACGCGCCGAGCGCGTAGGCGTAGACGAAGTGGGTCACCCCGCGGCAGCCAGGCACCTTGGCGAGATCCGCGCGGTAGGCGGCGGGGCGGGTCGCGTTGCGGGTGCCCGCGACGAAATACTCCATGTGGAATTTCTCGCCCGCCGACACGCGCCCGCCGAGGGTGGCGGTGCCGAGCGGCAGCTTCGCGTGGAGCTCGACCTCGCTGCCGATGTCGACCTTCTCGATGCTGCCGCTCGTCCACGTGACGGGCTTGTAGGCGCCGAAGGTCCCCTTCACGGAGTCGTTCTTGCAGGAGTCAATCACCTGCAGCTTGCACCCTTCGTACTTCACGAACACCACGTCCGAGCTCGCCAGCGACTCGAACTGCGACGAGTCGGTGGCGTCCCACTCGACGATGAAGGGGCGATCGTGGCTCTTCGGGTCGCAGCCAGCCGCGTTCTGCCCCGCCACCGTCTTGTCCATGAGGGAGCTCTGGCCGGACGCCCGATCCGGGCCCGTCGCCGGGAGGGTCGGGGCGCCCCCGCAGGCGGCGACGGCGAGGAGGGCGGGCACCGAGAGGGTCAACGCGCCGAGGCGGCGCGAGCGAGTCGAGGCGAACATGGTCTGGCTCCGAGGGCGCGAGCACCGCGCGCGGCGGTGCGAGGACGTCTGCGACCCCCTACTACGGACCGAGCGCCGTCGTCCTCCCCGCGTGGGCGCATTTTGGTTCCGGGGCGCGCTCGGGGCGATGGTCCAGCTCCGGTAGGCGCGCCCCCACCTGCTACAGTCCCCGCGTGGCCTTCTCCGACCTCTGGCGCGACCTGCGGGACGCCGCCGACATCTTGAAGCACGCGCGGAGCGCGACCGAGGTCGTCCGCGCCGTGCTCCCCGCCTCGCTCCGCGAGCGCCGCGTGCTGAACCGGAGCGACGGCGCCCGTGAGGACGCCACGCCTCGCGCCAGCCTCGCCACGCCCCTCGCGCAGACCCTCCGCGCGCTCGGCGGGGCGCTGCGGGCCGAGGCGGTCGACGACGAGGGGCGCGTGCACTACGGCCGCCTGCGGGGCTCTCCCGCGTACGCGGAGCTCTGCCGCGAGAGCGCGCGCCTCGTGGCGGTCACGCCCGACGACCTCCCCAGCGACGCGGCCCGCGGCGCGTTCTGGATCAACCTCTACAACGTGCTCTCCATCCACGGCGTCATCGCGCTCGGGATCGAGCGCTCGGTGATGGAGCTGCCGAGCTTCTTCTCGCGGGTCGCCTACGACGTGGGCGGCGAGACCTTCACCCTCGACGAGATCGAGAACGGCGTGCTCCGCCGCAACGCCCCGCACCCGGCCACGGGCAAGCGCCTCTTCGCGCCGGACGACGCGCGGCTCGCGTACTGCCCCACGGAGGTGGACGCGCGCATCCACGCGGCGCTCGTGTGCGCATCGAGGAGCTGCCCGCCGGTGCGCTTCTACACGCCCGAGGCGCTCGACGACGAGCTTGGCCGGGCGATCGCGGGGTACGTCGCCGCCGAGGTCGAGGTGCGGGGCGACGCGCTCGTCCTCCCCATCACGTTCCGCTACTACGCGCGCGACTTCGGCGATCTGCGCGGGTTCCTGCTGCGCCACGCCGAGAGCGACCACCGCGCCGCCATCGACGCCGCGTTCGCGCGCGGCGCGCGCCTCGAGTACCGCCGCTACGACTGGTCGCTCAACCAGGCGTGAGCGGCGCCGCGCGTCGCTACGTTTAGGCGGTGCCCCACCGCGGCGACTGGCCGAAGAGCCCCGGCCGGAGGGCAGGCTCCACGCCGACCGACACCTCGCTCGTGCGCTCGGGGTGCTTGCCGCTCACATCACTGTAGAATGCACGAATCTGCCGCATGTCCTTGTGGAGATCGCCTGTGGGGTAGAACAGCGTGCCCAGCCCCGAGGTCTTCTTGGCGTAGTCGAGGTAGCCGAGCACCACCGGCACGTCGGCGGCGCGGGCCATGTAATAAAAGCCGGTCTTCCAGCGATCGGCCCGGCGGCGCGTGCCCTCGGGCGCCACGATGAGGAAGAGATCCTCGTGGGCGCGGAGCAGGTCGGCCACCTTCGTGACCATGTCTTTGGTCTTGGCGCGGTCGACCGGGAGGCCGCCCGTCCACCGCATGAAGCGCCCCATGAGCGGGTTCTCGAACAGCGTGTGCTTGCCGACCCAGCGCATCTCCACGCCGAGCACGGCGGCGGTCGCGAGGGTGAACGGCCAGTCCCACGCGGACGTGTGCGGCGCGGCCACGACCACCGCCTTGCGCACCGCCGGGGCCTCGCCCTCCACCCGCCAGCCGAACGCCCCGAGCCACGCCCGACCCAACCAATACGCGACGCCTCGCCTGCGTTCCATGCCGCGGATTGTTAGCCGCCACGGCCGCCGCGACTGTCACGCCTGCGTCATGCGCGCGCGATCGCTCAGGAAGTCGGCCGCGCGGGCTGAGCCCATCCGCAAGGACGTGACGCGAAGCGGCGGACCGAGTAGACCAGCTCCCTCACCCGAAATGGACAAGACCGAGCGACGCCAGCAGATCCTCGCCCACGCCCGCGAGGTGTTCGCGCGGCGCGGCTACCACGCCGCGAAGATCGACGACATCGTCGCGGCCGCGGGGGTCGCGCGCGGCACGTTCTACTCCTACTTCGACGACAAGCGCGCGGTGTTCGAGGAGCTCGTCGACCACGCGTTCGTGCGGCTCGGCCTCGCCTTCGTGAAGGTCGATCCGAGCGATCCCTCGCGCACCGTGGCCGCGCAGATCCAGGAGAACATCGAGAACATCGTCGCGACGCTCCTGGAGGACCGCGCCACCACGAAGATCCTCCTGAGCGACGCCGTCGGCCTCGACCCGGACCTCGACCGGCGCCTGCTCAACTTCTACGAGCAGGTCGGCAACGTCCTCGAGGAGGCCTACCGCGACGGGCAGGTCCTCGGCGTGGTCGCCCCCGGCGACGTGCGCATCTTCGCGCTGCTCACCTTGGGCGCGATGAAGGAGCTCTTCTATCAGGTGGTCATGCGCGGCCTCGACTACCCGGAGGAGCGCATCGTCGCCGAGATGTACTCGTTCCTCTGCCGCGGCGTGCTGCGCGTCGACTGACGGGACGAACGACCGGGGCCCCAAAGAGCGCGGGCGCCCGGCTCGTGGAGCGGGGCGCCCGTTCAGGCAGAGGCACGCGCAGGCAGGCCACGCGGCGGGCGAGGACTACCTCGCGCAGGGCTCGGACCAGCGGCCGAGCCAGACGCCCTTCGCGTCGGTCTTGTCGTACCCGGCGCTGTAGAAGCCCTGGAGGCGGCCGCCGTCGCCGGTGGCGCGGTTGCCCCAGAGCGCCGTGAAGGTGCCCTCGCCGTACGTGCCGCCGAAGAGGCCCTTATGCGCGCCCTCGTTCGTGATGTACTTCCCGAAGAAGAGGTTCTTGTCGGCCTGCTTGGCGTGCCCCCAGATGCCCTTCGCGCGACCCACCCGCGCGCCAGCGTCGTCGTAGATCGACGCCTTCAGCTTGCCGAGGCCGGGCTTGATGCGCGCCCAGTGCCCGAACACGAAGCCGTTCGAACAGCCCGGCGCGTCCGGGAAGCCCACCCAGGCGAGGCCGTTGCGCCCGTCGCCCAGCGGCTTCACGCCGCCCACGTCACGCGCGAGCGAGGTGAGGTCGATGTCGGCGTTCATCGCCGAGGTGGCGAAGTGGAGCGTGGTGCTGCCCGGCGGCGCGACGACGCGCAGCACGAGCCCGTCGACGCCCGGGTAGGTGCGCGAGGTGAACGACACCGAGCGCGCCTCGGTGCGCGGGGCGACCGCGTCCTTCTCGTCGAAGCGGAGCGTGCTCGACACGCCGATCGCGCCGCTGTCGACCGACACCGAGCCGGTCCAGTCGATCTTCTGCGGCACGACCTGCGTGTCGTCGCCGTCGTGCGGGCTCGGCAGGTGCCCCCAGAGGAGCACGATCTTGTACGCGAGCCCCGCGGCGGGCAGCGCCTGCTTGTCGCCCGCGAGCGCGTCGAACGCGGGGAGCGACGAGACCTCGTCGTCGCCGAAGTCGGGCCGCTCGTCGGCCGTGGTGAAGCCGCCGTTGTCGCGCGCGAGCGCCGCCTCGATCGAGGCGACCTCTTGCTCGTCGGCCTCGGGCGCGCCCGTGCTGGCCGCGCAGCCCGCCGCGCCGAGCGACGCGAGGGACGCGAGGGCGACGACCGAGGAGAGAGAGACGGACAGGCGGTTGAGGCGGGTCGAACGGTTCATGGCGGGGCTCCTGACGGGTGGTTTGTCCCCCTCGATGCGAGCCTCGTGCCAGCGCTGCTCAGCGGCATTTTACGGCATTTTCACGCGCGCGGCGCCCGCCGCCCGGGCTCGGACGAGGTCCAGGTGAACGTGCCCGCGTCCACCCGCCGGGCGCGGCGCCCTCAGTCGCCGGCGCCCTCGTACAGGGCCTCGATCTCGGCCTTGTACTTCTCGTTCACCACCTTGCGCTTCACCTTCATGGTCGGGGTGAGCTCGCCGCCCTCGATGGTGAGCTCGGCCGGGAGGATGGTGAAGCGCTTGATGGTCTGCACCCGCGCGAGCGTGGCGTTCACCCCCTCGACGAGGCCCTCGAGGTGCTTTCGGAACACCGGATCGGTGGAGGCCGCCTTCACGTCGCGCGCGGGGCTGCCGCACTGCTCGGCGTCGGTGACCACGCGCTCGGGGTCGAGCGTGAGCAGGGCCGTCAGGAACTTGCGCCGGTCGCCCAGCACCACGGCCTGGCCGACCACGGGGATCGCCTTCAGCGCGCCCTCGATCACCTGCGGCGCCACGTTCTCGCCGCCGGCGGTGATGAGCAGATCCTTCTTGCGGTCGGTGATCTGGACGTAGCCGTCTTTGTCGAGCGTGCCGATGTCGCCGGAGTGGAGCCAGCCCTCCTCGTCGATCGCCTCGCGCGTCGCCTGCTCGTTCTTCAGGTAGCCCTTGAAGACGTGCTTGCCGCGGTAGCAAATCTCGCCGTCCTCGGCGATCTTCAGCTCGGTGCCCGGCACCTTCACGCCGGCCTTCCCGGTGCGGTACGCGCCGGGCGCCGAGTAGGTGGCCGGCCCCGTGCACTCGCTCATGCCGTACACCTCGAGCAGCGGGATGCCGAGGCTGAGGAAGAACTCGAGCGTGCTGAGCGAGATGGGCGCCGCGCTGGTGACGCACACGCGCGCGCGGTCGAGCCCGAGCCGCTCGCGGACCTTCGAGAAGATGAGCTTCTGCGCGAGCGGGTAGAGGAACGGCTTCGGCTCGCCGCGCTGCTCGGCGTAGCCGCCCTCGAGCCCCACCTTCTTCGCCCACGCCACGAGCTTCTTGCGGAGGGGCGGCGCGGCGGCGCCGGCGGCCATCATCTTGGCCATCATCTTCTCCCACACGCGCGGCACCCCGAGGAAATAGGTCGGTCGCACCTCGCGCAGGTTGTCGGGCAGGGCCTCGAGGCTCTCGGCGAAGTGCACCGTGGAGCCGATGGCCATGGGGCCGTGGATGGTCAACATCTGCTCGGCGATGTGGCTGAGCGGCAGGTAGCTGAGGCTCACGTCGTCCGGGCCGAACCCGAGCTTGTCGGCGAGGGTCTCGGCGGTCCACACGGCGTTCTCTTGGGTGATCATCACGGCCTTCGGATCGCCCGTGGTGCCCGACGTGTAGATGAGGGTGCACACGTCGCTGTCCTTCTGCGCGGCGGTGCGGGCGTCGAGGTCGGCCTCCGGGGTCTTGTCGGCCAGCGCCAGGAAGCCGTCCCACGACAGCACGCCCTCGGCCTTCGGCGCGCCGGTCATCTGCACGATCGCCACGAGGCGCGGCAGCTCGGCGCGGATCTCGAGGAACTTCGCGACCTGAGCGTCGTTCTCCGCGAACGCGACCCGCGACTCCGAGTGGGCCGCGATGTACTGGCACTGCGCCGGGCTGTTCGTGGTGTAGATGCCCGCGGGCACGCCGCTCGCGAGGATGGCGCCCATGTTCGCGATGACCCACTCGGGCGAGTTGAACCCGAGGATGCAGACCGACTCGCCCGGGGCCATGCCGAGGTGCATCAGCGCCCGCGCCGCCTTCCGCGACGCCTCGTAGTAGCCCTTCCACGTGGTGGCGACCCACACGCCGCCGCGCTTCACCTTCAGCGCGTCGCGCGCGCCGAACTTCTCCACCCTGCTCACGAACACTTCGCTGATGCGCTTCCCCATGGCCGCGAGGGTAAGCGACCTCGGCCGCGGTCGCGAGGGTTTCCGCGCTCGACGAGCCGCGGAGGCGCTGGGGTGATCGGCACGAGGAACCGGGAGCCAGGAACCAGGAACCAGGAAAGAGGAACCGGGAACCGGGAACGAGGAACGAGGAACGAGGAACGAGGAGCGAGGAGCGATGGAACCGGGAACGATGGAACCGGGAACGGGGCGCGAGAGGAGATGAGCGCGCGGGCCCCTTGGATGGTCTTGTGTGCGGGCTTTTTCAGCGTGTCGTCGTCCTCGGCGGCGTCAAGGGTTCGCGCCTTCGGCGCCGCTTCGCGCCCTTGACCCCGCCTGCGGGCGACGACGGCGGGGACGGGCGCGCGCCCGCACAACGCGAAGCGCGCGAACCACGAAAGAAGGCTCGTCATGCTCTCGATTTATCCAGTGGCCGTCGGACTCTTGCGGGACCTGCGTCCTGCCCTCGCGCGCATCGAGACCTCGGATCGCGACCTCGCGAGGCAACTGCGGCGCGCGGGCGCCAGCGTCGTCCTCAACCTCGCGGAGGGCTCGGGCTCGTTCGGTGGCACGGGGCGGGAACGGTTCCGCAACGCCCTCGGCTCCCTGCGCGAGACCGGAGCGTGCCTCGACGTTGCGGTCGCCCTCGGCTACCTCGAAGAGACGGAACGCCACGCCGCGACCACGAAGCTCGGCCGCGTCGCCGCCGCCCTCGTGAAGCTCGCGCGCTAGCGAGCCGCCGGCGCGCCGTGACTCGCGCAGGTCACGGCGCGCCCTCCACCCCCGACCTACCCCAACAATCCCGCTCCCAGGACATCCCCCGCGCGAACCAGGACGCGAACCAGGACATCCCCCGCGCGAACCAGGACATCCCCCGTCCCCACGGAGGCGCCGCGCCCGCGCCGTGCTACGACCCGAAGCGCATGACGTCCCCCACCTTGGTCACCTTGGGCAAGAAGCGCCCCCAAGACGCCGCGCCGCGGTTTCTCCCCACGACGCGCGCCGATCTCGACGCCCGCGGGTGGGACGCGCTCGACGTGCTCATCGTCACGGGCGACGCGTACGTCGACCACCCCGCGTTCGGCCCCGTGCTCATCGCGCGCTTCCTCGAGGGCCGCGGCTTCCGCGTGGGCGTGGTCGCGCAGCCGCGGTGGGACTCGCCCGACGACATCGCGCGCATGGGGCGCCCGCGGCTCTTCGTGGGCGTCGCGGCGGGCAACCTC
This sequence comes from Polyangiaceae bacterium, assembly GCA_035439005.1. GTDB lineage: Bacteria > Myxococcota_A > Polyangia > Polyangiales > Polyangiaceae > JAAFHV01. The sequence continues at coordinate 1,667 of DAORJJ010000160.1, read as the reverse complement.
GACTCGATGCTGAACCGCCTCACGGCGCAGAAGAAGACCCGCGGGGAGGACCAATACACCCCCGGCGGCAAGACCGAGGCCCGCCCCAACCGCGCCACCCTCGTGTACTCCAACCTCTGCCGACAGGCCTTCCCCGGACTGCCCATCGTGCTCGGCGGCATCGAGGCCTCCCTCCGACGGATTGCCCACTACGACTACTGGTCCGACCAGGTGCGGCGCAGCGTGCTGCTCGACGCGAAGGCGGATCTGCTGGTGTTCGGCATGGGAGAGCGCCCGGCGTGGGAGATCGCGCGGCGGCTCCAGGCGGGCGAGCCCGTGTCGGCCCTCACCGACGTGCGAGGCACCGCGCACGTGAAGAAGAACCGGCGAGAGTGGGCGCCGCTGCTCGCCGACGTGAGCCGCTACACCACCGACGGCAAGCTCCTCGTGTTGCCGTCGTACGAGGAGGCCCGCGACGACAAGGCCGCGTTCGCGCGCATGTCGCGCATGTTTCAGTACGAGACCAACCCCCACAACGGGCGGCCCATGCTCCAGCCGCACGGCGATCAGGCCGTGTACTTCAACTCGCCAGCGGAGCCGCTGACCGAGGCCGAGATGGACGGCCTCTACGATCTCCCCTTCGCGCGGCTCCCCCACCCCTCGTACACCGAGCGCATCCCCGCGTACGAGACCGTGAAGCACTCGATCGTGACCATGCGCGGGTGCTTCGGCGGCTGCACGTTCTGCAGCATCACCGAGCACGAGGGGCGGGTCATCCAGAGCCGCAGCGAAGAGAGCGTGCTGCGCGAGGTGCGCGCCCTCTCGCGCATGGACGGCTACCGCGGAGTGCTCTCCGACGTGGGCGGCCCCACCGCCAACATGTACAAGATGACCTGCAAAGACGAGAAGACCGAGGCGAGCTGCCGGCGGCTCTCGTGCGTGCACCCGGGCATCTGCGAGAACCTCATCACCGACCACGCGCCGCTCGTGTCGCTGCTCCGCAAGGTGCGCGCCGAGCCCACCGTGAAGAAGGCCTTCATCGCGAGCGGCGTGCGCTACGACCTCGCCGAGCGGAGCCCCGAGTTCATCCGCGAGCTCGCGGAGCACCACACCGGCGGGCAGCTCTCGGTCGCGCCCGAGCACTCGAGCGACAAGGTGCTAGCGAAGATGAAGAAGCCCTCGATCACGAGCTACGAGCGGTTCGCGACGGCGTTCTGCCAGGCGAGCGAGGACGCAGGAAAAGAGCAGTACCTCGTGCCCTATTTCATCACGGGTCACCCGGGCTCGACTCTGGAAGACACGGTGGAGCTCGCGCTCTATCTGAAGAAGCACGGGATGCGTCCGCGCCAGGTGCAGGACTTCATCCCCACGCCGATGGCGATCGCCACCACCATGTTCTACACGGGCACGGATCCGCTCTCGGGCGAGCCCGTGTACACGGCCACCGACATGCGCGAAAAGCGCATGATGAAGGCGCTCATCTTCTACTGGGACGAGCAGCACTGGCCCCTCGCCCGCGAGGCGCTCGTGAAGGCGGGGCGCTCCGACCTCATCGGGCGCGCGCCCCACTGCCTCGTCCCGCCCGACTACGGCGCCACGGCGTCGCGGGGGCCGACGCGGCCCGGCGCGGGCGCGCGACCCGGCGGAGGCGGGAGGCCGGCGGCCCCGGGTCGACGTCCGCCCACCCG
>DAORJJ010000159.1:0-12656 GCA_035439005.1 Polyangiaceae bacterium | reverse complement strand
CCGCTCATCGTGTCGACACACAGGCGCTCGAACTCCAGCGCCTCCAGCTCGCCGGTGCCGTCGCCGGTGTCCCGGTAGCCCGGCTCGTCGAACGGCGGCGTCGTGTCGATGTCGGCGGGCGGACGCGCGGGGGACGTGTCGACCGCCGCGGGCGTCGGCGCGGGCGCCTCGACCGGGGCGGCGCGGCTCGTGACCGCGTCGCGCTCGGAGGTGAGCCGGTTGACGTCGTCCGAGAGGCGCGCGAACTGGCGGTCCGCCGCGGAGTCGTGCGCGCAGCCCGTCGCTGCGGCCGCGAGCGCGGCGAGCAACGGGACCGCGAGCGCGGCGCGTAAGCAGGAGGTGGCCGCACGAGCTCGCATCATCGAACGAAACTTACGGCTCCTCGAGGCCGCGGGCAAACAAGTCGCACGGCGCTACTTGGTCTGCGTGAGGTCTTCGACGAGGTAGCCGAGGATGACCTCGTCGAGGGTCTTGTCGCCGACGAGCTCTTCGCCAAAGATCGAGCCGGTGGCGGTCGGGCTCTGCCCGAAGATGGCCGCGGGGCGGGCGGGCGCGTAGCGTCGTGAGCGCGCCGGCTCGTCACGGCGCGCAGCGCTGCGCTCGCGACCGGGGGACTTCTTGGGCGCCGCCTGGGCCTGCGCGGGGGCAGCGGCGGGGACGTTGCGGGGCTCGTTGGCGCGGCGCGCCGCCAGGGCCTGCGCCGGCACCGCGGCGGGAATTCCCCCGGTCGAGAGCGCTTGCTTGGGCGGCTCCACGCGCGCCGAAGGAGGGGGCTCCGACACGGGCCGATCGCGCGAGGTCTCGGGCCCGCGGGCCTCCGCCGCGGCGGTGGGCGCGGCCGCCGGTTCGAGCAGGGCGTCGTACTCGCCGTCGCGCAGGGCGATGAACATCGCCTTGTGCTGCTCCTTCATCATCTGCCGGACCGTGTCCGCCAGGCCTTCGGAGCCGAGGTGCTCGCCGTAGCTCCGCTTGACGCTCTTCAAGATGCGCCCACCGTCCATGAAGAGGTGGGTGATGACGTGCGGGTGCTTCACCCCCGAGTCTTCCGTTTGGATGTGGAAGACCCGGTTCTTGTGGCGGACGTTGTTGTTGTAGCCGAGCAGCGGCGACTGAATCTTGCTCATTGGCCGTTCTCAGAACGTATCGGCGCGCGCCCAGCGAGGCAAACGCAAACGCGCGCGGTCCGCGCGCTTCAGCGAAGCGCGGCGGTCGCTATTCGGCCGGCGCGGGCTCGACCGGCGCGCGCGGCACCGGGTAGGGCTTCACGAGCGCGTCGGCCTTGCCGTACTTCTTCTCGTCCCAAAACAGCGGGTTGAACACGTTCGCGCGCTTGTGGTGGTTGCCGTGCATGTAGATGCCGAAGAAGATGCGGTTGCCGATCCAGTAGATGCCGCTGTCGATGTTCACGGGGTGGTACTCGCCGGTCTTCGCGAGCGCGTTGTGGGTCACCCAGTTGAAGTGCATGATCTGCATCCAGCCGAGGATCTGGGCGGGCAGGAACAGCGCGACGAAGCCGGCGGGGCCGAGGAGCCGGAAGAAGAAGGCGATGAGCACGAGGTTCGTGCCGTAGCTGATCATCGCGCGCGTGCGCTCGCGCTGGCGGTTCTCAGGGGTGTCGCCGAACACCTCGAGGTAGGCCCGCTGCAGCTGCACCTCGACGTTCATGATGCCCCGCCAGGTGAACTTGAAATAGTTCGGCAGGAGCGGGTGCGGGTCCTTCTCCGGGTCGTCGGAGAAGCGGTGGTGCCGCTCGTGCACGATCTGCCACGAGGCGAAGCGCGAGAGCACGATGAACCCGCAGAGCTCGCCCACGAGGCGGTTGATCGAGCGCGGGAAGCTCCCGTGGCTCGCGTTGTGGACGAACACGCTGCAGAGAATGTGCACGTACACGGCGACGGGGAACGCGGCGATGAACCAGAGCTTGAAGCTCGGCGCGAGCGGCTCGATGTGGCCGAAGTGCAAGATGGCGATCAGCGCGAGGCAGAAGAAGAACCACCGCGCGTCGTAGCGTCGGTAGAAGTTCGCGTCCCGGCGGAAATGCAGGTGCGGCAAGCTCCCGAAGGAGGCGAACCACGAGGCGCGCGCTGCGGTAGACATCTTCACCCTCCACGAGCTCGACCGCTCATCAACCAACCAACCGGCGGTGTTCTAGACCTCGGCTCGGCGATCGGCAACGCCTTGTTTTGGCCTATTCGCCGCGAAACTCGCTTCGCGCCCGCCGTGGCGCGAAGCGGGCTACGCGTCCGCGGCGCGGCGAACGCGGGTTGACGCAGGGCCGCGATCGGTCAAGAAAGGCATCGTCGCCTGCGCGGCGGCACACGGAGAGCGCGATGACGAGCCTTCCCAACACCCCCAAGGTCCTGCACGAGGCGAGCTCGAGCGTCGCGCGCGCCCCCGCGGCCCCGCGCCTCGGTCCGCTGAAGCTGCTGAAGAACGCCTACGACCTCCGGCAGGTCGGCCTCATCACGCTCTACATGGGCGTGCTCTTCACCATGTACTTCGTGCCCGCCGCGCGCACCCTGCCGCTGCTCGCCTTCGCCTGCTGGCTGTCGTTCCTCAACACGGTCGTCCTCCACAACTCGCTGCACTCCGGGCCGTTTCGCTCCACGACCTTGAACAACGCCTGGCGCATGGTGCTGTCGTTCGGCGCGCTCTACCCGGCGTCGGCGAACATCCCGTCGCACAACCTCGTCCACCACCACTTCGAGGACGACGGGCAGGAGGACTGGGCGGCGCCCGGCCACGTGCGCTTCCGCTGGAACCTGCTGAACCTGCTCCACTTCCCGAACGTCGCCGGGCCGCGCACCTTCGCGGGCGTGACGCGCTGGTCGAAGCTGCACGGCCGCGCCGACTTCCGCGGCCAGTACCTGCGCGAGCAGGTCTTCGCCTTCGGTCTCACGGCCGTGCTGCTGGCCCATGACTTCTGGACGGCGCTCTTCTTCGTCGTGATTCCCCAGCTGTGGGGCGCCCGCGGGATCCTCCGCATCAACCTCATCCAGCACGACGGCTGCGACGTCACGAGCGAGTGGAACCACTCGCGCAACTTCGTCGGCCGGGCCTTCAACTGGGTGATGTGCAACAACGGGCTCCACACCATCCACCACAACCGCGCGGGGCTGCACTGGTCGCTCCTGTGGGAGTGGCACGACAAAGAGGTCGTCGCGCGCATCGACCCGTCGCTGAACGAGCCCAGCATGATCGGCTACCTCGCGCGCACGTACCTCTTCCGGTTCTCCCGGCCCGCGCCGCGGGCGGTCGCCCACGCCGAGGCCAACGCCGGAGGGACCGACCTGGCGCCGCGCGAGGTGCGCCGCGCGGAGATCGAGGCCGCCGGGACCGCGGTGTAGCATGCTTGGCCCCGTCCCCTATTTCGCGCTCGGTTGCGTGGCGCTCTTCGCCGTGTGGGTCGCGGCGCTCTTGTGCGCGGCCGCCTCCGTCAACACGGCGCGCGCGCTCGGCCGCCGAGCCCGCGCCCTCGCCGGCCTGCGGGAGGGCACCGTCGCGCAGGGCGACGGGCCCGGGGGCGCCCTCGCGGAGCACCGCGTGCTGCAGCTCGCGCGCGCCCTCGACGCCGAGCCGCCGGCGCTCGCCTTCTCCGACAAGGGCTACCGCGGCGAGGTGTTCGGGGGCGAGGTGCAGCTCGACGGGGTCGCGACGCGCCTCCCCGCGCAGGCGGACCTCGAGGTCTGGCCCGACGGGGCGAAGCAGGCCAGCGCCGCCCTGCTGGCCAGCGACTCCGAGTTCGATGCACTCTACAAGGACGCCCGCTCGAAGGGCTCGCCCCGCGACGTCGTGACCCGCCTCCTCCCGGGCGACCGCGTCTACTTCGTGACCTCCGGCGAAGGCGAGGGCGCGACCCTCACGTTCCTCTCCGCCACGCCCCCCGCGCCCTTCCTCGCGCGTCGGCGGGCGGCGCACCTTCTCTTCGCCGCCGGCGAGCTCGCCGTGTGCGCGGCCCTCACCGCGGTGGCGCTCTGGCCGCCGCTCTTCGGCGCGATCAGCACGGCGGGCGGGGTGGGGCTCCTCGCGTTCTTCCTCATCGTCCAGCCCCTCGGCGTCGCCGTGGAGGAGGCCTCACGCGAGCCGTCCCGAGCGTTCCTTCGGGGCACGCAGCGGCGCTCCGCGCCCTTCCCTGGCGGGGTCGTCCCAGGCCGCACGACGACTCAGGTCTCGAACGGGTAGCCGTTGGACCTGCTCTACTTCGTCGTGTTCGTGAGCGTGCTCATCTTCATCCATGAAGCGGGGCACTTCGCGTTCGCGAAGATCTTCGGCGTGAAGGTGCTCGCCTTCTCGGTGGGGTTCGGCCCGAAGCTCGTGAAGATTCGTGGCCGCGAGACCGAGTACTGCGTGGGCCTCTTGCCGTTTGGGGGCTTCGTCAAGATGCTCGAGGAGGGCAAGAGCCGCGAGGCCATCCTCCCCGAGGACCGCCTGCGCACGTTCGAGAGCCAGAAGCTCTGGAAGCGCATCGTGATCGTGCTCGCGGGGCCGGCCATGAACGTGCTCTTCCCCGTGTTGCTCTACACGTCGGTCTTCTACGAGGACCGCGAGTTCCGGTCGCCCGTCGTGGGGGCCGTGGTGCCGGACAAGCCCGCGGACGGCAAGCTCATGCCGGAGGATCGCATCGTGTCGATCGACGGCCACGCCGTGGCGAGCTTCCCGGAGGTGCAGGAGCTCTTCGCCACGCGCTCCGGCAAGCCCGTGCGCGTCGTCGTGCAGCGCGATGGCGCCACGCTCGACGTCGACATGGTGCCCGTGGAGGAGATCGAGGAGCTCGAGCCGAAGGAGCTCGACATGGTCGAGCGCGTCGGGCGCGTGGGCATCAGCCCCTCGTTCTCGGCCCCGGTCATCGGCGTGCCGCGCACCGACTCGCCGGCCTACCGGGCGGGCCTGCGCACGTTCGACCAGATCAAGAGCGTGAACGGGCGCACCATCGACCGCTTCGTCGACCTCGTCCACATCCTGACGAAGAGCCGCGGCGACACGCTCACGGTGACCTACATGCGCCCGGTCAAGACCGAGGGCGGCCTCTTCGAGCTCGCCGTGATGGAGATGGGCGTCGTGACGCTCACGCCGCTCGCGCGGGAGGACGTGGGCACGCACATCGACGACTGGCCGAGCCGCGAGCGCGACGTCCTCTCGCGCACCGGGATCGAGACGAGCGACATGTACGTGGCCTTCGTGCCCGAGGGGTCGAGCGAGTGGCTCGCCGGCCTCCGCGCGGGCGATCGCGTCGTCTCGCTCGACGGCGTCCCGCAGCGGCTCTTCGCCGGCATGAAGCAGCGGCTCATCGCCGACGCGGCGCGCCCCCACGAGCTCGTGTGGACGCGCGAGGGGGAGCGCAAGAGCGGGACGTTTCAGCTGCGCAAGGAGCAGTGGCAGGACGAGGTCGGCCAGCCCTACGCGCGCTACGTCTTCCGCACGAACCACTGGGCGCCGAAGGCGAAAGACGAGACCGTCCCGAACGAGCACAGGCTCGCGTACGCCCTGAAGAAGGGCAGCCTCGAGACCATCGCCGTCGTGCGCTTCATCGGCGTGGGCTTCGTGCGGGTCTTCCAGGGCCGCGTGAGCCTCGCGACCGTGAGCGGCCCCATCACCCTCTACGACGTCGCCGGCCAAGCGGGCGCGAAGGGCACGCGCTACTTCGTGTGGGCGATGGCCGTCACCTCGGTCAACCTCGGGCTCATCAACCTGTTGCCGATCCCGGTGCTGGACGGCGGCCACCTCGTGTTCTTCCTGCTCGAGGGCATCCGCCGCCGGCCCCTCAGCCTGCGCACGCGCGAGATCGCGAGCCTCGTCGGCATGAGCGTGCTCATGCTGCTCATGGCGCTGGCCTTCAAGAACGACGTGACGCGCAAGTGGGACACCATCCGCGCGCAGGTGATGGAGCTCGTCACCTGAAGCGCAACCCGGGCGCCGGCGCGGGCATCGACTAGGAACCGCGAGGCAGCTCGCACGTGGCCCGCTCGTACAGGGCACCCAAGGAGAGAACATGCTGAAGAAGGTCGTTGAAGCCGCGTCGTCCGCCGTGAACCGCGCCGTGTACGGAAAAGCCCCCGAGGGGGGCCCGGAGGCCCTCGCGGCGATCGCGTTCACGCGCCTCGACGGCTCCCCGCTCCCCGCCGACGAGCTCGTCGGCAAGGTGGTCCTCTTCGTGAACGTGGCGAGCCGCTGCGGCCTCACTCCGCAGTACGAGGGGCTGGTCGAGCTCTACGCGAAGTACCGCGAGCGTGGGTTTCTCGTGGTCGGCGCCCCGTGCAACCAGTTCCTCGGGCAGGAGCCGGGCACCGAGGCGGAGATCGCGTCGTTCTGCAGCGCCACCTACGGCGTCGACTTCCCGCTGCTCGCGAAGCAGGACGTCAACGGCGCGTCGCGCAGCCCGCTCTACCAGTTCCTGGTGGGCAGCAGCGCGGGCGGCGGCGCCGACATCGGCTGGAATTTCGAGAAGTTCCTGGTGGGCCGCGACGGCGAGGTCGTGAAGCGGTTCTCGCCCAAGACGCCGCCGGCCGCCCCGGAGGTCGTCGCCGCGATCGAGGCAGCGCTGTAGCCTGCTTGGCCGCGACGCCGCGGGGCGCGGCCGCGTTGGCCTCGCCCCGCAGCCCGCAGCCCGCGGACTACCGGCCGGCGCGCGCGCGGCGCCGCCGGGCCGCGCCGAGGGCCGCGAAGCCCACGACCATGCCGAGCGCCGCGGTCGCTCCGTCGGACACCGACGACGGGGCCACGACGCCCCCGCCGCCCTCGAACTTGCCGTCGTAGTTCGGGTTAAGGTTGGCGGGGAGGCGCGACGTGGGGCCTGGCACGCCGCCCGCGGGCCACGTCGCGTCGAGGAAGTCGGGCTTGCCGTTCCCGTTCTGGTCGGCGGTGCCGTCGGTCGCGTCGGGGACGCCGTCGTTGTCGGCGTCGGTGTCGAGCCAGTTCGGCTTGCCGTCGAGATCGACGTCGATCCCGAGGTTCGCCCCGCGCGCGAGGGTGATCTCGTCGCGGGTGGCCAGGCCGTCGTTGTCGTCGTCGGTGTCGAGCGCGTCGATGATGCCGTCGCCGTCGGAGTCGATGGGCTTCAGTCGATCCGGGCCGACCTCGGCCAGGTCACCGAGGAGGTCGTCGTCGGAGTCGGCCTTGTTGGGGTTCGTGCCGATCTTCAGCTCTTCCTCGTCCGAGAGACCGTCGTTGTCGCTGTCTTTGATCTCGTCGACGCACCGGCCCACCTCGGCGCCGTTCGACGTGCACTTCTTCCCGTCCGGGCAGGCGTTGCCGTCTCGAGCGCGGCAGCCATCGGCGCAGGTGTTCGCCTCGCAGACCTTGCCGCTCTTCGGGCCGCCGCAGTCGGAGTCGACCGCGCACGTGTTGGAGCAGGCGCCGGTCGGGATGTCGCAGCGAGGCTTCCCCGGGCCGCAGTCGGCGTTGGAGGTGCACTTGCCGCACCCGCCGGCGCTCGGGCCCGCGGTGAAGCACGTGGGGCTGCCCGCGGGGCACGCCTCGGTGGCGCCGCTGCCGGCGTCCCCGTTGCAGGCGACGCAGGTGGCGGCTGGATCGCCGGGCGGCCGGCAGAACGGCGCGTTGACGCCGCACGGCGCCGCGCCCAAGGTGCCGAAGTCGCCCGAGCACGGGGCCTTGCACGCCCCCTGCTGGGGGCCCGCGAGCACGCAGAGGCTCGCGGCGGCCGTCGGGCACGCGCGGGTCGCGGTGGAGCCGAAGTCCCCATTGCACTCTTGGCATCGCGCGTTGATGCCGGCTGTCCCCACGGTGCACACCGGGGTCGTGCCCCCGCACTCGGCGTGGGGTGCCATGTCCGCCGGCGGCGTGGCGGGGCACAAGCCCTGCACGAGCCGGATGTCGTCGAAGTCCGGTCCGACGGCGGGAGGCACGGCGCCAACGCAGTCGCTCGTGCCGCAGAAGTGCTCGAATTTCACGTAAGCGAACGTGCCGGGGAGGCCTGCGGCCGGAGTGTGGAAGTTGCGTCGCGCCCACGTCCACGCCGTGCCGCCGGGGGCGATCGCGCCGTTCTCGGGGTTCGCGCCGATGCTGGTCACGCCGGGCGGGCAATACGCGCCGACGGTCGCGCCGTTGTTGAAGCCCGCCTGCCCCAGCAACCAGCACTCGCCGTCGGTGGAGGCGCCGGCGCCGAAGGGGTTGTTGGGGCTGAAGTTGATGCCTACGAACGGGGCGCCGTTCGCGTTCGAGCGCACGAACGCCATGAGGCAGTAGTCGGTGTCGGGCATGAGGCCCACAGGGGACTTCGCGAACACCCGGCCGCCCGAGAGGCCCACCGTCTCGCGGGCGTAGTACCCCGCGCACGCCTCGGTCGGGCCGTCGTCGACCGAGCTCCGCAGCGTGGTCGGGGCGCCGGTCTCGTTGTAGAGGTTCACCGTCGACGACGCGACCCACGCCGCGGTGCTGTTCGACTCCCATGACTCGGACACAAGCGCCTGCGCGCGGGCGACGCGCGGGGCGCCGAGGGTCAGGAGCGAGGCGAGCGACGCGAGGGCGAGGCCGCCTCGAGAGATCGCGCCGCGGCGGGAGCGGCGGGCGAGCGTGGCGAGCGTGGCGAGCGTGGCGAGCGTGCGTGGCGTTCTCATGTCTGGTCCCGACGCGTGGGCGTGGTTGGTAGGTGTGTGGGGGACGGGCGAGGGTCCGTGGGGGCCGCGACCTCCCACAGTACGGTATCGCGCTCGTGGTGGAAGCGAGAATGCCGGCGCGCGCGCGCCCGCGTCCATGGCAACGGGTCGTGAAGTGTGGCATAGCGTGCGCTTGGAGCCCCCGATGAACACCAGGCGCGCGACTTTTGGCCGATTTTTGCTCGTTCTCTCGCTGGTCGCGCTGGCCTTCGCGGGCTCCGCCGTCGGCGCGTGCGGGAGCGACGTGCCCGGCGTCGAAGGCGTCGACGGCGCGCCTCCCGAGCCCTCGGCGCCGCCCTCCGCGACCACGCGTCCGAGCGCGACCGGCACGGGGACCACCCCGCCCACCGATCCGAACGTCGCGAAGGTGCCCGTCGCCACCGCGGTCTCCCCCGACCGAGCCGTCGTGGGGGCCGTCGGGCCGAACATCGTCGTCACCGGCAACAACTTCGTCGCGCGGTCGGTCATCCAGCTCGACGGCGCCGAGCTCGCCACCACCTTCGTGAGCGCCACCGAGCTCCGCGCCTCCATCCCGTCGAACAAGCTCACGGCCGTCGGCACCCTCCGCATTTCGGTCGGCACCGCGCCGCCCGGCGGCGGCGCGAGCAAAGAGCTGACGTTCGAGGTGCAGAACCCCACCCCCGACCTCACCCAGCTCTCGCCGCTCTCCGTCGTCGCCGGGTCTCCCGCCACCACGGTCACCCTCACGGGCGGCGGCTTCGTGGCCGGGGCGAAGGTCGCCATGGGCACGACCGACCTGACGACCACCTTCAAGAGCGCGACGGAGCTCTCGGCCACCGTCCCCGCGTCGATGCTGGCCGCCTCGGGCAGCTTCCCGATCAAGGTCACGAACCCCGCGCCCGGCGGCGGGGCGTCGACGGCGATCGTGTTCACCGTGACGAACCCGAACGTCACGCTCACGCAGATCACGCCTTCGACGGCCAACGTCGGCGGGCCCGCGGTGGCGATCACGCTGGATGGCGCGGGCTTCCTGCCGTCGACCTCCGTGCTCTTCAACGGCGCCCCGATCACGAGCGCCTTCGTCACCGGGGTGCGCCTCACGGCCACCATCCCCGCGGCGTCGCTCGCGGCCGTGGGAGACTTCCCCGTCACCGTGAGCAACCCCCCGCCCGGCGGCGGGCTGTCCGCCCCCACCGTGTTCCGCGTCCAGTACGCGGCGCCCACGCTCGCGTCGGTGGCCCCCTCGACCATCCAGGCCGGCGCGGGCGCCACGCAGATCACCGCGACCGGCACGAACTTCTACGCGTCGTCACAGCTCACGCTCGACGGCGTGGCCGCCGCGACCACGTTCGTCAACGCGACGACGCTCCGCGCGACCATCCCGGCGGCCTCGCTCGTGTCCGCGGGCGCGATCGCGATCCGGGTGGTGAACCCGACCCCGGGAGGGGGCACCTCGGCGGCCGTGAGCGTGTCCGTGCAGAACCCCGCTCCCGTGATCACGAGCCTCTCGCCAAACAGCGCCACGGTCGGCTCGCCCGACCGCCCGCTCAGCGTGCTCGGCACGGGCTTCGTGCCGGCGAGCGTCGTGCGCGTGAACGGCGTGCCCCAGGCCACCACGTACACCAACGCGACCCAGCTCACGACCACGCTCGCGTCGAGCTTCCTCGCCAACCCCGGCGCGGTGCTCATCACCGTCATGAGCCCCGCCCCGGGCGGCGGCACGTCCGCGGCCGCGACCTTCACCGTCGGCTGCGACACCACGGGCGTGAACGTCCAGCTCGGCCCCGTCGGGAACACGACCACCCTCCAGACCTCCTTCGCCACGGCGCCCACCGAGACGGGCTTCGAGTTCTCGGGAGGGTGCCCGGGCATCCTCGGCGCGACCGTGCTCCCGGTTCGCTACTGGGTGGTGCAGAACAGCACGAGCCAGCCGGTGACCATGGCCGCGTGGGGGGTGTGCTCGAGCGTGCTGCCGCCGCTGCCAAACCCGCGCACGGACGACGCTTTTATCTCCTTTTACAAGCGCGCCACCGTGCCCGTGACCACCGCCGAGCGCGAGGGCTGCGTGGGCGCCATCGCCGAGGGGACCGACGGCGCCGGCGCCTTCAGCGCGCCGGATCCCGATCGCGGCGGCGCCCCGTACTGCCCGGGCCTCACCAAGGCCAACGGCGGCGGCCTCGTGCTCGGCGTCTGCGAGAAGGCGGTGGTGCGCGTGCAGCCTTACAGCATGACGAGCCCGACGTTCACCCCGCCCCCGCAGATTCGCATCCGGTCCGAGTGAGGACCCGCACCCTCGGAGCCACGACGTGACGAGCGACGGCGCCCGCCGCGCGTCCGTCGTGCCCACCGCGCGCCTCGTCGCCGGCAAGGTGCTCGCACGGACCCTCCGCGACGGCGCGTACGCCGCGGCCGTGCTCGACACCGAGCTCGGCCGCGCCGCCCAGCTCGACGCGCGTGATCGCGCCCTCGCGACCGAGCTCGTGTACGGCGCGCTCCGCATGCGCGCGTTCCTCGACGCGGAGCTCGCGCGCGGCTCGTCGCGCGGGAAGCTCAACCTCGACCCCGAGACGCACGCTCACCTGCTCGTGTGCGGCTTCCAGCTCTTCGGGCTCGACCGCGTGCCGGCCTTCGCGGCGGTCAGCGAGGCCGTCTCCCTCGTGCGGCGGGCGCGCGGCGACCGGGTGGCCAGCTTCGCCAACGCGGTGCTCCGCAGGCTCTCCGAGCGCGCAGCCCAGACCACCCCCGAGCAGCGCGTCGAAGCGCAGGTCGCGTCGGCGCCCGAGTGGCTGCGGAGCGCCCTCGAGCGCGCGCTCGGCGCGGAGTCCACGCGTGAGTTCCTGGTCTCGGCCACGGCCGGCGCGCCCGTGTGCCTGCGCGTCGCGAGCCCCGATCGTCGCCCCTTCGTCGTCGCCCACCTCCGCGAGCTCGCGCCCGGCGCCGTGGTCGCCGAGGGGACGCTCTCGCCGCTCGCGGTGCTCGTCTCGGGGGCCGGCGATCCGCGCGCGCTCCTCTCCGCGCTGAGCTCGGTCGGAGAGCGCGTGGCCATCCAGGAGGAGGGCTCGCAGGCCATCGCGCTCTCGCTCGGCGTCGTCCCCGGCGAGCGGGTCCTCGACGCGTGCGCGGGGCGGGGCAACAAGACCGCCGTGCTGGCGATGGCGCTCGGCCCGGCGGGCCCCGCGCGACAGGGTGCCTGCGACGCGGCCGATCTGCACCCCTCGAAGCTCGCGCGCCTCCGCGCCGAGCTCGCGTCGCAGGAGCTCACGCTTCGCGACGCCTTCGCGGTCGACTGGGCGGTCGGCGCGGGCGACGTGACCGGACCCTACGACGCCATCCTCGTCGACGCCCCGTGCACCGGCGTAGGGACGCTCCGCCGTCGCCCCGATCTCTGGGCGCGCCGCACGCTCGAGGGGCTCGGCGAGCTCGCGCGCCTCCAGGCGAGCATCCTCGCGCGCACCGCGGACCTGCTCGCGCCGGGCGGTCGCCTCATCTACTCGGTGTGCAGCGTCCTGCGCGAGGAGGCGGAGGACGTCGTGGAGGCCGTGCTCGCCGCGCGGGCCGGCCCCGCCAGTCTCGAGCGCGCGCCGTTCCCCGCCGGGGGGTTCGGGCCCGAGGCCACGTCCGTGCGCCTCTTGCCCCACGTGCACGGCACCGACGGCTACTTCGTCGCGAGCCTGCGGCGCCGTCCGAGCTAGCGACCGACCGCCCTTCCCGACGCCGCCCGCGCGCCAGCCGCCGCGGCGCGGCCCGTCCCACGTTGTGTTTCGGGTCGCGTGCCGATAGAAGGGGAAGCCGGTCCACCAAAAGTCGAGGAATACCCGGATGATCATCGATGTCACCGTCCCGCAGCTCGGGGAGAGCGTCGCCGAGGGCACCATCACGAAGTGGCTCGTTCGCGAGGGGGAGGTCGTCACGAAGGGCCAGCCCATCTTCGAGGTCGCGACCGACAAGGCCGACCAGGAGATCCCGGCCCCGGCCGGCGGGCGGATCGCGGCGTTGCTCGTCGCCGAGGGCGACGTCGTGCCCGTGCTGAAGGTCGTCGTCTGTCGCATCGAGGAGGGCGCGACCGCCGCCGCCGAGGCGCCC
>DAORJJ010000158.1:0-12657 GCA_035439005.1 Polyangiaceae bacterium | reverse complement strand
CGCTGCGCACGCGGCTGCTCGTGCTGGTGATGGCGCTGACACTGGGCGCCTGGGTCGTCGGCGGCGTGATGGCGGCGCGGGCCGCGCACGACGCCGCGGGTCGCGCGGAGTGCACGAACGGGTGCGTGCACACCGCCCACGCGTCGTGCGACGGGAAGCCGACTCCCTTCGAGCGGGACCTGTGCATCAGCGCTTCGCTCAAGCCATGCTGCAAGCGCTGCGGCTCGAGCATCGCCGAGGCGAATTTTTCGATGTGCAACTGAGGCCGACGGCGCCGCGCTCGCGAGCCCGCGCCGCGCGAGGGCGTCGTCACGCGCTCGTCTCGCAGGGCAGGACCACCGAGAAGCGCGCGCCCTCGCCGAGCTGGCTCTCCACGGAGACCCAGCCGCCGTGCTCGTGCACGATCCCGTGCACCACCGAGAGGCCGAGGCCGGTGCCTGCGCCCACGTCTTTGGTCGTGAAGAACGGCTCGAAGACGCGGTCCTGATCCTCGGGGGAGATGCCGACGCCGCGGTCGCGCACGTCGAGCCGCAGGTAGCGCCCGCGAGGGCCGCCGTGCGCCGGGGGCGGCGTGAGCTCCTCCTCCGCCAGCGAGAGCACGACCTCGCCGCCCTCCGTCGAGGCGTCGATGGCGTTCACCACCAGGTTCGCCATGACCTGCTCGAGCTGCGCCCCGTCGCCGATGACCTTCCCGGCCGCCGCGTCGGCGTCCGCGCCGAGGTCCACTCGGAGCGTCACGCCGCGCTTCTTCGCCAGCGGCGCGAGGAGCAGCACGGCGTGCCGCGCGAGCTCGGCGGGGTCGACCGTGGCCTTCTTGGGAGGCCCGCGTCGCGCGAAGTCGAGCAGCTGCCGGATGATGCGGGTCATGCGCGCCGCCTGCCCGTCGATGATGGTCGCCCCCTCGAGCACCGCCTCGGGGGAGAGCCGCCCCGACGCGATCATGCGCGCGCGGCCCGACACCACGTTGAGCGGCGTGCCGAGCTCGTGCGCGAGGCCGGCCGCCAGCCGACCCACCGTGGTGAGCTTGGCCGCGTGGCGGAGCTGCTCGGTGACCCGCACCCGCGCCTCCGCCGACGCGCGCACCTCGCGCTGCGCGGCGTCGAGCCGCCCGGACATCTTGTCGACCTCGTCGGCGAGCACGCCGAGCTCGTCGGCGCGGGCGAGGGCGAGGCGCGACGCGAGGTCTCCCTCGCCGATGCGCCGCACCTGCTCGACCAGCGAGCGCACGGGGCGACCGATGAAGACGCGGCCGACGATGGCCGCCACCGCCGCGGCGACGAGCAGCGAGCCCAGCGTCGTGAGCGCCTCGTCCCGCAGCACGCCGCGCACGAGCTCGGCCTCCTTGTCGAGCGGCCGCGTGAACTCGAGGTGGCCCGAGGGCAGGCCGGGCTCGACCACCGGCACGGTCACCGTGGCGTGGCCCACGCTGCCCGCGGCGAGGTCGATGCGGACCGCCGCGCCGCCCGCCGCGGGCGCCTCGCCGGGCGGCGCCCGGACCCAGCGGATCGTGGTCTCGGTGAGCCCGCGATCGGTCACGTTGAGGAGGTCGATCGCGCGCGCCTCGCCCTCGATCCGCAGCACCTCGACGAAGGCCGGGCGCAGGGCGCTCGCCGTGACCGTGAGATCGGCCGCCACCTGCGCCTCGTAGATCGCCACCTCGCGCCGCGCCGAGCGGTAGCCGAGCACGAGCAGCAAGGTCACGAACGGCACCAAGAAGAGGAGGGTGATCTTGCTCGCGAGCTTCATGGCGAGGCGGCGTGCGTGGCGCTCATCGCACCGACTTCAGCGACGCCGGCGGCCCGGGTCAAGCCGGAGCGGGCGAGTGGGGCGTTCTGGGACACCCGCCCCTCCTCGCCACACCCAGCCCAGCCACCATGAGCCTCCAGCGCGCCCGCCGAGCTCATACGGTCGCGCCTAACCCCAGGCGTACGCTCGAGAACCTCGCCCGCGCGGGCGCGCGCTCCCCGCGGTGGGCGGCCTGGTACGCGCGGTGCACAGCGCCCACCGACGAGCTGCGCGCCGGGCCCTCCGGCCCGCGGCTCGTACCAACCGGGGGACCCACACATGAAGAGGCTCGTCGACGGAGTGCACAGGTTCCAGCGCGACATTTTCGGCGACAGACGCGGCCTCTTCGCTCGTCTCGCGAACCACCAAGCCCCGCACACCCTCTTCGTCACGTGCGCCGACTCGCGCATCAGCCCGAGCCTCATCACGCAGACCGAGCCCGGCGAGGTGTTCATCCTGCGCAACGCCGGCAACATCGTGCCGCCCCACGGGGTGTCGAGCGGCGAGGCGGCCACGGTCGAGTTCGCCGTCTCGGGCCTCCACATCGAGGACATCGTCGTGTGCGGGCACGGCGACTGTGGGGCGCTGAAGGCCGCGCTCGATCCGCGCCTCACCGAGCAGATGCCCGAGGTGCGCGCGTGGGTGCGTCACGCGGCGCGCACGCGCGAGATCCTCGACGACCGCTACCCCGACGCGACGGGGGACGATCGCCTCAACATCGCCGCCCAGGAGAACGTGCTCGCCCAGATCGAGAACCTCTGCACGCACCCCGCGATCGCCGAGCGGCTCGCGCGCGGGGCGGTGCGCATCCACGGCTGGGTCTACAAAATCGCCACCGGGGAGGTCTTCGCCTACGACCCCGAGCAGAAGCAGTTCCTCCCCCTGCAGGCGCCGTACCCCGTCGCGCCGCGCCACGCCCTGAGCGCCTGAGCCGACCATGACAGCCCGCGCGCGCCTCAAGCACTTCGTCACCCCCTTCGACGCCCGCTACGAGGCGATGACCCGCGCCGGCTGGAAGCAGGTGGCGTGGCGCGACGTGAGCGCCGGGCTCATCGTCGCCATGATGGCCATTCCCATGGCCATGGGCTTCGCGATGGCCGCGGGGCTGCGGCCCGAGCACGGCATCTTCGCGGGCGCGATCGCGGGGCTCGTGGGAGGCCTGTTCGGAGGCTCGAAGTACAACACCTACGGGCCGGTCGCCGCCCTCATCCCCGTCGTCGCCGGCATCATGGCGAGCCGCGCCACGCCGGCGGATCCCTACGCCGGGCACGGGTTCATCGTGCTCGTCTGCATCGCGTCCGCGCCCATCTTGCTGCTCTTCGCCGCCGTGGGGTGGGGGAAGGTGGGCAACCTCGTCCCGCACTCGATCGTGGTCGGGTTCAGCGTGGGGATCGCGGTCGTCATCGGCGTCTCGCAGCTCGGCGAGATCTTGGGCCTCAAGGCCACGGTGAGAGGCAACCTCGTGCCCATGCTCTCGACGGTGTGGCAGCACCTCGGCGAGGTGAACCTCGCGGCGCTCTTCATCGCGGCGCTCGTGTTCCTCATCACGCGCTACGCGCTGAAGATCTCCACCTACCTGCCCGCGCCGCTCATCGCGGTAGGCGTGGCCACGCTGCTCTCCCACACCGTGCTCAAGGGCGCCGGCCTCACCGTCATCAAGGCCAAGTACGGCGCGATCCCCCGCGGGATCCCGCCCATCAGCTGGCCCGCCGCGCCCACCTGGGACACCGCCGGAGAGATCGTCTACTACGCGCTCGCGTTCGCGTTCGTGTGCGGCTTCGAGAGCCTGCTCTGCGCGCGCATGGCCGATCGCGCGGCGAGGAACGCCGGGACTCCCTACGATCCCGACAAGGAGTTCTTCGGCCAGGGCCTCATCCTCGCGTTCGTCCCGCTCTTGTCGGGCATGCCCCTCTCGGGCGCGCTCGCGCGCACCTCCACCAAGATCCAGGTGGGCGGCGTCACCCCGCTCGCGGAGCTGTCGAAGTCGATCCTGAAGCTCTTGCTCGTCTTCTTCCTCTCCCGTTACCTCGAGATGGTCCCGATGGCGTGCATCGGTGGGCTGCTCCTCTGGGTGGCGTTCGGCATGGTGAAGCCGGCGGAGATGAAGGAGATATGGACGCAGAGCGCCGTCCACCGATTCCTCATGATCTACACCGCGGTCACGGTGGTCGTGCTCGGCTTCCTCCCGGGGGTCATCTCCGCGATGGTGATCTACGGGGTGCTCGTGCGGGCCCTCCCGCAGAAGGAGCGCGTGGAGGCGATCGCGGCCGAGGCCGAGGACGAGCCTGTCGGTCACGCCCTGCCCGACTCGTCGCCCGCCGAGTAGCGCGCGCACGAAATCGCGGCGCGCGCACCACGCCCTGGGTATCATCGGCCCGCGGCGTGGCGCCGTGAGACCGGGAGGCGCACGTGGGCGAGCTCGAAGTAGGCATGGTCGGTCTGGGCGTGATGGGGCAGAACCTCGCGCTCAACATCGCGGAGAAGGGCTTCTCGTGCGGCGGGTACGACGCGTGGCCGGAGCCGGTCGACAAGTTCGTTGCGAAGGCCGCGCGCGAGGGCGTCGGGAACGTGCGCGGCTTCAAGGACGTGAAGGAGCTCGTCGCGTCGCTCCGCCGGCCGCGCCGCATCATCCTGCTCGTGAAGGCGGGCGAGGTGGTCGACAAGACCATCGCGGCCCTCCTGCCCTATCTGGAGAGCGGCGACATGATCGTCGACTCCGGCAATGAGTACTTCCGCAACACCGAGCGCCGCGGGAAGGAGCTCGCGCCGAAGGGGATCCGCTTCTTCGGTATGGGCGTCTCCGGCGGCGAGGAGGGCGCGCGCCACGGCCCCTCGATGATGCCGGGCGGCGACCGCGCCGGCTACGACGACATGGCGCCCATCCTCACGAGGGTCGCGGCGCAGGCCGACGGCCCGTGCGTGACGTACTGCGGCCCCGGCGGGGCGGGCCATTACGTGAAGATGGTGCACAACGGCATCGAATATGGCGACATGCAGCTCATCGCCGAGGCGTACGACGTGCTCAAGAACCTCGGCGGCCTCACCAACGCCGAGCTCGCCGACACGTTCGAAGAGTGGAACGCCGGCGAGCTCCAGTCGTTCCTCATCGAGATCACGGCCAACATCTTCCGCAAGAAAGACCCCGAGACCGGCGGCGATCTCGTCGACCTCATCGTCGACGCCGCGGCGGCGAAGGGCACCGGCAAGTGGACCGTGCAAGACGCGGCGGAGGTCGGCGCGGCTGTGCCCACGGTCGCCTCGTCGGTCGAGGCGCGGCTCCTCTCGTCGAACCGCGAGGGGCGGCTCGCCGCGTCCAAGGTGCTCTCGGGCCCGAAGCCGGACGGCGGCACCCTCGGCGCCGAAGAGAAGAAGCGCCTCATCGCGGACGTGCGCGCGGCCCTCTACTCGGCGAAGGCGTGCAGCTACGCGCAGGGCATGGATCTGCTCAGGAAGGCCTCGAACCTCCGCGAGTGGGGCCTCGATCTCGGCGAGCTCGCCCGCATCTGGAAGGGCGGCTGCATCATCCGCGCGCAGTTCCTCGGCCGCATCAAGGAGGCCTACGATCGCGATCCCAACCTCTCGAATTTGCTCCTCGATCCGGGCTTCCAGCGCGAGCTCGCCGAGCGGCAGGGCGGCTGGCGGAGCACCGTCACGCGGGCCATCGGCGCGGGGCTCCCGCTCATGACGATGGGCGGCTCGCTCGGCTACTACGACACCCTCCGTCGCGAGCGCCTGCCGGCCAACCTCACGCAGGCGCAGCGCGACTACTTCGGCGCGCACACCTACGAGCGGCTGGACAAGCCCGGCTCGTTCCACACCGAGTGGGTCAAATAACGTGGCCGCCCCGCTCTACGTCAGCCAGACGCGCGAGCTCGCGCTCTCCGAGGTCCCCGAGCCGCTCGCCGGCGCGCTGCGGGCCCACGCCGAGCGCGCGTCGCTCAGCCTCGCGGGGGTGCGTGCATGGCTCACGCATCGCGAGAACCCCGCCGCGTCGGGGTTCCTCGGGCGCATGCTCGGCCGCCGCAGCAACCCCGCCGACTCCGACGCCGAGCACGACATGGTGATCGTGCTGCACCCCACCCACGTCCTCGTGGGGACGCACGGCGCGAGCCGCGGCACCGCGGCGCTGTCGCTGCCGCTGCTCCAGGCCACCGTGACGCGCGGCGGGCTCTTGTCGAACCACCCGCTCGCTGCGGGGCTCGACACGCCCGCCGACGACGGCCTCACGATCTCGGGCTTCCCAGGCACCGAGGGCCGCCCCGGCACGTTCTTCGTGGGCCTCGGGGCGGGCGCCGCCGCCGACGCGTGCTTCGAGGCGGTGCGGGCCGCCGTGGCGAGCGCGAAGAACCCGTCCACGTCCGCGTGAGCCGCGCGCGCGACGCGCTCGTCGGCGCGCTGGCGCTCGCGGTGGCCGCGTGCTCGCGCGGGGTGGTGCCGACGGCCACGTTGGCGGACGCCGCGCCCGGATCTCCCGCCGCGCCGACGGCGGTGTCCGAGCCGCGCCCGCCCGGGCCCCCGAGCCCGAGCGCGCCTCCTCACGCGGCGGCCGGCGCCGCGCCCGCGCCCGCGCCTCCCAAGGACGGCGTGTACCTCGGCCGCAGGCTCGCGACGCCCATGAGCCACCTCGGCGCCGCGTGGCTCGATCGCGCAGGCCGCGACGCCGTGCAGAAGCCCGAGCACGTGCTCGACGTGGTGGGCGTGAAGGCGGGCGCGCGCGTGTGCGATTTCGGCGCGGGGAGCGGGTATTTCACTGTGCACCTCGCGCGGCGCGTGGGCCCGACGGGCCACGTGTTCGCGGTGGACCTGCAGCCCGAGATGCTCGCGCTCCTCGGCACGAAGCTCTCGCGCGAGGGCCTCTCCA
The DNA here is from genome assembly GCA_035439005.1 of Polyangiaceae bacterium. GTDB lineage: Bacteria > Myxococcota_A > Polyangia > Polyangiales > Polyangiaceae > JAAFHV01. The sequence goes on along the minus strand of DAORJJ010000158.1, from coordinate 6,011 downwards.
ACGTCACGCCCGTGCTCGCGAAGGCCTCGGAGCCGAGCCTCCCGAAGGCCTCGGTCGACCTCGTGCTGATGGTCGACGTCTACCACGAGCTCGAGCGCCCCGACCTCACCATGGCCCAGCTCCGGGAGGCGCTCGCGCCGGGCGGTCGCGTGGCGTGGGTCGAGTACCGCGCCGAAGATCCGAACGTCACGATCAAGCCCGATCACAAGCTGTCGCTCGTGCAGATACGGCGCGAGGCCGCCGCCGCGGGGTACACGATCGAGCGAGTCGACGAGTCGCTCCCGCAGCAGCGCATCGTGGTGCTCACTCCGTAGCGATCGCCGCGAGGCCGCCTGCGCGACGGGCAGCGACCGAGGTCTTGCGGCGCGTCGCGCGGTGCACGTACCCTCGGGGCGTGGACTGGAAGAACCTCGCAGGCCTCGCGTTGGCGCTCGGGCTCTTCTTCGGCTCCATCGCGTTCGAGTCGGCGTGGCGTCGGTACCGTCGACGCTCGACGCTCCAGCGCGCCGCGCTGGTGCTCACCGAGCCGTCGTTCGACGAAGAGCGCGGCGTGCTCACGGGCCGGGTCGGCGGTCGCCCCGTGCTGTGCGAGCTCACGGGCCGCGGTGAGGGCAGCAGCTCGACGGCGTGGACCGAGGTGACGGTCACCATGGAGGGCCCCATGTTCGACCTCGAGCTCCGGCCCCAGGGCCTCACCGAGTCGATCGACCTGGAGCGCGGGATGGCGATCGACGTGATGGTCGGCGACCCTGCCTTCGACAGCGTGTTCATCGTCGAGGGGGCGCCCGCCGCCGCCGTGCGCGCGGTGTTCGCCGACCCGGAGCTACGGCGCGCGCTCGTGGCGGTCGGCCCGATCGAGGTCACTCGCACGCGCGACACCCTCGCGTTCGGCGCGAAGGGCTGGCTCTGGGGCGATCGCCTCGCGAAGCTCGCCGAGACCGCGGGGAGGCTCGCCGCGCGCGTCGCCGAGGTGTCCGCCGCCGAAGCTCGCGAGGAGGTCTATCGCGCGGCGCCGCGCGACCCCGCGAAGGACGCCGAGGTTCGGGCCCTCGAGGAGGCCCGGGATGCCCGGCGCACGAAGGTGAGCGCGCGCTCGATGGCCATCGGGGTGGGCGTGGCCCTCTTCATCGTGGCCTGGCTCGCCGCGGTGCTCGTGCCGAAGCCACCGGAGCCGCCGAGCGGACCCGCCGCGCCCGCCGCGCCCCACGCGCCCGAGTAGCAGCGCCCGGGAGCGCGCTCTCATGGCGTGCCTCGCGCCCCCGCCGCCTCGTGGCACAATGGCGTCGTGGACCTCCGCCTCCGCAACCTCGCCCAGCTCGACGCGCGGGCCGTGCCCCTCCCGCACGGCACCGAGGTCGTCACCCGGGTCGATCGCGTGGTCGGCGAGCGCCGCGTCCCCCAGGGCTCGCTCGGCCGCGTCACCAAGGTCGACGGCGACACCTTGGACGTCACGCTCGTCGGGCACGGCGTCGTCCGCTACGCGCGCTCCGAGCTGTCGGCGCGCCGCACGGGGCAGGTGCTGTTCGCGCACCGCCGCGCCGACGCGTGGGAGGCGCTCGCGCCCTGCGTGGTCCTCGAGACGACTGTGGGCTCCCGCGCGTGGGGCCTCGCCGACGAGCGCTCCGACACCGATCTTCGCGGCGCGTTCGCGCTCCCGTTCGCGTGGACCCAAGGCCTCGTCGCGCCGCCGGAGGACCTCGTGAGCGCCGACGGCAGCGCCACGTATTGGGCCGTCGGCAAGGCCATTCGCCAGGCGCTGCGCGCCGATCCGAACACCCTCGAGATGCTCTTCGTCCCCGGCGCGCGCGCGCTCGACCCCGTGGGTGAGTGGCTCCTCGCAGAGCGCGACGCGTTCGTATCTGTCGAAATTTACGGCACATTCGGGCGCTACGCACTCGGCCAGCTCCGGCGCCTGGAGCAGGGCCTGCGGCTGGCGGAGCACCGCGAGTCGGTCCTCGGGTGGCTGCGCGACGATCCCACGCTCTCGCTCGACGCCGTGGCCGCCAAGGTCGCCGCGGTGTCCACGCGCCTCGCGCCCACCGAGGCCGACGCGCATCACCAGGCGAAGCAGTACGTCAAGCAGCTCTACCGCTCGCTGGCTGACCAGGGCCTGCTCGAGGCCAACGAGTTCGCCGCCCTCGCGCGCTTCGCGAGGTCACCGCCCGAGGGGTTCGAGCTGCCGCGCGAGCTCCGCCCGAAGAACGCCTACAACCTGCTGCGCCTGCTCGCGACCGCGACGCGCTGGCTGCGCGAGGGCGCGCCCACCTTCGAGGCCACCGGCGCGCACCGCGAGCGGCTGCTCGCCATCAAGCGCGGCGAGGTGCCGCTCGACGAGGTGCTCGCGGAGGCGGAGGCGATGGCGCCCGCGCTCGAGGCCGCCCGCGACGCCTCGCCGCTGCCCAAGCGGCCCGACCTCGTGCGCGCCGACGCGCTGCTGCGCAAGGTCGGCGCGGAGCTCGCGCGGCGGTTCGTGCGCGCGGAGCCTGGCCCGCTCGGCGTGGACGCGCCGAGCCCCCCGGAGGTCTCGTGGAGCGAGTGAGCGAAGAGCGAGCCGAGGGCGCGCCCGCGACGAGCGGCGCCGAGGAGCCGCTCGCGGGGCTGCTCTCGGAGGCGGAGCGCCGCGTGATGGGGCGCGTGCTCGCCGAGGAGGGCGCCAAGCGCGAGCACGTCGTCGTGTACCTGAGCGGCGCGCACGCCTACGGGTTCCCCTCGCCCGACAGCGATCTCGATCTCAAGGCCATCCACGTGTGCGACACGGCCGACCTCCTCGGCTTCGAGCCGCCCGCGAGCACGGTCGATCGCGCCGAGGTCCTCGACGGCGTCGAGATCGACTACACGTCGAACGAGCTTGGCCACGCGCTCGCTGGAATTCTGAACGGTAACGGGAACTTCCTCGAGCGGGTGCTGGGCCGCACGGTCGGCTACGCGTCGCCGCTGTTGGCCGAGCTGCGCCCCATCGCCGAGCGCTCGCTGAGCCGCCGCGTGCACCGCCACTACCGTGGCTTCGCGCAGAACCAGCTCCGCGCGCTCGCGCACGGCTCGACGGTGAAGAAGCTGCTCTACGTGCTGCGCACCGCGCTCACCGGCGTGCACCTGCTCGAGACCGGCGCCCTCGAGGCGAACCTCACGCGGCTGCTCCCCGTGTACGGGCTCGAGGAGGCCGCCGCGCTCGTGGAGCAGAAGCGCGCCGGCGAGCGCGTGACGCTCGGGGCCCTCGAGCTCGAGGGGTGGCGCACGCGGGTCGACGCCGCGCTCGCCCGCCTCGACGCGGCGGTCGAGAGGAGCCCGCTGCCCGCGGAGCCGCCCAACGAGGCGGAGGTGCGGGGGTGGCTCCTCGCGGTTCGCAAGGCGCGCTTTCGGTGACGGCGTCGTGTGTGAGGGGGTTCCCCTCGCGCTCCCGCACGCTCCCGCACGCTCCCCTGGGCGTCGTGGGGCGGGAAGATTGTGGGCTGTTGGACGTAGACGGCTTCATGCACGCGAGCCACCCGACCCCCTGGGTCTGCATGGAGTGCGGCCATCGGCAGGCCGACATGAGCGCGTGCGGCGCGTGCGGCGACTCGCCGCTGCTCGACCTGCGCGTGCCGCTCACGCGCGACACCCTCGCCGAGGTCGACGACCGCCGCCGCAGCAAGCGGGGCGATCGGATCCGCTACGCCTCGGTGCCCGTCGGGGTGGTGGTGGTGCTCCTCGCGTGCGAGCTCGTGCCCGGCGTCTCGGCCGTGCTCGCGCGCATCCTGCCCTTCTTCTTCGGGTACGTCGTGGCGATGATCGGCGTCGCGCTCGGCGCGATGTTCGCGGTGAACGCGGCCCTGCCGTGGAAGCCTCGGTTCCCGTACCTCGCCGAGTTCGATCGCTAGGCGCGCGGGAGACACCGGCCTATCGTGGCGCCATGCGCGCTCCCCGCCTGACCCGCCGCGACGCGCTCGTCGGCGCCGCGGCCCTCGTCGGGTGCGCGTCTCCGCGGGGCGCGGGGTCGCCAGCGGCGCCCCCTGCTCCCGCCCTGCCTGTCCCGCCCCCTCACTCGGGAGTGCCCATGCCCACGCCCCTCGCGCTCGCCGGAGCGCACACGGTCGCCCCGCTCCCCTTCGCCGCGGGCTCCCTCAGGGGCCTCTCCGAGCGGCTCATCACCTCGCACCACGACAACAACTACGCGGGGGCGGTGCGCAACCTGAACCGCGTCGAGGTCGAGCTCGCGGGCGTGAACGCCGGCACGCCGCCGCTCATCGTCGCGGCCCTGCGCAGCAAGGAGCTCGCCTTCCGAAACTCGAAGTCGTTGCACGAGGCGTACTTCGCGAACCTCGGCGGCGACGGGAAGCGCGCGGGCGCGATCGAGGCGGCGCTCGCGGCCGCGTACGCGGGCAGCCCGCGGTGGGAAGAGCACATGCGCCTCACCGCGATGGGGCTCGGCGGGGGGAGCGGCTGGGCCATCCTCGCGTACGAGCTCGACACTGGCGCGCTGCGCACGTTCTCCGCCTCGAGCCACGGCGAGTCGCTGGGCACGAGCCTCCCGCTCCTCGTGCTCGACATGTACGAGCACAGCTACCAGCTCGACTTCGGCGCGGGCGTGCAGCGCTACCTCGACGCGTTCTTCGCGAACGTGCGGTGGGACGAGGTGAACCGACGCCTCGACCGGGCCACGAAGATGAGCGCGCTGCTCCGCGCGTGACCGCCCCGCGAACGCCCATCCGCGCCGCCGAGCCGCCGCAGGGGGGAGAGTGAGGGGGGAACGCCCTCACAAATACCGTATCGAGCCGCGCCGCCCGAGCCGCCGCAGGGGGAGAGGGAACGCCCCAAGAGCCGTATCGAGCCGCGCCGCCCGAGCCGCCGCCGGGGGGAGAGTGAGGGGGAACGCCCTCACAAGAGCCGTATCGAGCCGCGCCGCCCGAGCCGCAGGGGGGAGAGTGAGGGGGGAACGCCCTCACAAGAGCCGTATCCCGCCGAGCCGCAGGGGGGAGAGTGAGGGGGAACCCTCACGAGAGCCGAACCCAGCGCCTACAGGTCCTTGCACCCCTGCAAAGCCGCCGGGTCGACCCCGAAGGTGACGTCGTCCGCCGGCAAGAGATCGGACCCAGGGACCGCCACGAGGGTGAGGCCGTGGACCGTGCCTGCGGTCTCGATCGGCGTGTTGGGAGCCACGGTCGCGAAGACGAACACCTCGTCGCCTCGCGACGCGTGCAGGGCCAGCGGCGCGTCGCACTGCTTCTTCTTCCAGCCCATCGAGGTGTTTCGAACCGCCGCGCTCGGGGGCGGCGTCGTCACCACCGGGGGGCGCTGCACGGTCTCGGTGCGGCGTACGAGCAGGGCGCGCGCGGTCCACCCGTAGAGGACGTACCCGGGCGTCTTGTACGCAACCAGCACCTCCAGCCCGTTCTTCGCGAGCACGTCGAGGTTGTCGGTGCGCGCGGTGAAGTCGAACACCATGGCGGGCGCGCCGCCGGGCTGCGTCGAGAGCGGGATCTTGGCCTGCTTCGGGATGTTCACCTCCCGCGAGGTCGAGCCCGTCACCGTCAGCGGGTCGAACGACGCGCGGGTCGTGGAGAAATAGGCGCAGGGCTGGCTCGCGGTCAGCGAGGTCGCCGCCGAGGGGCCGAGCGCCACGCGCGGGTCGAGCGGCACCGTGAAGGTCACCGAGTCGACCTCGGCCTTCTGCCACGCGAGCACCTGCCCGGGCGCGATGACGGCCACACCGAGGAGCGCCATGGCGCCCGCGGGGTAGAGCGGGACGGCGTCGGCCTCGACGTACCCGCGCGCGTCGACGCCCCCGAGCTTGGCCTCGAGGTAGAGCCCCTCGGCCTTCGCCTCACCGGCCGGGATCGTGGTGGTGAGCGCCGCCGACTGGGTGAAGCTCGCGAAGGCCTTCGCGCCGGGCGCGCGCTGGAGCTTCAGGGTCTGCGCGGACCAGGCCATGGGCGCGAGCTTGCACGCGAAGCGCGCCGGCGGCGCGAGCGGCGGCGCGGCGACCTTCGGAGGCGCGACCACGGCGGGGGCGGGCGCAGGGCTCGGCGCGGGCT
>DAORJJ010000157.1:0-12688 GCA_035439005.1 Polyangiaceae bacterium | reverse complement strand
CCCGTCGTGGCGCCCGCCCCCGCCACGGCCTCGGCGCCCCCGGCCCCCGCGAGCGCGCCGCTCGCGCTGACGGCCAAGTGGGCGGGCCCGTACGGCGGCGTGCCCCCGCTCGACAAGGTACACGTCGAGGAGTTCAAGCCGGCGCTGCTGGCCGCGATGGACGCCTACCGGCGCGACGTGAAGGCCATCACCGACGATGCCGCCGCGCCCACGTTCGCCAACACCATCGCGCGCTTCGAGGACGCGGGGCGCACGTTCAACGACGTGAGCACGCTCTTCGGTATCTGGAGCTCGTCGATGAACGACAAGGCCTTCCAGGCGGTCGAGCGCGAGATGGCGCCCGTCCTCGCGGCCTTCTCGGACGAGCTCACGCAGAACGCCGCCCTCTTCAAGCGCATCCAGGCGGTGTACGACTCCCCCGAGAAGGCGAAGCTCACGGCCGAGGAGCAGCGGCTCGTGTGGCTCCACACCACGAACTTCGCGCGCGCGGGCGCCCGCCTGGACGCGCCCGGGAAGAAGCGCGTCGCCGAGCTCAACGCGCGCCTCGCGACGCTGTACACCGAGTTCAGCCAGAACCTCCTGGCGGACGAGGAGGGGTTCGTCACGGTCCTCGAGCGCGAGGCCGACCTCGCCGGCCTCCCCGACTCGGTGCGAAAGGGCGCCGCCGCCGCCGCCGAGGCCAAGGGCCAGAAGGGCGCGAACGGAAAATGGGCGTTCACCAACACCCGCTCGTCGGTGCAGCCCTTCCTCACGTTCTCCTCGCGGCGAGATCTCCGCGAGAAGATCTGGAAGAACTTCGTGCAGCGCGGCGACAACCACGACGCCCACGACAACAACGCCCACATCGCCGAGATATTGAAGCTCCGCGCCGAGCGCGCCAAGCTGCTTGGGTATCCGACCCACGCGCACTGGCGCCTCGAAGACTCCATGGCCAAGACCCCCGAGCGCGCCATGGCCCTCATGGAGGCCGTGTGGAAGCCGGCTATCCTCCGCGTGCGCGAGGAGGTGCGCGACATGCAGGCGATCGCCGACAAGGAGCCCGGGAAGCCGAAGATCGCCCCGTGGGACTACCGCTATTACGCGGAGAAGGTGCGGAAGGCGAAGTACGATCTCGACCAGAACGAGATCAAGCCCTATCTGCAGCTCGACCAGCTCCGCCTCGGCCTCTTTTACGTGGCCGGCGAGCTCTTCGGGCTCGAGTTCGTGCCCGCGGCCGGCGTGCCGGTCTACCACCCCGACGTCACCGTGTACGAGGTGCGCGAGAAGGCGGGCGGCAAGCACGTAGGGCTCTGGTATTTCGACCCGTACGCGCGCCCCGGCAAGCGCTCTGGCGCGTGGATGAACGCCTACCGCAACCAGGAGCGCTTCAAGGGCGAGGTCTCCACCATCGTCTCCAACAACGCCAACTTCGTGAAGGGCAATCCCGGTGAGCCGGTGCTCATCAGCTGGGACGACGCGCGCACGCTCTTTCACGAGTTCGGTCACGCGCTCCACGGCCTGTCGAGCAACGTCACGTACCCGAGCGTGGCGGGCACCTCCGTGGCGCGCGACTACGTGGAGTTCCCCTCTCAGCTCCTCGAGCACTGGCTCGACACCCCCGAGGTGCTCTCGCGCTTCGCGCTGCACTACCAGACCCGCGCGCCCATCCCCGAGGCGCTCGTCGCCAAGATCCGGAAGGCGTCGAGGTTCAACGAGGGCTTCAGCACGGTCGAGTACCTGTCGGCGGCGCTCGTCGACATGAAGCTGCACCTCGCGGGCGCCCAGCCGATCGACGCCGCGGCGTTCGAGCGCGACACGCTGAAGGCCCTCGGCATGCCCGCCGAGATCGTGATGCGCCACCGCACGGCGCAGTTCGCGCACGTCTTCGCGGGCGACAGCTACTCGGCCGGGTACTACAGCTACCTCTGGTCGGACACGCTGACCGCCGACGCGTTCGAGGCCTTCAAAGAAGGAAAGGGGCCTTACGACAAGACCGTCGCCGAGCGCCTGCGAAAGAACGTGTTCTCGGTCGGCAACACCCTCGATCCCGCCGAGGCCTACCGCCAGTTCCGGGGCCGCGACGCGGCCATCGGCGCCCTCATGCGCAAGCGGGGATTCCCCGAGCCGGCGCCGGCGGCGAAGAAGCCTAAGAAGTAGCCTCCTCCCGCGCCGCCCGCAGGCAACCCTGGGGCAACCCCGGGGCCTCCCCTCGGTTCTCGCGTGGCGCGTGCTACATCTGCGAGGCTCGACCCGCATGGCCGCCAAGAAGAAATCGAAGAAGAAGCCCCGGCCCGCGTCGGCGGGGGCTGCCCCCGAGGCCGTCGAGCCCGAGGCCGCCGCCGCCGAGCCGCGTGAGGCCCCGCCGGTCGGCCGCTCGAAGCGCGCGCTGGCGCCGTTGCCGCCGCTCCCTGCGCCCGCCGAGCAGACGCCGCCGCCGCGCGACCTCGCGTTCATCGACAACCCGATCGCGATCGCCCTCGTGATGTGCCTCGCGCTCGCGGTGATGATCGGCCTCACGTGGAAGGGCCAAGGCGGGGCCCGCGGCGGGCCGCTCACGGCCGTGCCCAAGGGCAGCTTCCTCGTCGCGCGGGTCGACGTGCCCGCGCTCCGCGCCTCGCCGCTCTTCTCCGCGCTGCTCGGCGGGCCCGACGCGTCCCAGCAGCTCGGCCTGGAGGAGATCGCGCGCGGGTGCGGCTTCGACCCGCTCTCACGCGTGAAGGAGCTCGTGGTCGCGCTCCCCGAGGGCGAGAGCCGCGGCACGTTCGGGGTGGCCGCGCAGGTCACCGTCAGCGAGAGCGAGCTCGGCACGTGCGCGGAGCGCATCGCCGAGGCCCGCGGCGGCCAGACCGCGCCAAAGACCCTCGGGAGCTTCCACGTCCTCGAGGCCCAGAAGGGGTCGCACCCCGGCCTCGCCTTCCGCGAGGGCGGGCTCTTGCTCGTGGCCGAGGGCGCGTGGCTCGCGTCGATGATCGAGGCGGCCGACGGCCCGGCGCAGGCCGCCGCGGGGGGCGAGCTCCACGCGCAGCTCGCGGGCGCCATCACCTCGGCGCCGCGCCTCGAGGCCCCCGCGCTGCTCGTCACGGCGGTGCTCCCGCGCGCGCTCCGCGAGCGGCTCCGGAGCGAGCTCGACCAGGAGCTCGCGCAGGCCGCAGGCGGCGACGCGCCCGACACCCCGCAGGCGATCATGACGGCGGTGCTCTCGGTCGCGGGCGCGGGCCTCGGCGTCGCGCTCGGCGGCGACGGGCAGGTCACGGCGCGCGCGGAGCTCTCGTGCGAGGACGCCGCGGCGGTCGGCGTGCTGAGCCGCCTCCTCGAGCGCAAGCGGTTCGCGCTGTCGAAGGAGCTGTGGGTGCGCTTCATCGGCCTCGGCGCCGCCGTCGACTCGGTCACCATCGAGCCCCACGGGGCGGCGCTCGCGGTCGGGCTGCGCGCGTCGGCCGACGACCTCGGCCGCGGCGTCGCCCGCCTGCTCGAGGTGGGCCAGAAGCGCCTGAAGGCGGCCACGCCCGCCGCGGGCTCGAGCGCCGCACCCTCGCCGACCGGCAGAGCTCCCGACGAGGTGGTCACCCCGCGGCCCGGCCCCTCGCAGATTCGTCACGCACCCCCATAGATTTTCTCGCCCTTGTTGCTTACGTTTGGGAAGCCGTGCGCGACGGTCACCTGTGCCCGCCCCCACGACCGCATTCACGACCCGCATTCACGCAAACCGCACCCGCCAGGCGCGCACTCGCCGCGTCGACTTAGGTTCGTAAGGAGATCCGTCCATGGCCGGAAAGAACGTCATCGAGCTCACCGACGAAAACTTCGACTCGGAGGTCACGAGCTCCTCGATCCCCGTGCTCGTCGACTTCACCGCGACCTGGTGCGGCCCCTGCAAGATGCTGACGCCCATCGTCGAGAAGATCGCCGACGAGAACGTGGGGAAATACAAGGTCGCCAAGCTCGACATCGACGACGCGCCCCGCATCACGCAGCGCTTCGGCGTCCGCAGCGTCCCCACCATCCTGGTCTTCAAGGCCGGCGAGAAGAAGGGGCAGCACGTGGGGGTCACGAACAAGGAGACCCTCATCAAGCTGCTCGAGGCGTGAGGCTGGCGCGCACGTAGCCCGCTCTCCGGGGCCTGCGCGTCGCCCTCGACCGCAGGCCCCGCGTCATTTGTGCGTCTGCACGCTCCTCGCCCTTCGCCCGGCGCGCACGCCGCCGTTCAGGTATCTTCATCCACGATGTCCGCCCGCTCGGACCCACGCATGGCGTCTCTCCGCGACGCGCTCGTCGGGCAGGTCCTCACCGGCTCGGGACGGGTGACGTACCACCTGCAAGACTGCGTGGGCGAGGGCGGCCAAGGCTGGGCCTTCCGCGCGCGGTGGAACGATCCCGAGGGCGTGACGGTGCTGGCGAAGGTGCTCCGCCCGGACACCGTGAGCCTCGAGGCGCTCCGGCGGTTCCAGCAAGAGGCGGAGGTGCTCCGCATGTTGTCGATGCTGCCGAACCCGCACGTCGTGCGCTTCTACGACCACGCGGTCGCGCAGGTGTCCCCCAACGGCGGCCCGGTGATCGCCATCCCGTTCACCGTCCTCGAGTTCGTCAACGGCCCCACGCTGGAGCAAGTGCTCAAATCGGACGGCGCCCTGGCGGTGCAGCGCGCGCGCCGCATCCTCCGCCAGGTCGCGCAGGGGCTCGAGACCGTGCACCAGCAGAAGGTCGTGCACCGCGATCTGAAGCCGTCGAACATCCTGCTCTCCACCGAGGGCGGCGCCGAGGTCGCCAAGGTGACCGATTTCGGGCTGGTGAAGCTCGCCGAGCTGAACCTCGTCAGCACCTCGGCGCTGGCCGGGGCGTCCCTGGGCTATGCCCCGCCCGAGCAGTATGAGCGCGGAAACACTCGGGTATCGAGCCGCACCGACGTCTTCGCCCTGGGCGCGCTCGCCTACGAGATGCTTTGCGGCAAGGCCGCCTTCCCGTTCACCCACGGCGAGAACCCGCTCGTCATCGTGACGCGCATCCTGAGCGGCGCGCGGCCGCAGCTCGCGCGCCTCACGGCGCTGCCCGTGGAGCTGGCCAAGAAGCGCGAGCTGGTCCACGCGGTCGACCACGTGCTCGCGAAGGCGCTCGCGGCCGACCCCGCCCACCGGCACGAGAGCGTCCGGGCCTTCGTGGCCGAGCTCGACCACGCCCTCGCCCCCCTCGAAGACCCGGAGCGCGCGCCCCGGAGCCTGGTCTCGCCTTTCGAGGCGACCTCGCCCAACTCGTCGCCCTCGGGCGCGTACCGCTCGTTCGTCGCCGAGTCGATCGAGCCGGCGCGGCCGGTGGAGGTGCGGCCCTCGTCGGCGCCGAGCGCGCCGCTCGCGCGACCGCAGCGGGTCGCGGAGGCGGTGGCCTCACGGCCCGAGACGTGGACGTTCGCGGCGCTCGCCACGGCGCCGCGCGCGATGGAGCTGCGCCACGCCTCGCTCTCGAACCGCGGGGTCGTGGCCACGCTGGGCGCGTTCGGCGTGGTCGTGTGGGGGCACGGGCGGTGGACCCCCGTGGCGCTCCCGCCCGAGGTCGATCCGCGGGGGGCGCGCGGCGTGCTCTGGCTCGAGGGCGGCGAGCTGCTCGTGTTCGGGGACGGCTCGCTCGCGCTCATCGTCGCGCCGAGCGGCACGACCCTGACGCTGCACCTCGCCGAGCCCGGCATCTCGTTCCGCGGCGCGCGCCGCTTCCCCGACGGCTCGACCTGGCTCGTCGGCCGGGTCGCCCGCGGCGAGGGCACCGCCGGCGTCGCGACGCGCGTCGTGAAGGGGCGCGTCGACGCGGTCGTCACCTGCCCCGAGGTCGCCCACCTGAACGACATCGCGCGCGTCCGCGGCGAGCCGCTCGCGTGCGGCCACCGCGGCGCGCTCGTCAAGTGCCTGCCTGGCAGCGATCGCGGAGAGCTGGTCGCGAACCTCTGCCACGGGAACCTGCGGGCGATCGCCGCGATGCCCGACGGCTCGGCGCTCACCGTCGGCGACGGCGGCCACGCGCTCCTCGTGCGCGCGCCCTACGAAGGCGCGCTCGAGAGCGTGCAGACCACGCGCGATCTCCTCTCGCTCTCCGTCGCCCCGGACGCCTCGGCCTGGGCCGGGGGCGCCGCGGGCCGCCTCGTGCGCCGAACCGCGGGCCCGGGTATCCCCACCGCGTGGGTCCGCATGGTGGCCGAGCTGCCAGCGCGCGGCGACGTCCTCGCCGTGCTCGCCCACGAGAGCACCGTCCGCGCCGTGACGACCGACGGCGCGCTGGTCGAAGGGCGCATCCTCGCGTGAACCTCCAAGTGAGCCCCGCCGGGGCGAACGTTGGTCGATGGCGGGCCCGAACCGAAGGTGCGGTGTCGCCATGAGCCGACTCAGCCGGATCGCCAAGGCGCTGCTCGTCATCACCGCCGTCACGCACCTGGGGTTCTTCGGCGCCGCGTACGGCGCGCTGACCCTCGCGGGCGCGCGCTTCCCCGGCGCGGGCGCCGCGCTCGCGACGCTGGTCGGCTACTCGGGCATCGTCGCGGTCGTGCGAAAGGGCCTCGACGACCGCAAGTCGCCCGCGTGGCGCGCGCGCTTCCTGCGCATCCCGTACTTCGTGCACTGGTGCGCGTGCGTGTTCACGCTCCTGCCCGATCTGCTCTACGTGGTGCTGCGGCCCCTGGGCGGCCTCGCGGTGGGCGACGCGAGGGTGCCTCCCTCGGGCTTCCTCGTCATCTACGCGGTCGGCCTCGTCGTGTGCGCCTATGGCGTGCTCGTGCGGCGGCGGGTGTTCCAAGAGCTCCACGTCGAGGTCCGCGTGAGAGATCTCCCGCCGGCGTTCGAGGGGTTCACCATCGCGCACCTCTCGGATCTCCACATCGGCGCCCTCACCCCCGAAGACTGGGGCCACCGCTGGGTGCGCGCGGCGAACGCGTTCGCCGCGGACGTCGCCGTCGTCACCGGCGACATGGTGACGAGCGGCACGGCGTTCCACGAGGACATCGCCCGGGTCGTGAGCGCCCTCCGCGCGCGCGACGGCGTGTTCGTATCCATGGGAAATCACGACTATTTCGGCGAAGGTGAGCCGCTCGTGTCGCTGCTGGCGGCGGGCGGCTCGCGCGTGCTCCGCAACGAGGGCGTCGTGCTCACGCGCGGCGACGCGCGCCTCTACCTCGCCGCGATCGACGACACCTGGACCCGGCGCGCTGATCTCGATCTCGCGCTCGCCGAGCGCCCGGCCGGCGTGCCGTGCGTCCTGCTCGCGCACGACCCCGAGATGTTCCCCAAGGCCGCCGCGCGCGGCGTCGACGTGACGCTCTCGGGCCACACCCACGGCGGCCAGATCGCCGTGCCGTTCCTCGCCGAGCGCTTCTCGCTCGCGACCCTCGCCCACACCTTCAACCTCGGGGTGTACCGCGACGGCGACGCCACGCTCTACGTGCACCCCGGCCTCGGCACCACCGGCCCGCCCATCCGCCTCGGCGCGGCGCCGGCCGTCGTGAAGCTCACCCTCCGAGCGGCGGCGTAGCGCTCGGCGCGTCGCCCGCGTCGAGGTCTCTCGCGAGCGCCTCGTAGGCCGCCTCGGCCTCGGGGAGCCCGATGGCCACGAGCCCGGGCACGACGTCCTGCTCGAGCCCGTCGAAGAACGCGCGCGCGTAGCCCGCGTCGCTGAGCGTGCCAAAGTTGGGGCCTTCGTCCACCTCCGGGGCACGCCGCGCCCACGCCGGGCCGCCGCCCGCGCAGCAGAGGCGCGCGTAGTGCCGGAACATGCCGGGCAGCGCATCGGCGAGGGCCTGGCGCTCGGCCGAAAAGTCGGGCGCCCCGGGGCGCATCAGGAGGGCGCCGAGCTCCCAGCCCAGCTCGCCGTGGAAGGTCTCGTCGACCACGATGGCGGCCACGACCTGCCGGGCCAGGGGCACCGTGGTGTGGTGCAGGGCGCGGCGGAACATGCGCCCGCTGAGGGTCTCGCCCACGCAGAAGGCCGCCACCACGGTGTGCCGGACGTGCGCGCGGAGCGAGCCTGTCACCGCCAAGTGGAGCGTCTCGGCGTCGACGCGCGGCGCGGCCGGGTGCCCGAGCGCCTCGCAAAAGCGCAGGCACAGATCCGTGTGCCGGGTCTCGTCGGCGATCATGCGCGCGAACGCGCCGGACCAGTCGAGCGGCGCGCCCAAGAGGTGCAGCTGCGACGCGAGCTGCGTGAAGAGCGCCAGCGACGCGAGCTCCTGCACGGCGCGGGCCTCCCAGAGCTCGGCCGCTCGCCGCAGCGCCTCGGGCTCGTAGCGTGAGGGCTCGAGCGTGTCCCACTCCACCGCGCCCTTGCGAGGGAGCACGAGCTCCTCGTGGGCCTCGGTCAGCGCGAGGTCCTCGCCGCTCAGCCTCACCAGCGTGAACGTGCCCGACGCGGCCACGCGCTACTTGGTCGAGGGCTTCGCGGGCGGCGGCGCGTTGACGCGCTTGGGCAGCGGCGCCGGCGTGGGCGGCGCGTTGACGTGGTCGGGCAGCGGCGCCTGCTTGGGCGGCGAGTTGACGTACTTCGGCAGCGGCGCGGCGGTGCCGACAGGGGAGGCCGGCGCGACCCCCGCGTCGGTCTCCGCGAGCGGCGTCTCCGGGGGCGCGCCGGTGGCGGGAGGCGCCCCGGTCGCCGGAGGCGCCCCGGTCGCCGGAGGCGCCGTGGAGGCCGAGACCATGGGTGTGGGCGGCGCGTTGATGTGAAGCTCGCCGTCGCGCGGGGGCTCCTTCGGGGCCTGCGCGTTCCCGCACGCAGGCGCCGCGACGCCCAGGCCAACGAGGGCCAGGCCTTGGGTCAGGCGGGACAAGCGCGCGAGTCGAGGTGGCCGCATTGGTAGATTCAGCTTTCTGCCACGCGAAGGTGGCCATATGCAAAACCCCCGTTCAAACCGTGCGTGCGGATTTCCCGCACACGGCTTACCGGTGGTCTCTCGTGTCGCCGCATTACGCGGCCTCCGGATACTGGACGGTGCCTCGCAGGCGGTGGAGGCCGAAGCCCTCGGTGAAGTAGTCGCGGGTCCACTTCTCGAACGCGCCCGCCTTCAGCCGAGAGCCCGCGCGCTTCACGCGCAAGGTCCTCAGACGCCGATAGACGTACGAGTCGAGCTGGTTGAACTTCACGGCGGCGTTCCCGGTCTTGAAGTATCCGCCCCAGCCACGCAGCACGGGGTTGAGCCGCGCGATCACCTCGCGCAGATCCTGTGGCAGCGTGACCTCGGGGTCGGCTCCTTCACGCGACCGGACCCGCGAGCACCACCACGCACGCGTCGGGGCCCGAACACGCGTCGACGAGCTCGAGGCGCCCCGCCTGCTTGTCGGCCGACATCTCTCCGAACGCCGCGGCCCGCATCCGGCTCTTCAGCTCCGAGAGGGCGTTCTCGGCCGCGTCATCGGAGCCGCCCGACAGCCCCCTCGCGATCAAGCCAACAGGAATAATCATCTTCGGTCCTCCTCCGCGCGCCCCTCCGCCGCGCACGGCGACGCAGAGCGCACGACGAAGAGTACCCGCGCCCCGGTCGCGCGTACGTCGCGATCACGCGCGCGGCGCTCCCCACCGGGCGGCGCCCCCGCTACGCTTCCGGTCACCGATGCGGCTCGCCCCTCTCCTGCTCCTGATCGTCGCCGGGTGCAGGCGCGACCCCGAGGCGGAGCGACGCGCGCTCGCGTCGCCGGATCCGGCCGAGCGCGAGCGGGCGGCGACAGCGCTCCAGGCGATGTACGCGAGGGACCCCACGGCGCTCGGAGACCACGGCGAGGCCGCGTGGACCGCGCGGCTCGCCAAGGCGCGCGGCAAGACGACGGCCGAGGCCGTCGCGATCCTCGGAGGGGCCAAGCTCTCGGGCGGCGAGGCCGGGGGCGGGGGCGAGAGCGTCGGCGCCCGGCTCGACGACTTCTGGGTGACGACCCTCGGGCGCAGCACGCGCGGAGACGACGTGGTGTTCGAGACGGGCACGCCGCGGCGCGCGGTGCTCGACGTCCCGGCCCCGCGGCCGGCGGGCTTCAGCGGGACGTGGACGACCTACTACGTGCACGGCGCCGTCCGAGAGAAGCTCGAGGTGCGCGCCGGCGTCCCCGCGCGGGGCCGAACGTTCTACGAGACCGGGCAGCTCTGGTCCGAGATCGTGTACGTCGACGGGAAGGCCAACGGCACGGTGATCACGTGGTCGCCGACCGGCGCGCCGGAGCGCGAGGCGACGTGGTCTTTGGGCCAGCAGGTCTCCGAGCGGACGCTCTATCCGAGCGGCAAGGTCGCGTACTCGTGGACCTACGCGGGGGGCCGCCTCGACCGCCAGCGAAGGTTCCTCGAGTCCGGGGCGATGGTGTCGTGCGAGGTCTTCGTGCGCGGCGTCCCCACGCCGTGCCCCGACTGACCCGCGCCCGAGCGATTCGCTTCGGAGACCTCGCGTAGCGCGGCGGCCACGCGGACGTGGCACACTCCGGGAGTGAGCAGCAACGTCGTCAACCTGAACCGCGTCCGGAAGAAGAAGCTGCGGGAGGCGAAGGCGAAGCAGGCCGCCGTCAACCGCCTGCGGCACGGCCGCACACAAGCCGAGAAGGACCGGGAGCGCGCGGAGCGCGAGCGGGCCTCGCGCCTGCTCGAGGGCAAGCGGCTCGAGCCCGACGACGCAGCGCCCGGGACCGACGAGCCCGACGACGCCTGAGCGCGTGGTCGCTACTTCGTCACGCTCTTCACCATCGTCCCCGAACGATAGAAGACGTGGGTCGGTGTAATGTACATCGGCGCGGAGACATCGTCCGCCGCGAGCGAGGTCAGCGTGCACGTACCGGCGGCCGCGATCTCGGCGAGCTCACAGCGGCCGAGGCTCGTGGCGTTGCCCACGTAGAGGTGGGTGGCGTCCAGGTTGAAGACCGTCCCGAGGGCGCCGAGGCTCACCCACGCCGCGCACGGCGCCGCCGTCGGGCACGCCTCGAGCGCGCCATCGCGCAGCACGACGACCGTCGGGTGGGTCACGGTCGGCCCAGCGGGGCTCGCGCCGATGCTCGTGCCCGCGGTCGGCAAGGTGGGGAAGGGCCCGCCCGTGCCCGTCGGCGCGGCGAGCCCCGTGCCGAGCGTCACCGAGGCCCCGAAGTTCTCGTGCCGCGTCCCGACCGCCGCCGCGCGGTTCGTCACGTAGTTGTGACGGATCGTTCGGTAGGTGGGCGTCCCCGTCACGAACGGGTTCAGCCGGTAGTAGGTCTCGAGGAAGGTCGACCCCGCGAAGAACGTCTGCGGGATCACGGCGCCGCTCCAGGTGATGGTGTCCTCGACCACCACCGGACCGCCGCCCGCCGAGGTGCGCGAGCGGAGCGTGTTCTGGTTCACCGCGACCGGGAGGAAGAAGTAGAACTTGTCGTCCGACGCCGCCATGAACGGGTAGCCGCTGTTGACGGCCGACACCGTCTGCACGTTGGTGCACGTCGGCAGCTCGCACGAGTAGTTGTTGGCGCCCGAGCGGTAGTAGACATGCGTCGCGTTCACGTCGTAGTGCACGACGTTGTCGACGAGGGACGTCACCGTCGCGGGAGGCGCCGCGTCGCCGACCGAGGCGTCCGCCGCGTCGGGTCCGGAGTCCACGGCGGAGGCGTCCGCCGCGTCGGGCCCGGACGCGTCCTCCGCGACCGAGCCGTCCGCCGCGTCGCCGACCGACGCATCGGTGCCCGCGTCCGGGCGCGCGGTGTCTGCCGGAGCGTCGATAGCGGAAGGCGCGTCCGGCAGAGGAGCACCGGAGTCTCCCGCCGGCGGGGCCGCGTCGGGATCACCGCCGTCCCCCGCGCCACCGCCCGACGGGGAGCAGGCGTAGGCGGCCGCCACCAAGAACAGAACACCCAAGCCAACGGCGGAGCGCTTCATGCTGGCGATCTCAGCATGTTCCTTCACGCGCCGCCACGACCTCCCGCGGCGCCCGGACGATAACGCAAGACGCACGAATCCCGCTCACGCGCGGCGAGGACGAGGAGCTGGAGGGTGGCGGCGCGCGTGGCCTCGAGCTTGGTGAGGGCCGCGTACCCGAGGCGCTGGCCGAGGCGAGCGCCTCGGAGGCGACCGCGAGGAGCGCGCGGCCCCTCGCCGTCGGCCGGCCGAGCGGCGCTCAGGGCGACCACAGGGCCCGCGCTCGCTGGCGTCGCGTGGGCTCGATCGTGCGAGAATGCGCCGATGTCGACCGCCACCTTGACGCTCGCACCCCACGTCGGCAGGTACGTCGCGGCGACCGATCTCGCGGACGGCGCGCTGCTCGCGGTCGCGCTCGCGGCGGGCGCGCGCGGCGAACACCGCGTGTCGGTCCTCGACACGCAGACTTGGTCGCTCGTCGCCACGTTCCCCATCCCGAGCCGGGCGAGGTCCGGCGTCACGCCGCTCCACGCGAGCGGAGAGCTGCTCTTCGCGAACGACGACCACACGGTCTCCGCGCGGGTGGGGCGAACGGGCGCGCTCGTGTGGGAGCGCGCCTTCCCGGCGCCGCTCTCGGTGCGCCTCTTGGACGTCGCGGGCGAGCGACTCCTCGTCTCGATCGCGGGAGAGAACCCGCTCGGCGAGACGCGCCTGCTCCGCGCGGCGGACGGCGCGGACGACGCCGTGCTCCCTGCGACGCTCGTCTCGGGCATCGACGCGGTCGCGCTCGGCCGCGACGGGACGCTCGTCGTCGCCGGGATGCGCGTCGTCGACGTGTTCCGCGCGGACCAACCCAGGCGCCGGCTCGACCTCGTGACGAAGCGCTACGGCGCGG
>DAORJJ010000156.1:0-12716 GCA_035439005.1 Polyangiaceae bacterium | reverse complement strand
GGGATGCCCGCGAGCGCCAGGGCGAACGCGCCCGCGCCCGCGCCCGCCGCGGACAGCGGGAGCCAGAGGCGCGCGAAGGGCGCGCGGGCGGCCTGGCCCGACGAAGGCGCCCGCTCGTCGGGCGAGCGCTGGGTGTGCGGCGCGGGCAGCGACGCGGGCTCCTCGTCCGCCCACCGGTAGTCGACCGACGGCGTGAGGTACGGCTCCTCCACGGAGCCCGGCGGCGGCGAGGGAGGCGACGGCGGGGCCGGCGGTGAGGGCGGGGCCGGCGCGAGCTCCTCCAGCGCGGGCGTCGAGGCCCACGAGCGCAGCGTGGGGTGGGAGGGCGGATCGGTGTCGCGCCCGCCTTCGCCTGCGGGATCGTCGACGTCGACCGAGACCTCGGGGGGCGCGGGCGTGCGCGGCCGCGGCCCCGACTCGACGGCGTGCTCCCTGACACCGGGCGGCCTCGCCGAGGGGGCCACCGACGACACGCCAGGCGGCCTCGCCGACGGCGCCACCGACGACACGCTAGGCGGCCTCGCCGACGGCGCCACCGACGACGACACGCCAGGCGGCCTCGCCGAGCGCGTCAGCGACGCGACGCGCGGCGGCTCCGCGGTGAGGTCGAGCGACCGCTCCGCCGACGGCGAGCTCTCGACGTACGTGGCCTTGCAGCCCGCGTCGCAGAAGTAGCGAAAGCGCCCGTCGAGGATCGCCACGTGCCCCGCGCGCAGGGGATCTGTGGGCCTCCCGCAGCCGAGGCAGTGCACGGCGTCTTGTGCGGCTTGACTCATGGACGGCTCATGGACGGCTCATGGGCTGGGTGGGCCTTGTGCCGCGCCGGCGCGCCAAACGCAAGCGACGCAGGTCGATCACCCGCCACCCTCCGCCGCCATGGCCTGGAGCGTGGCCTTCAGCAGCCCGACCGCCTCGGTCAGCTCAGCCTCGGTGACCACGAGCGGCGGCACGAAGCGCACGACGCGGGCGCCCGCGCCGGTGAGCAGCAGTCCGGCCAGCGCCGCGCGCGCCACGACGTCGCGCGCGACCCAGCCCGGCGCGAGCACGAGCCCCCGCAGGAGCCCCACGCCACGCTCCGCCTCGCACACGCCGGGGAGCTCGGCGATGAGGGCCCGCAGCGCCGCGGCGAGGTGCTCACCCTTCGCACGAGCGCCCTCCACGAGCCCCTCCGACGCGACCGCCGCGAGCACGGCGCGCGCCGCGGCGCAGCCGAGCGGGTTGCCCGCGTAGGTGGAGCCGTGCGTGCCCGGGGGGAGCGCTCCCGCGAGCGCCTCGCGCGTGAGGATCGCGCCGATCGGGAAGCCGCCGCCGAGCCCCTTCGCGAGGGCCACGGCGTCCGGCGCGACGCCCTCGCGCTGGAACCCGAACCACGCGCCGGTGCGGCCCACGCCGGTCTGGACCTCGTCGAACAGGAGCAGCGCGCCGCGCGCGTCGCAGGCCGCGCGGAGGCCCGCCAAGAAGCCCTCGGGCGCGGGCAGCACGCCGCCCTCGCCCTGGATGGGCTCGACCACGACCGCGGCGAACTCGTCGGTCAAGGCCTCACGCACCGCGCCGAGGTCCCCGTAGGGGACGTGCGTGACGCCCGCGACTTCTCCGAATCCTTCTCGATATTTGGGAGTGCCCGTGAGGCTGAGCGCGCCCATCGTGCGGCCGTGGAACGCGTTGTCGAACGCGAGAAAGCGCGTGCGCTTGGGCTCGCCCTTCCCGAAGAAGTGGTGCCGCGCGAGCTTGAAGAGCGCCTCGATCGCCTCCGCGCCGGAGTTGCAGAACATCGCCCGATCGAAGCCCGAGAGCCGGCACAGCTCGTCGGCCAGGAGCACGTTCTCCTCGTTGTAAAACCAGTTGGACACGTGCCCGAGCTTGGCCACCTGGGCGGACACGGCGGCCACGTACGCCGGGTGCGCGTGCCCGAGGGTGCACACCGCGACCCCCGCGGCCATGTCGAGGTAGCGCTTGCCCTCGACGTCCCACGCCTCGCAGCCCTTCCCGCGCGACAGCACGAACGGCGCGGGTCGGTAGTTCGGGTAGAGGCGCTGGCTGGCGAGGGCGAGGAGCTCGGCTTGGTTCATGGTGGGGCGCAGCTTAGCAGCCGGCTCCGCGGCGCGCGCGAGGGCCAGCGCGCGCGGGGCGCGCTACCGGAGCCGCACCACCACCGACCCGGTCTCGGGCAGCTCCACGGTGACCTTCGCCCCCTCGCGGCGCGCGCTCCCCGCGCCGAGGGCCCGGTCGGCGAGCGTGCCCTCCACCTCGGCGGCGCCGGTCTGGGGGGCCTCCGTGAGGTTCTCGGCGACGAGCCACGCCTCCGCGGCGTCGGAGCGCACGAAGGCGAACACGCTCGCGTTGCCCACGTCGACGAGCTTCATGTCGCCCGCGCCGAACACCGGCCGGCCGCGCCGCAGGGCGAGGATCTGCTTGTAGTGTACATACATCGACCCGGGCTCCGCGCGCTCGGCCTCCACGTTGGTGACGTCGGCCTCGGGGCCGAGGGCGAGCCAAGGCTTGCCCGTGGAGAAGCCGTGGTTCTGCCCGCCGCGGGTCCACGGCATGGGCGCGCGCGCCGAGTCGCGGCCGTCGACCACCTTGTCGGTGCCGGGGCGCAGGCCGAGCTCCTCGCCGTAGTAGATGTACGGCGTGCCCTTCGCGAGGAGCTGGATCTCGGCGGCGCGGCGGTGCCGCCACTCCTTGCCTTGCGCGACCGCGTACGCGCGCGCGACGTCGTGCGAGCCCACGACCAGGGCGCTCTGCGCGCCGGCAGGGAAGGCGGCCGCGGACTCGAACGCCTTGTCGAGCTGGGCGCGGCTCTCCGACTGGAACGCGAGCGGCCACAGGTAACCGTAGTCGAACAGGAAGGCCATGTGGAACATGTCGGCGCCGCTCCCGAAGTAGGCCTTCGGGCTCTCGAACAGCACCGACTCGGCGACCATCGCGCGCTCGGGGAACGCGTCGAGCACGCCGCGGAGCTTCTTCAGGTACTCGCCCGTCTTGGGCTGGAGCGAGCCGCAGTCCTTTGGGATGGGCGACTCGTACAGCAGGCCGATCACGTCGCAGCGGAAGCCGTCGACCCCCTTCTCGAGCCACCGCCGCGCGACGCCGAGGGTGTCGGCCACCACCGCCGGGTCGTCGTAGTTGAGGTCGGGCTGGCCGGGGTAAAACCTATGAAAATAATACTGATTTCTGGCTGGGTCCAGCGTCCACGCCTCGGTCCCGAACTGCGCGTTGAAGGGGCCGCACGCGTTCGTCGGCGACGAGGGCGTGTCCGACCACACGTACGTGTTCGCGCGGGGGCCGGTCTTGCTCTTGCGCGACTCCTGGAACCACGGGTGCGCCTCCGACGTGTGGTTGAACACGAGGTCGAGGAACACGCGCATCTTGCGCTTGTGGGCCTCGTCCAGCAGCTCCTTCAGGTCGGCCTCGGTGCCGTACTCCGGGGCGATCGCGTCGTAGTCGGCCACGTCGTAGCCCGAGTCTTTGAAGGGGCTCGTGAAGATGGGCATGAGCCAGAGCGCGTCGACGCCGAGCCGCTTCAGGTCGTCGAGCCGCGACGTGAGGCCCTTGAGGTCGCCTATCCCGTCGCCGTTCGAGTCCTGGAACGAGCGCACCATCACCTCGTAGAACACCGCGTGGCGGTACCAGTCGGGCCCGGTGAGGAGGGCCGCGGCCTTCGCCTCCTGCTCGGCCGTGGGCTCCGTGGGCGCGGGCGCGGGCGAAGGCGCGGGCGCGGGCGTGACGGCGGCGCTGCAGGCGACCGCGAGCAGCCCGAGGGGCGCCGCGAAGCGCGCGAGCGCGGTCAGGTTTCGCGTGTCGTGGCGAGGTGCGCGGGCGCTCATGGACCCATGGGACGAGAGAACCCGGCGCGCGGCAAGCGGCGCGAGCGGGCCGAGGCCCACGAGGCCTCGGCGTGCGCGGCGCGAGCGGGCCGAGGCGCTGCTACGCCAGGACCCCGAGGCGCTTGCCCGCGCGCGCGAAGGCGGCGATCGCCTGGTCGACCTGGGCCTCCGA
Organism: Polyangiaceae bacterium; assembly: GCA_035439005.1. Classification (GTDB taxonomy): domain Bacteria; phylum Myxococcota_A; class Polyangia; order Polyangiales; family Polyangiaceae; genus JAAFHV01. Next base: position 8,717 of record DAORJJ010000156.1, on the reverse strand, counting down.
GTGGTCGGCCGAGAGCTGCACGCGGATGCGCGCCTCGCCCTTCGGCACCACCGGAAAGTAGAACCCGATCACATAGATACCTTCCTCCAGCAGCGCCGCGGCGAGCTCCTGCGAGAGCCTCGCGTCGCCCAGCATGACCGGCACGATCGGGTGGACGCCGTCCTTCACGGCGAAGCCCGCGGCCTTCATGCCCGAGCGGAAGCGCTCGGCGTTCGCCATCACCTTGTCACGCAGCGCCGTGGTGCCGTCGAGGAGGTCGAGCACGGCGAGCGACGCGCCCACGATCGCCGGGGGCAGCGAGTTCGAGAACAGGTACGGCCGCGAGCGCTGGCGGAGCAGGTCGATGATCTCGCGCTTGCCAGTCGTGAAGCCGCCGGCCGCGCCGCCGAGCGCCTTGCCGAGGGTGCTCGTCATCACGTCGACGCGCTTGGCCACGCCGAAGTGCTCGGGGGTGCCGCGGCCGGTGGCGCCGATGAACCCGCTCGCGTGGGAGTCGTCGACCATGACCATCGCGTTGTACTTTTCAGCGAGATCGCAGATGACGTCGAGCTTCGCCAGGTAGCCGTCCATCGAGAACACGCCGTCGGTGGCGATCATGCGGAGCCGCTTGCCCTGGGTCTTCTTCAGCGCCTCTTCCAGGGCGGCCATGTCGCCGTTGGGGTAGCGGTGGCGCTCGGCCTTGCAGAGGCGAATGCCGTCGATGATCGACGCGTGGTTCAGCGCGTCCGAGATGATGGCGTCCTCCTCGCCGAGGAGCGTCTCGAAGAGGCCGCCGTTCGCGTCGAAGCACGAGCTGTAGAGGATGGCGTCCTCGGTGCCGAAGAACGCCGAGATGCGCTCCTCGAGGCGCTTGTGGTGGTCTTGCGTGCCGCAGATGAAGCGCACCGAGCTCATGCCGAAGCCGCGGCTGTCGATGGCCTCGTGCGCCGCGCGGATCACCGCCGGGTGGGACGAGAGGCCGAGGTAGTTGTTCGCGCAGAAATTGAGCACCTCGCCGCCGCTCTCGCCGACGCGCACGGCGGCGGCCTGCGGGCTCACGAGCACGCGCTCGTTCTTGTAGAGGCCCGCGTCGCGGATCTCTTGGAGGGTGCGGGCGTAGACCTCTTGGGCGGCGTCAAACATGGCCCGGCAGCCTAGTCCGATTCGGGGCCGATCGCGACGGCGCCTGGAGCCCCACGGGCACCGCGGAAGCTCGACCGTTCCGAGCACGCGCGACACATGCGAGCCTTCGCTCCGGCGCGGCATCCAAGTTTCCGGCGCCCGGCTTGCACCCGCGTTGCGAAGTCGAAAAAGGGCACTATAGTCCCCGCTCCCTTCACCGCGCAGCGAACGAGCCGAGCCCCTCGTCAACAGCGAGCCTCGCTTCCGCGACAACCCACCGACGCCCGAGAGAACCATGGCCCACTCCGGAACCACACACGACCGCGCATCCGAGTTCTTCGACCGCTACGCGCGCGATTTCAACGCGATCTACGGCAACGAGAACACCCTCTTCAACACCGTCGTCAACCACCTCTTCCGCAAGGACATGCGCGTCCGGTACGACGCCGCGATCGACGGCTGCCGCCCGGTCGAGGGCAAGTCGGTCCTCGACGTCGGCTCGGGCCCCGGCCACTACAGCGTGGCGCTCGCGCAGATGGGCGCGTCGCGCTGCTTCGGCGTCGACTTCGCGGACGGCATGATCGACGTCGCGAAGCGGAACGCCGAGCTCGGCGGTGTCGGCAAGAAGTGCGAGTTCATCTACGGCGATTTCCTCACCGCGCCCATCGAGGGCAAGTTCAACTTCGCGATCATCACCGGCTTCATGGACTACATCAAGGAGCCCGAGAAGGTCATCGCGCGGGTCTGCGACCTCACCACGGAGAAGGCGTTCTTCAGCTTCCCGTCGGACGGCGGCCTGCTCGCGTGGCAGCGGAAGCTCCGCTATAAGAGCCGCTGCGATCTGTACCTCTACAACGAGCCGCAGATCCGCCGGCACTTCGAGAACGTCACGAAGAAGCCGGTCTCGATCGAGCGCCTCGAGCGCGACTTCTTCGTCACGCTCGACATGCGCTGATTAGGAGGGGCGCCGCGCTCGGCCGACGGGCGCGGCGCGCGCCTCTAGCGCTTCTTCGCCACGGGGGCGCGGCGGGGCCACCCGAAGGCGAGGCTGCGCAGGGCAAGGCACACGTCGGGGTCTTTGCACGCGCCGACGTCCTCGTGAAGGGCGCTCCAGCCGTCGCCGCGCGGCCGCTTGCCGGCGCGCATGTCGGGGCCGCGCCAGCTCGGGGGCGCGTGCGCGATGGTCGCCTCGCGGCCCTCGACGGGGCCGACGCCCGCGCCCTCGAACGGCACCATGAGCGACGGCGTGAGGCCCACGCGCTGCACCGGCGTGCCGTCGGGGAGCGCGTAGAGCAGCGTCGTGAGCCGCAGGATGCCGGTGCGCGGCTCGTCGTCGAAGTACTCCTGCGCGCAACCTTTTCCGAAGGTGCGGCGCCCGAGCGAGGGGCCTCGCCCGTAGGTGGCGAGCGCGCCGGCCATCATCTCCGCGGCGCTCGCGGTGGCGCCGTCGACCAGGGTGGCGACCGGCCCGCGGTACACGTCCTGCTCGGGCGGCTCGGTCGCGCGCTCGACCTCGACCGTGCCGTCGCGGCGCTTCATGGGGAAGAGGGAGACGCCGGGCAAGAAGAGCCCGATCGCGTGCATGGCGCCGTCGGTCGAGCCGCCGCCGTTTCCGCGGAGGTCGAGCACGACGCCGGCCACGGCGCGCGCGCCGGCCTGTTCGCGCTCGCGACGCAGGACCCGCGCGAGCTCCTCCCCAAGGTCTTCGCGCACGTCGCGGATGGCCACCACGACCACGTCACCCGCGCCCCACTTCACGCGCTCGACCGGCAGGGCCGCGAGCGCGTCCTCCGCGGCCTGGGTCGGGGTGCCGACGCGGGGTCCGCCGACGGGGAGCGTGACGAGCTTTCCCGCGCGGAGCACGATGGCGTGGACCGCGGCCTTCGCCTCGGAGGCGACGAACCCGAGCTGCTCGATCTGCTCGATCGGGAGCCCCGCGAGCGGCACGTCGGCGAGCGAGAGCAGCACGTCGCCCGGCACGAGGGGCGCGGCGACGCCCTCCGAGAGCGCCACGCCCACGGGGGTGATCTCGCTCTTGGTCCAGAGCGGGTGCGGGGCGTGCGCCGCGAGGTCGACGTCGTACACGCTCGCCTCCTCGTCGTACGGGGCCCAGGCGCCGTGCGGATCGACGAGCGGCACGTACGCGCGCACGGCCGCCGAGAGCACCATCTCGCCCCACGCGCGCGCCGCGAGGGGCGGGAAGAAGCGCTCGCGGGCGCCCTCGGCGAACCGCGTGCCCTCCGGCCCCACCGCGCGCTCGAACCCGCCGATGCGGAGGCCGAGCTCTCGGGCCGCGATCTTCGCTTCGCCCGCGGCGGGGAGTGGAGCGCTCGCCCCGGAGAGATCGGCCGTGGTGGCGCTGGCGCGGCCCGCGTCGAAGAGGGCGCGGAGCTCGTCGACCCAGCGCGCGAGGATCTCGCCCGACGCGTCGGCGGCGCTGCACCCGCCCGCGTGGCGGGGCTGGAGCTCGGGCAACAGGTGCCGCAGCTCGGCCCCGAGGGCCTCGCGCGGGGCGTCGGCCGCAACGCTCCAGAGCGCGTGCGGGTCGAGCCAGTCGGAGGCCGACTCGACGAACGGGCCCAGCTCGGCGCTCGCCGGGGGCGCGGCCATATTTCCCTGGACTTGCGAGACGATACGACGTGCGTCGTCGCAGCGAAGCGCGCTCGGTCTCCCGCTCGGCGTGTGGAACGCGTACCCGGGCGTGTCGTCGTCCTCGTCGGGGGCCTCGTCGGGCGCCGCCACGGGGCCCACCTTCTTCTCGTGCACGCTGACCGTGGGAGCCGCCGCCACGCGCGCCTCGTGCCGCGCGTAGAGCCCCGCGCACGCGGCCGCGGCGAGCGCGAGCGAGGCGAGCGAAACGGCGGCGAGCTGCGACGTCTTCACGGAAGGCAAGCGTATCAGCCGGCGCCGAGGCGGGCCGCTTTCTTGGCGGCGCGCGGGGGGGCGGCTTCGGCCCCCGCTACGAGGCGCGCGCCGTCACGCGCGCCACGCCCGTCACGCCCGGCGCGAAGGCGCCGAGCTCCCGGCGGAGCTTGCCCCGCGCGCGCTCTTCGATCTGCCGCACGCGCTCCTTCGAGACGCCGAGGCGCGCCCCGAGGGCCTGAAGCGTAGGAGGGTCGTCGGTCATGATGCGCTCGCGCACGATGAGCTCCTCGCGGGAGGTGAGGGTGCCGAGCGCCGCCTTGACGTGGCCGTAGGCCCGGGCCTGCTGCTCGTTCGCCGAGGCGTTCTCCTCGGGCGTGGGCTCGGGCGAGCCGAGGCGCTCCACCATGGGCGCCTGATCGTCGAGGCCCGCGTCGAGGCTCGCCTCGCGGCCGGCGAGGACGGGCAGGAGCGTCGCGATGCGCTCGGCCGACAAGCCCGAGACCTCGACGAGCGCCTCCGCCGAGATGTCGCGCCCCGTGCGAAAGGCGCGGAGGGCCTTGCGCTCGCCCTTCGTGGTGCCGACGCGCACGACGCGGAACGTGCGCACGACGTACTCGCGGATCTCGGCGCGTATCCAGTACGCGGCGTAGGTGGCGAGCCGGCAATCTTTGCCGGGGTCGAACTTCGCCGCCGCGCGGAGCAGGCCGATGTTGCCCTGCTGCACGATGTCCTCGAGCGGCACGCCCCAGCGCCGGTACTCGAGCGCGATCGACACGACGAACGGGAGACACGCCGAGACGAGCTTGTCGCCGGCGCGCCGATCGCCCGCGAGGAAGCGGCGGGCGAGCTCCTGCTCGGCCTCGCGCGTGAGCGGCTTCAGCGCCGCGAGCTGCTGCCTGTAGAACGGAAAGCTGCCTTCTTGGAGTGCCGAGCCCATAGGAAAACTCCTGTCTCGTTGGGGCCCGGGCAGAGGCGAGTGAACCGGGTGGCGCCGGAGAGGCGAGGCGCGCGCAGGGCGCATTCTCTCGTGGGACACCGGCGCGCGGCGGCGCGTCGCCGGGAGGGATCGGAGGCGAGGTGGTTCACGTGGCTCTGCTCGGGCTTTAAGCCCCTGGTGCGGCGGGAGGCCGCGCGCGGGGAACGCGTCCACGCTCATGCACCGGGAGTGCCACGAGCGATGTCGGCGCGAAGTGGGCCGCGGCGAGGCCGCCACCCGTGCAGATGCGCAACCGGGACGGCGAGGGTGAAAGCGCGGCGAAAATTCTGCGCGAGTCGGCCCTCGGCGAGCTCGAGCGTGGGCGCTCGGGAGCTCGGCCGCGCGAGGCGAAAAAAAAAGAGGAGCGGCTACCGCACGCCGAGCGGAGCGAACAGGAGCTCCACGTCGTCTTCGGTGAGCGCGGCGCTGCCCTCGCCCTCGCCGAGGATGGCGTCGGCGACCGTGCGCTTGCGGCGCTGGAGGCGGAGCATGCGCTCCTCGACGCTGCCGGCGACGTAGAGGTGGTGCACGAACACGGGGCGCGCCTGGCCGATGCGGTACGCGCGATCCGTGGCCTGCGCCTGCACCGCCGGGTTCCACCACGGGTCGTAGTGGATCACCGTGTCGGCCCCGGTGAGCGTCAGCCCGGTGCCGCCCGCGCGGAGGCTGATGAGGAAGACGTCGACCTCTTCCTTCTCGAACCGCCCGATGGCCTCCGGGCGATCGACCGTGCTCCCGGTGAGCGTCGTGTAGCGCTTGCCCCGCGCCGCGAGCGCGCCCTCGAGCAGGGTGATCATGCTCGTGAACTGCGAGAACACGAGCACCCGGTGGCCGTCACCGAGCAGCTGCACCATGAGCTCGTCGAACACGCGCAGCTTCGCCGACTCCTGCGCCGAGGCGCCGGTCATGTTGACGAGCCGCGGATCGCAGCACACCTGCCGGAGCTTGGTGAGCGCGCCGAGGATGGGGATGGTGGAGGCGGAGAGCCCCTTCTTTTTGATGAGCTTGCGCACCTCGGCGTGGGCGGCGACGCGGATGCTCTCGTAGAGCTCGCGCTGCTCGCCGCGGAGCTCGATCGGGCGGTGCAGCTCGGTCTTGGGCGGGAGCTCCTTGGCCACCTCGGCCTTCGTGCGGCGCAGGATGTAGGGCGCGAGCACGCCGCGCAGCGACTCGAGGCGATCGGCGTTGCGCTGCTTCTCGATGGGGAAGCGGTAGAACCTCGAGAAGTGGAGCTCGTCGCCGAGGAGGCCGGGGTTCAAGAAGTCGGAGAGCGCCCACAGCTCGCCGAGGTGGTTCTCCACCGGCGTGCCGGTGAGGCAGAGGCGGTGCTCGGCGCGGATGGCGCGCACGGCGCCGTGGGCCCGGCTCTTGTCGTTCTTGATGGTCTGCGCCTCGTCGAGCACGAGGATGGAGAACGCGTGCTCGGCGAGCTTCTCTTCGTCCCGAATGGCGACGGGGTAGCTCGTGACGACGAGGTCGGCGGTGTCGAAGCGCGCGTAGGCCTCGGCGCGCTCGGGGCCGTGCAGCGTCACGACGCGGAGGCGCGGGGCGAACTTTCCGGTCTCGCGCGCCCAGTTGTTCACGAGGCTCGTGGGCGCGACGATGAGCGCCGGGCGGGTGAGCAGGCCGCGCTGCTTGAGGAGCGCGAGGTGCGCGATGGTCTGGAGGGTCTTGCCGAGGCCCATGTCGTCCGCCAGGACGCCGCCGACGCCTTGGTCGACGAGGTGCTGGAGCCACGCGAGCCCGTCGCGCTGGTAGGGGCGGAGCTCGGCGCGGAGGCCCTCGGGCGCGTCGACCGGCGGCGGGTCGCCGAGGCACGCGGCGTCGCGCCACGCGTCGCGGAGGGCGCCGGTGAAGCGGAGCTCCGCGTCCTCAGCCTGGAAGAGCTCGTCGAGGTGGCCGAGGGCGCCCGCGCGCTGGGGCGGCACGGGGAGCGCGCCGCGCTCGAGGGGCTTGCCGTCGTAGAGCTCCGCGAGCACCCGGAGGATGGCGCGGAGCCGCGCCGTGGGGAGCGCGAGGAAGACGTGCTCCTTCACGGGCACGGCCACGCACTTGCCCGCGCGCCGCGCGATGTCGGCGAGGCCCTCGCCGCTGCCGCTCTTCTCGAGGAGATCGAGGAGCGCGGGCAAGAGGGAGACGCGCTGCCCGCCGAGCTCGATGCCGAGCTCCACGCCGAACCAGTCTTCGCGATCGGCGCCGCGCTCGCGCCGCTCGACCGCGTCGACGTCCGCGTACCAGCGCTCGGGCTCGACGGTCTTCCACTCGTGCGCGTCGTCGACCACCACGCGGAAGCCGAGGCGGCGGAGCTGCGGGACCACCGCGCTCTGGAAGGTGCAGTAGTCCGAGGCGGTGCCCTCGCAGGCGATCACGTAGTCGGCGTGGACACCGGGCGCGGCCGCCATGTCGTCGAGGCACGAGAGATCGAGCACGCCGAAGCCCTCGATGAGGCGGCGCGCGCGGAGCTCGGCGGCGCGGTCGCGCACCACGCCGGTCGCGCCCGCGTCGTCGTCCTCGTCGTCGTCCACCTGGGCGGGCAGCACGAGGCCGTCGTAGTCGAACGAGAGCGCGAGCAGCGGCATGCGCGTGGTCTCGTACGACGAGCTGAGACCGCTCGTGCGGTGCGACACGACGTCGTCGGTGAAGATGCGCAGGCAGGGCACGGGCGCCCCCTCGGGCCCGGGGACGCAAGCGGGGCCGGCGGGGCTCGTGCGGACCCGGAGCTCGCTCGGCGGGGCCGACGAGGCGGGGCGCGCGGGGGGGCGGGAGCGTACGGAAGGGGGCTGCTCGAAGGCGCGCGTGGCCTCGGAGTCGTGGACGATCACGACGGAACTTAGATCACATCTCCGCGCGCTCTGTCGAATGTAGAATGCACAAAAGAACGTTCTCGGGTATTCATGGCGACACCTCGACGTTCGCCCCTTCGGGGCTCACTTGCAGGTTCGTGGATCGTTCGCCGATGCTTGCAGCCCTCACCTTGTTGTTCGAGGCCCCGCCCGGGCCCGTCTCGGCCCCCGCGGTGGACCCATCCTCCCCTCGCCGCGGCCCCCGCAGCAGCCCCCAAGCGCCGCGCGCGCTCGCGGCCTGGCTCGCCGGAGCGGCGCTCGTCGGGGCGGTCGGGTGCGGCCCGAGCCTGCCCATCCCGCGGGAGCGCCTGACCACCGCGGAGGCCGAGCTCGCCGAGGCGGTGCGCGCCGGCGCGCCGCGCGTGCCGAAGGCGAAGGAGTCGTACGCGGCGGCGGCCGCGCGCATCTCCCGCGCGCGCGCGTTCATCCGAGAAGGGAAGAACGGCGAGGCCTCGCTCCTCCTCTTGCGCGCCGAGTCCGACGCCTCGCTCGCGTCGGCGCTGGCCCGCGAGGGCGTGGCCGAAGAGAAGATCGCCCGCGCGAAGGCGCTCATCGCGGAGGAGGAGCGCCTCCAGGGAAGGAAGGCGCCGTGACGCGACGCGATCGACGCGCGCCGGGGGCGCGTGTAGCCTACACGTACACACATCTCGCGTCCCTCGCGCTGCTGGCGACCTCGCTCGGCGCCTGCGCGCCCGTCCCCGCGCCGCGCGAGCTCACCGAAGCCCGCGCGGCGTACCAGCGCGCACAGACGGCGGCGACCGACGCCCCCGTGGAGCTCGATCAGGCGCGCCGGGCCCTCGCGGCCGCCGAGCGCCGCTTCCAGGAGATCGGCGCCGAGCCGGAGGTGTCCAGCCTGGCCTTCGACTTTGTCTTCTTTCCCATGTTGTTGACGGCTAATTATTATACATCGAATCGAACCCCCGCATTAAACA
>DAORJJ010000155.1:0-12784 GCA_035439005.1 Polyangiaceae bacterium | reverse complement strand
GAGGTACATGAACAGCGCGCGATCGAGCTCGCCCGACTGCGCGAGATCGTCCGCGCGGCGGAGCGCGGCCTCCGCGTCGTCCACCGCCGGCAGCTCGGGCGACGCCGCCTCGGCGCGCTCGACCGCCTTCGGCGTCGACGGCTCGTCGGCGAGCGACGCGTCGCGCCGCCGCCGGCGGAGGGCCTGCACGATGGGGTACGCGAGGGCCGCGAGCGCGGCGGCCGCCAGGAGCACGACGAGGCCCTGCGCGAGCGCGCCGAGGAGCCTCTTCAGCGAGGCGAGCGTCGCGCCCTCGCCCTCGGCGGGGCGCCTCGCCTGCGCCGCGTCGCACGCCGCGACGAAGCCCGCGCAGTCGGGCAGCTCGCGCGCCGTGGGGCAGAGCGCCCGCGCTCGCGGGCTGAGCGGCCTCCGAGGGGCGCGACAGAAGCTCATGGCCTCGGCCGCGCGGGCGGCGTCGGCGTTCGCCTGGGCCTCGCTCGGATCCGCGAGCGCGGCCGCGGCGGGCGCGGTGAGCGCGGTCACCGCGACGACGCCCAGCGCTGCGAGGGCGCGCGGTGTCACGCGACCCTCCGCTGGGTCTGCTCGGCGGCGCGCGGCGCGGTGGCGGTGGCGGTGGCGGTGGCGGCCTCGTCGGCCTCGGCCTCGGCGCGACGCGCGATGGCGGCGAACCGCGTCTGGATGTCCCACCCCTCGGCGCGCGTGCGCACGTTGAGATACAGGAAGAACCGCGCGAGCGCGGCGAAGGGCACGAAGAGCCAGAAGCCGCACGCCGCGAGCAGGCTGCCGCCGTGCTCCCAGGCCGGCTCCGGCGCCGTCCACGAGAGGAGATCAGTGAGGACGGCGCGGCCGCAGACGTCGCCCATGATCGTGCATACTGCATGTAATAAGAGCAAGAGCAGGAACCCGAGCGCGGCCTCGCCGGCGCCTCCGCTCACGAGGCGCTGGAGGCGGGAGAGCGAGGCGCCGAGCGGCACGCGCTCGAGCAGCACGACCTCACCCACGAAGAACAGCACCGCGGCGACGAGGAGCCCGGGCACGAAGAAGAACAGCGACGCGACCGCGATCGCGGCGAGCTGCACGCCTCGCACGAGGACCACGCGGGGCGCGCGGCCGAGCGCGCTGCGGAGCACGTCGCGCACGCGCACGTCGCGCTCGAACACGAGCCTCGACCCAAGCTCGGTGAAGGGCGCCTGCGCGACGAGGCCCAGCACGATGGCGACGAGCCACGCGAGGCCCCAGCCGAAGGTCGCGCCCACCGCCGCGGTGAGGGCGATCCCAGGGAGGAGCACGACGAGGCCCACCTTCGCGAACGGCACGCGGTGACGGGCGAGGAACCTGAGCGCCAGGTCGAGGACGTCCGGGGTCGAGCGGTCGCGGAGCACGACGCGCGCCTCGGCCACGGGCGACGCTGGCGCCTCGCGCGGGGTCACGCCGCCCTCCCGCCGCGCCGGCCGCGCGCGCCTCGCCCAGCGAGCGCCAGGTAGGCCAGCACGAGCGCGAAATTCACGCCGCCGACCACGAGCTTCACCGGGGTGGGCACGGAGGACGACGACCAGAACCCCTCGATGAGGGCGGCGATGAAGAGCATCACCGCGGCGCCGGCGACGATCACCACCACGTCCCGCGCGACGCTCTGGAGCGACGCGAGGCGCGTGCGCTCTCCGGGCGACACCACGGACCACCCCATGGCGAGCCCCGCGCCGCCCGCGAGCACGATCGCGCCGAGTTCGAAGGTGCCGTGGCCGACGATGAACGTGACGATGTTGAGCCCGGCGCCCTGCGAGCCGACGTACCCGAGCACGGCCCCGGTGAAGAGCCCGTTCTGCACCAGCGTGACCGCCGAGCCGAGGCCGCCGAAGATGCCCAGCGCGAAGCACCGGAGCGCGATGCCGACGTTGTTGTTGACGTAGAAGCCGGTCATCAGCGTGTCGTCGGCGCTCGCGCGCCCGGCGGCGAAGCCCTGCTGGTACGACTCCGTGAGCGGCCGCAGCATGGCCTCCGGCACGACGCGGAACGCGAAGTGAGGCTCCGCCAGGGCCGCCATGAGCCCGAGGAAGAAGGGCACGAAGAAGAGCAGGGTCGCGAGCGCCATGGCGCGCCAGTGGCGGCGGACGGCGACCGGGAACGCGGTGGCCCACGAGGGGGCGTCGGCCCGGGCCTCTGCGGAGGGCCCCGCCGCGTGCGCGCCGTAGAGCACCGTGTGCGACTGCGCGGTGAGCCCCTGCAGGTAGTCGATGAGCGGCGCGCTGTAGCGCGCGGCCTGCGCCCGCGAGAGGTCGCCGCACACGTCGCGGTAGAGCGACGGCAGCGCGTGCACGTCCGCGGGGCGCAGGCGCTTCGGGCCGCGCTGCTCGGCGATGCGCACGATGCCCTCGAGCGTCGACCAGTCGCGCTCGCGGCGCGCGGCGAAGGCACGTTCGTTCGGGGCGGAGGCTAGCGCCATGCGGCCCCGGGCGAGGCGCCACGAGAGGAGGGCGGCGCCTCCTCGCGGCCCGCGTTGACGGCGCGATCGTAGAGCAGCGCGAGCATGCGCGCCGGGTCGGGGTGGCGGTAGTCGAAGCGCCGCCCGAGGGCCGGCGCGACCATGCGGGCGAGCTCCGCCTCGCGGAGGGCCCCGAGGCGCCCGCGCCTACGGAGGAAAAGCTCAATGGCGGCGCGCTCTTCCGGATCGAGGCCGACACGCTCAGGGAGGGCGGCGAGCTCGTCGGGGCGCGCCGGCGGCCAGAGCCGTATGGGCTCGGCGCGGGCGTGGTCGCTCGTGTGGACGACCAAGGTGCCCGCCACGAGGTCGCCGAGGCGCTGGAAGCGCCGCGTGCCCGCCATGAACGCGACGCCGAGCGCGTAGCCCACGGGCAGCGAGTCGGCGGCGCGGAGCAGGTTGCGCAGGGCGGCGTGCGCGAAGCCGATCGGGCGGCCCTCGGCGGTGACGACCCGCACGCCGAGCGCCGCCTTCCCGGGAGACCGCCCCCACACCGACTCGGCCACGACGAAGTAGACCCACTGCACGAAGAAGAGCGCGACGAGGAGCACGCCCGCGCCGGCGTGCGCCAGCGACTCGGGATCGGCGCCAAGCACGCCGCCAGCGCTCGCCGCGAGGAGCACGATCGCGCCGAGCACAGCGAGCGCGGAGTAGCAGATCAGCAGGTCGAGCAGGTGCGCGAGCCCGCGGCGCGCCGGGCCCGCGACGCGATAGCGAAACACGATGTGCTCCGGCGTCTCGATGGCGACGTCGGTCTCGAGCGGCGCAGCGTTTGGCATCGGGGCCCGTGGAGAATAGGCCAAGGTCGCCAAAACGGAAGCCTCGCGGCCGCGCGCGTGGGCGGCGCCGAGGTCGTCGCTACGGCGCCGGGTGCGTGGGCGCGGGCCCGGGCGGAGCGGGGCGCTTGGGCGCGCCGGACGCGGTCGGCGCCCGCGGGACCTCCACCTCGACCGACGTGCGGGGCGGATCGAGCGCGAGCCGACCGAACAGCCCCGTCTTCGCGATGGCCAGTCGCTCCGAGAGGACAATCTCGCTCCCCGCGCTCGGGACCGTGGTCTTGGCGTGGAAGAAGAGGCACGTGCGGAGGTTTCCGCCGAACGCGAAGACGTGCCCCACGAGCACGTTCTTGTTGCCGATCTCGACGGCCACCCACACCCGCGTGTCGAACGCCTCCGGCCCGACCGTGACGTGGTCCTCGAGCGTGCGGAGATCGCCCGAGGGCACGCGGCCCTTCTTGCGGGAGAGGGCCTCGCACTGCGCCCGGCCCACGAGCTCGCCTGCCCCCTCGATCGCCACGGTCAGCTCGGTCTGCGTGCCCTCGTGCGTAGCGCGCAGCTCGGGCGCCGTGTGGTCGTCGATGCGCCAGGCGCGCCCCTCGGGCAGGTGCACGGTGAGCATGTGCCGCTTGGAGTGGAACGGCGCCCAGCCGGTCTCGCGGAGGGAGAGCGCGACCACCGGTGGCGCGAGCACCGTCTCGGGCCCCTTCGGTGCCTTGACCCGCGCGCCCTCTTCCTCGCAGCCGGCGGAGAGCACCTGCACGGCGCCCACGAGGAGCATGGCGAAAATGCTTGCGCGGCGGTCCATCGGGGTCCTCGGTCTCTAAATGGGCGAGCGTGATTCAGCAAGCACCCTGGCTGTTTTGGGCCGGGACCCAAAACCAGGAGGTGGGGCCCCTAAGGGCTCCGCCCGTGGGGCGGAGGACGGAGTCCTCCGATGACAAAGGAATAAATCACCGGGCTTGATCGAAGATCATGCTCGGTGATTTAGCCCAAATCCCGCCGCAGGAGCACGTAAACGGCGCCCTCGCCCCCATCCTCGGTGGTGGCCGTCGCGAAGGCGCTCACCTGCTCGCTCGCGCGACCCTGGGAGAGCCACGCGGCGATCTCGCCGCGCAGCACGCCCACGCCGCCGGGCGAGTGCTCGCCCTTGCCGTGGATGACGAGCACGCAGCGATCGCCCCGGCCCCGCCGGTCGCGCAGGAAGCGCGCGAGCTCCTCGTGCGCCGCGCCCGCGGCCTGCCCGTGGAGATCGAGCCGCGCGTCGACTGCGATGGCGCCGCGCCGGAGCGAGCGCAGGGTCTGCGGAGGCAGCTCGAGGCGCCGCCCCTCGACCCGCCGACCGTCGTCGATCACCTCGAAGCGCGCGGGCCCATCGACGAGCTGTCGGAGCTTCTCGTGGACCTCGTCGGCCTCTGCCCTGGCCCGCGCCGCGAGGTCCTCGGCGGCGCGGGCGCGCGCCTCGGGGGCCCGCGCCTCGACGCCGCCGGAGACCCGCGTGGGCTTGTCGGCGCCGATCGGCACGACGCCGCTCATCATGCGGTGGAACGTCGCCTCCTCCTCGGCGGCGTCGACCTTCGGCGCGCGACCGCGCGGTCCGCCCGGAGCGGCCCTCGCGGGCTTGGCGGCCGCGGGCTTCGCCGCCTTCGCCGCCGCGTCTGCCTCGAGCTGCTTCTTGATGTCGGCGAGGGCCGGCGCGGACGCGAACGGGCGGTTCTTGTCGTCCTTCGCGCCCCGCTTGCCGGGGGGCTTCGGCTTGCTCATCGCTCGCCCCGCTCGAGCGCCCGCAGCGCCGCGATGGCCGACTGGATGCCCGTGAGCAGGCCGTCCGCGTAGTGCCAGTCAGGGTCGTCGAGCTCAGGGAAATCGTGCGGGTTCTTGATGTCGTCCGAGGTGAGCCCCGGCTTGAGCCGGCGCGCGAGCTCGATCACTTTGCGCCCTTGGAGCTCCTCCATCTGTTCGAGCGTCGCGAGCGCGCCGGCGAGGGTCTGTGGGTGGCTCGTCACGGGTTGTCCTCACGGGCTCGCCGCAGCAGCTCGGCGGTGTCGGCGGCGACCACCTCGGTGAGGAGGCCTCCGCGTGGATAGATGGCGACAGCGGTGCCTACCGCAGGGCACACGCCGAGGCAACGCGTGCGCGTGACCCACACGTCGACCGTGAGCCCTTGCTCGCCGACGGCGCGCTTCAACGCGTCGAACACGGCCTCGCCACGGGGCCCGCACCCCGGCCCCAGCGGTGAGCCTTCGCGGCGGTTCTCGCACACGAAGAGGTGCGCGCGCGGGCGCGGGGCGGATCTCATCACGGTCACGGATAGCACGCGGCCCAGAGCCCCACGACCGGCGCGCGCGGGGCGCTCCGCCGACGCGTGCAGCTACGCACGGACCACACACACACGCGCGCACTTTTGCGCACCTGGGTGGATCCCCACCATGGATCCCCGGCGCCCCTCCCGGCGCGCCTCGCCTCACGAGAGCCCCGCCGCGCGCCGCGATCCGCCCTCCTGCGCGCGGCCCAGCGCTTGCAGCAGGGGTCGCGATGCCCGTCGTGCGCCTCCTGAGCCGAGTGCTTCCGCTCGCCCAGCGGCGCCTGGACCTGGGCGCTCGCATTGGGCGAGGGTTCCGCACAGACACCTACCGGGCGGTGCTCGAGGGGGGCCTCGGCGTCCGCCACCCGGTGGTCGTCAAGCTCTTCGATACGGCCGCCTCGGACGCGGAGGGCGACGGCTTCATCATGGCCCTCGCGCGGGCGGCGGCGCGGGCCGCGCTCGTGCAGCACCCCAACGTCGCGCGGGTGTACGAGTGCGGCGAGGAGGCGGGGCGCGCGTTCTTGGTCACCGAGGACGTCCCGGGCGTCTCGCTGCACCACCTGCTCCGCGCCCTCGAGGAAAATGAGAGTCGCCTCGGCTTCGACGTCGCGCTCTTCATCTCCTGCGAGGTCGCCGACGCGCTCGCCGGCGCGCTCGTGGCGCCTGGGCGCGTCTGCCACGGCGACCTGTCCCCCAGGCAGGTGATGCTCGGCTGGAGCGGCGCGGTGAAGGTCACGGACTTCGAGATCGGCCGCGTCACGATCGCCCAGTCGGGAGTGCGCAGCCTGCGCACGCAGTCGTCGCGGCTCGAGAACCTCGCCCCCGAGCTCGTCCAGGGCAGCCCCACCACGCCGCGCAGCGACGTCTTCGCGCTCGGCATCCTGCTGCGGCAGCTCTTCGTTGGGCGGCGCTTCAGGCGCGGTTTGTCGCACGCCGAGGTGCTCCACATGGTGCGGGAGGGTCAGGTCGACTCGCCGTCGTTCCGGGCGCGCATCCCGCGGGAGCTCTCGGAGCTCATCCTCACCGCGACCGCGGTGAGCCCCGACGAGCGGTACCCCACCGCGCGCGCCGTGGCGGACGAGCTCCGCGAGATCGCGTTCAAACATGGCGTTGGCGACGCCCGCCCGTTCCTCGCGCGCGCCCTCGAGCGCGCGCTCCCTGACGAGGCGCCCGCGGCCGAGGACGGCGTCGGGGACGACAGCCTCGGGGGCGAGAGCCGGGACGCTGTCCTGGGCCAGACGCGCGACGAGCCCGAGGACGACTGGCACGAGGATGACGACGACGACGAGCCCGGGGCGGAGCTCGACGACGACGAGCCATGGAGCGACCCCGCGCCGGCTCCGCGCGACGACCACCTCCCGCGGCAGCCCGAGAGCGAGCCCCTGAGCCGCGCCGCCAACGCGTGGCGCGGCGACGACGACGACGAGGACCTCGCGAGCACCTCGATCCACCGCTCCCACCCGAGCGCCGACGCGCTCGAAGGCCGCGACGACCACGACGACGACGACCTCGCGCGGACCTCGCTCCACGCCTCGGCGCGCCGCGCCCACCCGAGCGCGCGCCCGCTCGACGAGGACGACGATCTCGCCCGGACCTCGGCGTTTCGCGGAGCGCCACGCGACGACGACGACGACGACGACCTCGCGCGCACCACGGCGCGCCGCTTCACCGACGACGAGCCCGACGACCTGTCGAAGACCTCGGTCCTCCGCGTGGGCGCGCGGCCGCGTGGCGCGGAGCCGCGCTCCTTTCGCGAGCTGGACGACGACGACTTCGACCCCGAGGCCACGGTGAACCTGCGGTGAGCCGAGCGCGAGGGCGACCCCTGCGCTACTCGGCGGGCGGCGGGCCCGGGCGCTTCATCATCGCGTTGGCCAGCTCCAGCAGCGGCGCGCGCTCCTCCTCCGGGAACGCCTCCTCCACGAGTTCGAAGAGCGAGTAGTCGAACGGCAGCCCCGGCGCCGCCTGCACCTTCACGATGCGCTCGCGCCGCCCCTTCTGCGCGAGGTCGAGCGCGCGGTGGTGGCAGAGGGGGTTATTGCCGACCTTGCCGAACAGCACATGAGTCGTCCAGTTGCAGCCCGACTTGCACTCCTCCGCGTAATAGCAAGTACGGCAGTACCCGTGGAGGTCTTCCACCGTCATGTCCCGCGTGAAGCGCAGCTCCTTCGTGCCCTCCCAAATGTCGACGAGCTTGTGATCTCGGATGTTCCCGCCCACGTAGTCCTGCGTCGGCAACGACGGACACCCCTTGATGTCGCCGTTGGCCTCGATGCCCATGCTGAGCCGCCCGGCCCCGCACGTGCCGCGGTGGCTGCCCGGGAACGTGCGCCGGAGCTCGGCCTCGTGCGGCCCGTAATAGCCAATGTTGTTGCCCGTCCAGAAGCGCACGTTGCGGGCGTCCGCGCGACGCTTCATGCGCACGAGCATGGGGAAGAGCTCCAAGAGCTCCCACGGCTGGAGGAGCATGTCCGGCTCGTCCCCGCCGCGGCCCATCGCCGTGGTGAGCTGCATCTGCCACGAGTGCATGCCCCGCGCGACGAGGAGGTCGAACAGCTCCTCGAGCTCCGGCATCGAGTGGCGGTTGATCTGCGTGTTGCAGGAGAACGGGATCTTCACCGCTTTTAGGTTGTCGATCGCCGTCATCGCCGCGTCGAAGCTGCCCTGCGCTGCGCGCAGGCCATCGTGCGTCTCGCGCAGCCCGTCGACCGAGACCGACACGGACAAGAGGCCCGCGTCTTTGCCGGCCTGCGCGCGCTCGAGCGTGAGGCCGCGGCCGCCCGTGGTCATGCTGCACGACATGCCGTGGGACCGGATGCGGCGCACGAGCTCGGTCCAGTCCTCGCGGAGGTACGCCTCGCCGCCGATGATGGTCACCTCCTTCACGCCGAGCGCCGCCATCTGGTCGATCAAATCGAGCGCCTCCGCGGTCGTGAGCTCGTCGGGCCTCGCGCGCCCGGCGCGGGAGCCGCAGTGCCGGCACGCGAGATCGCACGCGAGCGTGACCTCCCACACGACGTAGATGGGCCGCCACCGCTTGTCGATGGCGCGGGCCTCTTCGAAGAGCGGCAGCTTGCGCGTCGCGGGCGGCGCCTCCGGCGCGAGCGGGAGGGAGCGAGGGCGAGGTCCGAGGGTCATGGGCGGCGATCTCCGGCGGCGGCGGCGCCCCGCGCGCGCCCCGATGTATGTGCAGAATGCATGCGAATCACTTCTTGGGCCGCGGCGGCCTCGGCGGTGGCGGCGCGCCGTAGATGGCCACGGTCGCCCGCGGGAAGGAGGCGTCGGCCTCCTCGACGGCGGCGCCCGCGTCTGGAGCGGCGGCCGGCTCGGGCGCCACAGAAGGTGGGGGCGCGGGCGCTGCGGAAGGCGGAGGCGCGGGCGGGGGCGACGGCGGCGACGGGAGCGCCGGCACCTCCGCCGCGTTGCAGCCGAGCACGCCGACCTCGAGCGCCCCGAACACCAGCGCGGCCCGCGAGCCCAGGCGCGCGAGGCGCGCGAGCGGCGTGACCACGGGCCACGCGCCCGCGAACCCGCAGAACGGGCAAGACGCGGCGACCGTTGGCGGGCCTTGGACACGGACGTGACGCGCGCAGCGCGGGCAGGGGCAGAGCACGCCTTGACGCTACCAGCGAGCCGCCGCGCCTCCAACGACTCGCGCCGCCCGCCAGAGCGCGATTGCCGCGGCGTGTCAGGTCGCGCCCCGGAAAAAGTGCCGAAAGCCCTTGGCGAACTCGCCGAACGGTGTGATCCTCGTGTCATACCCCGCGCGCGCTGGCGCCTCGGTGAGACGGTCACGCGGAAAGGAGCGCCCCTTGAGCCAGACAAGCATCGAGAAGCGACCGAGCCTCGGCCTCGCCACGAGCGGCCTGGTGGCGGCGACCCTCGTCATCGGCGGCGTGGCGCTCGGCACGAGCCGGCTCAC
The DNA here is from genome assembly GCA_035439005.1 of Polyangiaceae bacterium. Lineage (GTDB taxonomy): Bacteria > Myxococcota_A > Polyangia > Polyangiales > Polyangiaceae > JAAFHV01. The sequence continues at coordinate 3,302 of DAORJJ010000155.1, read as the reverse complement.
GCACGCGGGGGGCCCCGGCGGCCACGATCCCCAGGCGCCGACCCACGAGACCATCCAGACGCTGGGCGTCATGTACCCGAACAGCGGCCCGCGCTGACGGGCGCGGGTTGGCCCCGGGTCGACCCGTCTGCTAAACGCGTCCGGTGCGCTCCCCGAAGGCGAACGTCGACCCGTGCTCACGACCCCGCGCCGCCCGTCGTGGCGTGCGGCCGCTCGGGGCCGTGCTGCTCGTCGGCCTGCTCGGCGTGCCGGTCTTCCTCGTGCCCGAGGTCGCGCACGGCGGCCGCGGGGCGTGCCCCTCCGGCATGGCGCGCGTGCCCGGCGTGGGCGGCCAGGCGGGGTTCTGCATCGACAAGTGGGAGGCCTCTCTCGTCGAGCTCGACGCGCGCGGGCGCCGCGCGCCGCACTCGCCCTACGAGCTCGTGAAGAAGGGCGCGCGCGTGGCCGCCGTATCGCGGCCCGGGGTCGTGCCGCAGGCCCACATCAGCCGCAACGAGGCCGAGGCGGCCTGCGCGGCGGCGAGCAAGCGGCTCTGCACCGAGGAAGAGTGGACCCGCGCCTGCGAGGGGCGCCACCCCACGCAGTTCCCGTACGGCAACGATCGCCACGACGGCTACTGCAACGACCACGGCCGGGCGCCGCTGTCGGTCGTGTTCCCGAGCGACGGCGCGGCGGTGTACTCCTCCAGCGACAAGATGAACGATCCGCGGCTCAACCAGGTGCCCGGTTCGATCGCGAAGACCGGCGCGCACCCGCGATGCAAGAACGCCTACGGCGTGTTCGACATGGTGGGCAACCTGCACGAGTGGGTCGCGGATCCGAGCGGCACCTTCCGCGGCGGCTACTACCTCGACACCCACAAGAACGGCGACGGGTGCCGCTACCGCACGAGCGCCCACAACGCGACGTACCGCGACTACTCCACGGGCTTTCGCTGCTGCGCCGACGGGCGCTGAGCGCGCCCTCGCCACGGCCCCCAATGAGACCGACGCCCAGCGCCACGCTCGCTCCCCTCGTCGCGCTCGCCGCGCTCGCGTGCCTCGGCGCGGCGTGCGGACGCGCGCCCTCGGGCGCCGCGCCGAGCGAGGTGAGCGCCGCGGCGCCGCCGAGCGGGGCGCCCGTCGCGACGCCGAGCGCCACGCACGGGCCTCGCGACGAGGAGGCCCACGCGACCGACGCCGCGGCGCCCGCGCTCGCCTTCGCCGGCGGCGACGGCGGCCCGCGCAAGCGCGTCTACCGACTCGCGGCGATGGGCGACTCGCTGACCGACGCGCGGTCGAAGGGGGGCGCCTTCCTCGAGCTGCTCCGCGAGCGCTGCCCGCGGAGCACGTTCGACAACCTCGGGGTCGGCGGCCAGATGGTCAACCAGATGGCGGCGCGCTTCGGCCGCCAGGTCCTCGGCGGGCCGGCCGCGACCGACGGGGGCGCGACCGCGTACACCGACGTGCTCGTCTGGGGCGGCGTGAACGACCTCTACAGCGACGAGACCGCGGGCCGCACGGTCGCGAAAATACAGACCGATCTCAGCCACATGTACGCTTCCGCGCGGGCCCGCGGGCTGCGCGTCCTCGCGATGACCGTCGCGCCATGGGGCGGCTTCACGCGGTACTGGAGCCCGAAGCGCCGCGCCACGACGCTCGCGCTGAACGCCTGGCTCCGCGAGGCCCCGGCGCGCGGCGACGTGAGCGGCGTGGTCGACGCGTGGGCGCTCCTCTCGTGCGCCGACGCCGGAAGCCCGGACAAGCTATGTCCGCCCTTCGCGCGCCGCGACGGGCTCCACGTCACGACCGAAGGCCAGCGCAAGCTGGGCGAGGAGCTCCACACGCGCTACTTCGCCGACTGCGAGTGAGTCGCTACTTCACCTGCGTGTACACGAAGTCGTGGCCGGTCTGGCCGCCCTTCCCAGCGCCCTCGTGGCACGCCGCGCAGAGCGTCTTCGGAGAGCCGCTCGTGGCCTGGCCGTTCGCCACGACGCTCGCGCCGAGGACCTCGAAGAAGTACCAGGCCTCGGCCCCGCCGGCCCCGGTCTTCAGGGCGAAGGCGTAGCCGCTCGGCTTGTCGTTGGCGTCGAACAGCTCCTTCACCGACGCGGCGCCCGCCGGGTACTCGCCGGCGCCGTGTTTGGAGGCGAGCCCGTTGGAGCACACGCGGTTCTTCGAGTGCGCCGACCCGGCGCGCGCCGCGTGCGGGGCCGGCTCGCACGCCCACTTCGCGTAGCTCTTCGCGTCGAGCCACTTCAGGATCGCCGCGGAGTCGCCCGTGGGCGGGGTCTCGTCGTTGCCGGCGGTGGGGCCCGCGTCGACGGGGGTGCTCGCGTCGACGGGGGCGCTCGCGTCGGCGGGCGCGCTCGCGTCGACGCCGGGGGTGACCGACGGGGCCGGCGCGGCGTCGGCGGAGCTCGGCGTGTCCGAGCAGGCGGCGGCGAAGAGGCTGGCGAAGAGGCCGGCGAGCCAGAGCGTGCGGGGGTGCGGGGTATTCATGGTTTCCCTTGTACGCGGGCCGAGGCCGCTGGTTTCGCGGGGGCGGGCTTCGCGGCGCCCGGCGCGCGCTCGGCGCGCCGCTGGCAGGCCGGGCACACCCCGTACATCTCGTGCTTGTGGCTGCGGAGGACGTAGCCGTATTTCCGGGCGATCTCCTCCTGGATGGCCTCGATGCGCTCCTCCTCGAACTCGAGGATGGTGTCGCACTCGACGCAAATGAGGTGGTCGTGGTGGGAGGCCTCGTCGGCGAGCTCGTAGCGTGTGAGACCGTCGCCGAAGCGCCGCTCGAAGGCGACGCCGCACTCCGCGAGCAGCTTCAACGTGCGGTACACCGTGGCGTAGCCGACCTTCGGGTCGTGCGCGCGCACCTGCGCGAGCAGCTCTTCGATGCTCACGTGGTTCGGCGAGGTGAAGAAGGTCTCGACGATGAGGCGCCGCTGCTCGGTCGAGCGCAGCCCCTTGCGCTGCATGTGCTGATGGAGCAGCCGCCGGAAGTGCTCTAGGTTCGGCGGTCCATGCTCGTGCGCCTCGGTTGTCATCGCGAAGTCCTCCCCCTGCGCGCACGGCCCGACGGTCACCACGACCCGGGCAAAGTGGGCGCACGATTGCCACTGGCGGCGCGCGCGTCAAGGAGCAATGCGCCGCGCCCGCCGAGACGCACGCCATTCACGGGCGCTTTCGCGGCGCGCGGAGGCGCCACGGTCGCGCTTGCTCTCGCGGCCGCCCTGCGCGCGCCGCCGTGCGCCGCCGAGCCCGCGGCGGGCGAGCTGCGCCACGACCTCCGCGTGGACATCCCCGTCACGGCGGGCGCGGCCGGGGTCG
>DAORJJ010000154.1:0-12841 GCA_035439005.1 Polyangiaceae bacterium | reverse complement strand
AGGAGCAGTCGCCCGCCGGGCGCGTAGAGCACCTCTGGCGCGAGCGCGTCGGGCCGCAGCCCCACGAGCTCGAAGACGGGCGCGCCAGCGTTGTCCGCGCGCACGCGCACAGCGACGGCGCGGCGCGCGTCGGCCGCGGGCACGAGCGTGCTGAATGTGCCCCCGCGGGTCCCTTCGTCGGAGGTGATCGGGGGTCCGTCGGGCCCGAGGCGCGTGGCGCCGTGACTCCACGAGCGGAGCCAGCGCAGCTCGACGTCTTCGTCGGTCGCCGCGCCTGGTCGGCTCGGGGCCGCGGCACCCGATCGGAAGAGCAGCGCGCCCCGCTCGGCGTAGAGCGTGCCGCGCACCTTCGCCGCGCAGTCCTCCCGATCGACGTCGACGAGCGGAGCCGGTGGTGCTTCGGCGGGCGCGGTCGGCGCCGCGACGCTCCCCGTGGCCGCGGGGACGACCACCCGCTGCGTGGTCTGGGGCGCCGGGGAGGCTCCGCACGCGGACAGCGCGAGCGTCAAGATCGCGCACGTGGGGCGGAGCGCGGAGGTGGGCATTCGCCAATGAGCGCGCCGCGGCGGCGCGTTGTCGAGGGGAAAGCGCGTCGACACCTGACGATCGCGGCGCCTCTCGAGGAGGCGAGCCTCACGGGGAGCCAAGGACCGTCATCCGCGCGCGATCCACTTCGCGAGATCGGCGAAGCTCACGCTCTTGCCCTGCATCAGGAGTCCCACACGGAAGACGCGGCTCGCCGCCCAGACGCACGTGAGCGCGGTGACGAGGACGCCCGCGGCCGCGAGCGCGGGCTGCCACCAGGGGACGCCGGCGGGCGCCGCGAGGCGAGCCGTCATCAGCATGGGCGCCGAGAACGGGACGAACGACCCGACGACCGCGATCTTGCCTCCCGGATCGCGAAGCACGGCGCCGAGGAGCAGGAGCGGCATCGACATGGCCATCATGACGGGCGTCTGGAGCGACTGGGTCTCCTTCATGTCGCTGGCCGCCGCCCCGACGGCCATGAACAGCGAGCCGTAGACCAGCGCTGCGAGCACCATGAAGACCGCGAACCACGCGAAGATCGACGGTGTGAGCGCGCCCGCGATTCCATAGCTGGACGCCACCGCGTAGCCGCCGCCGAGATAGACGGAGGCGACGGTCGCCGAGACGGCCACCACGCCGATGAGCTTGCCGAGCATCAGCTTGAACGGCGACACGCAGCCGAGCAGCACCTCCGCGATGCGCTGCTGCTTCTCCTCCACGAGGGTCTGCATGGCGGGGACCGCGCCCAGCAACACCATCACGAACATCAGGATGGCGAGGACGGCCGGCAGGAACACGGCCGCCGCCCGGCTCTCGTCGGAGCCGTCCTCGATCGCCCCGGTCGCTGGGTTCCGCTTCGTCGTGGGCTTCATCCGCAGAGGCACCGGGGTCTGGAGGGTGCGGACGACCTCGGGCGAGATCTGCCGGTCCGCGAGGCGCCGGACCTGGACAGCGTCGTCGACGGCTCGCCGCGCCCAACGCGCGAAGTCCCTCGCGCCCAGGCGGTCGGACTGAAACCGAAGATCGTGAGGGTCGCTGGGGAGCGAGCCCGGCGGCACCACCTCGAACACGTCGGGGCCGATCTCGAGGAACCCGTCGAGCTCGCCGGTGTCGTGCCGACGCGACAGCTCGAGGCGCTGCGCGAGGATCGCGTCCCGAGTGTTCGCCGAAGGCGCGACGAACTCCAAGCGATAGAACGGCGACTCGCGCGCGCGAGTCTCGACGTTGTAGACCTCGATCGCGTTGTGCCTCTCGGTCGCCGCTTCGAGGGCTGGCCGCAGGCTCCCCGTGCGATCGACGACGGCGTGGGTGAGCGTCTTCTGGGTCTCCGCGGCGTCGACGACCTTCTGAAGCCCCGCGCTCGACGCGAGCAGGAGCGGCATCAAGACGAGACTCGCGATGAAGGCCTTCGTCTTCACGGCGGCCTTGTACTCGCGCAGCGCGACCGCGAGGACCCTACGCATGGTGGCCGTGCTCGCCGTGTTCACCGTGTTCGTTCGCGATCTCCGGGCGAGCGATGCGCACGAAGATCTCCTGGAGCGAGGGGCGCGCCACCTCGAAATGGCGCACGGAACCGCGCCGCATCAGCTCCGCCAGCACCTCGTCGGGCCTCCCCTCGGGGCCGAGGCGGAGCTCCTGGAGGTTGCCGAGGTCGGTCACCTCGGACACCCCTGTCAGACCCGCGAGGCTCGAGGGATGGGCGGCCTCGAGGCGCACGCGCAGAGTGTCACTTCCGTACGCGCTCTTGATCTGCTCGAGGGTGCCATCAAGCACCTTCCGGCCACGGTGGATCATGAAGACGAAGTCGCAGAGCTCTTCGGCGGCCGTCATGTCGTGGGTCGAGAAGATCACGGTCGCCGTCTTGCGGAGCTTGAGGATGGCCTCGCGGAGCACGACGGCGTTCACTGGATCGAGCCCGCTGAACGGCTCGTCGAGCAGCACCAGCGACGGTCGCGCGACGACCGTGGCGATGAACTGCACCTTCTGCGACATCCCCTTGGAGAGCGCCGAAATTCGCTTGTGCGCGTGGGCGGCGAGGCCGAGCCGATCGAGCCAGCCCGTGATCTCGCCGCGCGCGTCCGACCGCCTCATGCCCTTCAGCGCCGCGTAGTACTCGAGCACGTCGGAGACGGTCATCTGCTTGTAGAGGCCACGCTCCTCCGGCAGATACGCCACGCGATCGTCCACCGAGCCGAGCGCGTCCGTCCCGAGGACGCGCACCGTGCCCGTGTCGGGGGGGAGGATGCGCATGATCATGCGCAGCGTCGTGGTCTTTCCGGAGCCGTTCGGGCCGATGAATCCGTAGATGGAGCCCTCTGGCACCTCGAGCGAGAGCGCGTTCACGGCGAGCTGGGCGCCGAACCTCTTCGTGACTTCGCGGATCTCGACGGCCCCCACGCCTCGAGAGATACCACGTGAGCGGAGCGGACGGCTCGCGAGACCCGCCGCTCCGCCGTCGTCGTCGCGCTCAGGGATCGCGGCGGGTCTGCGCGCCCAGGAAGTCTCGCTTGCCGACCGACACCCCGGCGTGGCGGAGCAGCGCGTAGGCGTGCGTGAGGTGGAAAAAGAAGTTCGGGACGGCGTGCTCCATGAAGTAGTCGGCGCCCGTCATCACCTTCCCCTCCCAGCGCGGCGTCGTGATGATCCGCGTCGCGGCGGTCGCGTAGTCCGCCTCGGAGAAGCCATCGAGGTAGGCGATGGTCGAGCGAACGCGTGTCTGGAGCTCGGCCACCGTCGCCTCCGTGTCCGCGTGGCTCGGCGCGTCCTTCCCGGTGAGGCGCGACGCCGCGAGCTTGGCGGTGTCGCACGCCGTCTGGACTTGCTTCGCGAACCCGAACTGATCCGGAGAGAGACGCAGCGAGAGGTACACGGCGGGATCGAACGACTTGGCCTTCGCGTGCGCCTCCGCGGCGTCGAGCCACGTGTCGAGCTGGCCCAGCATCTTCTTCATTTGGCAGTGGAATGCGTAAAACATGCCGCGACCGTAGCACCCTTCTCGTGCGCGCTCGCGGCGCGAACGGCTGGGGTCCGGCGAGGACGCGGGCCGCGCCGACAAGGGGCCGACGGGGACGGCGTCCGCGGGGGGGGGAGTGGGATTGGCGTCCTTGGCTGTCGCGTCCACGCTCGGTCGGGGTGCGGGCGTGACGGCGGATGGTTCGGACGCGGCCGGGGTCGGATCGAGCGCCGCGCCGCCGCACGCGGCCGCGAGGATGGGCAGCGACCACACGAGGACCCTCGACGTGCGCCGCTCCGCATCCCCTCATGACGCATCGCGCGAGGTGCCCGCCTCCCAAAGATCGAGGGCCCACGCACACCCCATTCCGCGTGCGCGTGGCTCGAGCGTCCTGTATCAAGGACGTGTGAACGCTGCCCTACACCTCCGTTTTCTTTCGTTTTTCGTCACGGTGGCGGCGGCGGCGACCGCCTGCAGCGTGGCGACGACCCCGCCGCCAGACGCCGGCGCGGCGGACGCGCAAGTGGACGCGCAAGTAGACGCGCAAGTAGACGCGCAAGTGGACGCGCCGCCCGATGCGCCGGCGCCGCCCGCGGACGCCGGGGACGCGTCGACGCCCGACGCGGCGGACGCTTCGCCCCCCGACGTCGTCCTCCCGCCGCCCGCGGGTGCTGCCGGGACGCTCATTGGCCCGTCGGCGCGTCCGGTGCGCATCGCAGCCAACGCCGGCTCGCGCGGCGTGATCTGGGCCACGGCGGGGAGCGCCGTCGACGCCGCGGACGGCGAGCTCTATGCCCTGCCGGTCGCGCCTGTCGCCCCCATTCTGCTCGTCGGCGGCGTCGCGAACCTCGACTATCTGACGGCGACCGGTGAGCAGTTTTGCTGGGGAAGCCCAGGAACGACGGCCGCCGGACACGTGGACGGGTTCGTGACGTGTAGCCGCCCCGGGGGCAACGTGACGCTCCCCGTGCCCTCGATGTCGGGCCTCTCGCAGTCGGGCAATCGCGTCCACTTCGTCATGCGGACGGGCGTTGGGGCGTTCGCCCTCCAGAGCATCGATCTCAGCCAATTCGTCCCCGGGCCTTCGCCCGTCGAGCGCGTCGCGTTCCCCGTTCCGGACATGGGGGTCGTGCCTGTCGGAACCGCCACGCGGACCGACGGGTCGGTTGCGATGGTCAACTCTCTCGGCAAGCTCGCGCTCTTCCTTCCGGACTACTCCATCGGCGGGGGCGCCACCGTGACGAGCGGCGGTCCCGCGCCGACCCGCGCCGAGGTCGCGTCGAACGCCGCGGGGACCGTCATGGCCACTTGCACGGGGACGACCGTGAGCTTCGCCACCGCGACGGGCCGCACGCGCACGCTCGCCCGGAACGCCTGCGGCCAGGTCGCGGTCTCCGACACCGAGGCCTATTTCCCCCTCACCGTCGCGGGCAAGTTCTACATCGCGCGCGCCGCCCTCACCGGGCCGATCCAGCTCGTCGTGGAGACGAGCGCGCTGGCGCTCGCGATCGACGTGAGCAGCGCTCGCGTCTACTGGGGCGAAGCCACGGGCCTCTTCTCGATCCCTCGGTAGCGTGGATGCGCCGATGGGCTCCGCCCAAGCCGGAAGCGGCCCGGGCGCGGGCGCCGCCTTGGCCTCGGCCCCGGCGTGTGCGAGAACTGCCGCGATGAAGAGCCCGACCGCCGTCGCCCAAGCGCAGCTCGACGCCTACAACGCCCAGGACCTCGACGCGCACTGCGCCCTCTTCAGCGAGGACGTGAAGGTCGCGGATCTCAACGGCGCCGTGACCATCGACGGCCTCGCCGCCTATCGCGAGCGCTACGCCAAGGTCTTCGCCGAGTTCCCCGAGAATCACGCCGCGCTCGTCAGCCGCATCGCGGTGGGCGACGTGGTCATCGACCATGAGCGCGTCACCCGCAGCCCGAGCGCGCCACCGTTCGAGGTCGCCGCCATCTACACCATCCGCGAGGGCAAGATCCGACGGGTCGACTTCGTGCGCTGACCCGCGTCGCGTGGCCTCATAGCGTCGCGACGACGTGCCCTACGCAGCGCGCGAGCGTGGTCGCGAGGGGAGCGTGCCCTATGCCGAGCGCGCGGAGCTTCGCGGGGTCGAGGAACGACATCCAGCGCGTGCTGAAGGGCGAGACGTCGCTCGTCACCGTCGCGTCGTCGACGAGCGTGGGGCGCGCGCCGAGCTCGTCGCCCAGCATCTCCAGCAGCTCGCGGAGAGTGGGCGTCTCGTCCTGTGTCTGGTTGACGGCCTCGCCGAGGACTCGCGCGTCGCCGAGTAGGCAGTCGATCGTGCGCGCGACCTCTTGCGCGTCCACGTGCCGCACGCGGCGATCGAGGAACGCGACGCGAAGCGGCGCGCCGCCGAGCATATGTCTGACGTAGCGAGCGATGCGCTGCTCGTTGTCGCCCGGGCCGTTCACGATCGGGATTCGCAGCCGGGTTGAGGGGAGCCGCGCGTGCGCGCGCACGAGCGCGTCTTCGCAGGCGCGCTTGCCGGTGCCGTAGTCCCACTGAGCGCCATCGCGGCCCTCGGGCCGCGGGATGACTCGGCCGTCGTAGTCCTCCTCGCGCGAGGGCAGGCGAGGGTCCTCGCGAACGAGGTAGACCTGGCCCGTGCTCACGAAGAGGTAATGGCCCACACGGCCCGCGAAGACGTCAATCGCTCGCTCGATGTCGAGCCCGTCGAAGCCGACGAGATCGACGACGGCGTCGAACGTACCCTTCACCCGGCCGAGATCGTCGGTCGCGCGATCGCCCACGATGCGGGCGACGCGGTCGCCGAACGGATCGCCCCGCGTGCCGCGCGTGAAGAGCGTGACGCGATCGCCGCGCGCGACGAGCCGCGCGACGAGATGGCGGCCGAGGAAGCCTGTCCCGCCGAGGACGAGCACGGCGCGGCTCATGGCGCGGCGCGGTGGAGCTGCGGCTTCGCGCGCGCCCCCGTGGGGAGGACGCTCGCGGTCACTTCGCGTACTCGCGTGAGAGCGCGATGGCGACGCGCGCGATGAGCGCGTAGGGGATCGGACGGGCGAGCGGGAAGGTGAGGTTGCCCTTGGCGTTGCGGTAGGCTGACGTCGCCTCGATGAGCGCAGCGTCGTCGCGGACCGGCGGGTAGATGCCGACGTGCTTCTTGAAGGCGCCGAAATAGAAGAACGTTCGCGCGAGCTTCAGCGCCGGCATCCCATAGCTGAAGGTCTCCGTCGCGGCGGGCACGGCCTCCTTGACGACCCTCCGGAGCTCCTCGAGGACGGGCCTCGCCACGGGCGACGCGGCGGAGATGTAGGCGTCGATGTCGGCGGCGGTCCCGGGCATGTCAAGACTCCAACGTGGGGGATGGCGCAGAGTACATGGCCCAGAGTACACCTCGCGACCCGAAGGGAGTCGCCTCACCCGCAGGGCGACGTGGCGCCCCTGCGGCGCCGGTCTCTCCGTCGGAGCCGCGCGCCGGGCCGTTGACCGGATCGTAGCCGCTGCGCGGATCCGCGTCGCGCGGGCCTCCCCGTGGGCCAGGGGGCTCAGCCCGCTCAGCCCCCATGCACGGCCCCACTTGCGCGAAGGGGTGTATTGACACCTGGCCTCGCGAGCAAGCATGGTGTCTCGCAAGGGAGGCACCATGGCAAAGAAGATCCTCGTGGCCGGTGCCACAGGCTACCTCGGCGGCTATGTGGTGGCGGAGCTGAAGAGGCGCGGTCACTTCGTGCGAGCGCTCGTGAGACCTGGCAAGAAGGTGCCCGGTGCGGACGAGTGTTTCGAGGCCGAGGCCACCCGCAGCGAGACGCTCGCGGGCATCTGCGACGGGATGGACGCGGTGATTTCCTCTCTTGGAATCACCCGGCAGACCGACAAAGTCACCTTCGAGCAAGTGGACTATGGCGCCAACCGCGCGCTCCTCGAAGAGGCCAAGAGCGCGGGAGTGCCGAGGTTTGTATTTGTCTCGGTCTTGGCCCCCGACACCCTCGTGGGCATCGCGATGGCGGACGCGCGCGAGCGCTTCGTGAGGGAGCTCCAGGCGAGCAGCGTCGAGGCGGCGATCATGCGTCCTACGGGCTTCTTCTCCGACATGAAGGAGTTTCTCGCGATGGCGCAGAGCGGGCGGGTGTGGTTGATCGGCGACGGCTCGAGCCGGATGAATCCGATTCATGGGGAAGACCTCGCGGGCGCGTGCGTCGACGCGCTCGACCAACCCCCGGGAGAGCACAACCTCGGAGGCCCCGAGACCTTTACCTACGAGCAGATTGCGCGGCTCGCGTTCGAGGTCCTGGGGAAGCCGGCGCGCATCTCGCACGTGTCGCCCGGCCTGGCGGGCGCGATGCTCAAGGTGGTGCGTCCGTTCTCCAAGCGCACGTCCGAGCTGGGCGCGTTCCTGCTTCGCGTCATGACGCACGACGTGGTGGGACCCGCGATGGGTACGCGCACGCTCCGCGCGTTCTACGCGGACGAGGCGGCCCGCGCTTCCAAGTAGTCGCACTATCCCAAGGTGCCGTCGTGGACGACGAGCGCGCTACTTCAGGGTGCCCACCCGCGTGCGCGTCAGGTTCCAGCTGCCGCCGCTCGTGGCGCTGGTCCCGTTGCCCCAGGTGCCCGTCATGTCGCCGCTCTCGCTGCGGCGGTAGACGGAGCGGCCCTTGGAGCTCCCTTCGCGCCAGGAGCACGCGAGCGATGAACCCGAGGCCAGACAAAAGAGGGTGCCCTTCGCGTACCGCCCCGTGACGAGGTTCGGCGTCGCGGCCGCCTGCTCGAGATATATGGGGCCCCACTTGCCCGAATACGTGCCCGCGAAGACGATCGCGCCGCTCGCGGGGGTCGGTGTCGGCGTGGCGACGGTCTCGCCGGGCTCGCGGACCGGGGGTGGATCCGTAGTCGGCAGGCTGTCGTATCCCAAGAAACCGTTCTTGTTCAGGTACTCCGCGGCCTCCTTCGCGAGGGTCTGGCGCTCGACCACCGTGAGGCTGTCGATGAACTTCTTGTGGGTCCACGGCCGGTAGCCGCGGAGCTTCATCCAGCTCGTGTTCGCGCAGAAGTCGACGATCTTCCGTACGTCGGCCGCGCCGATGGTCGCGGCGTCGAGGCGCGTCCCGAGATCGAAGAACGCGATCGTGCGAAAGTCGGCGAGCAGGGTGTCGACCAGCGTCGGCGGCAGGGGCTTCAGGTTCGCGGAGCCCGGCGGATTGCCGCCCATCGCCTTGAGCTCGAGGGACTTCTTTATGTGGTCGTAGGGCTCCCCCATGGAGCCCGACTCCATCGGAGGGGCCTTGAACGTCTCGACCTTGGCGAGGATCGAGTTGCCGGCCTTCATCTTCTTCGTGAGGCTGCTGAGCTTGCGGCAGCCCGTCGCCGGGGCAAACAGCGCGAGCGCGAACAAGAGCGTGGCGGCGTGTCGAAATCTCTGAGCGATCATGAGGCCCTCCCGAGGCACGAGAATGCAGCCAACCGGGGCGCATGGGCAGAAATGAATTTCGACAGGCGCGCCGCGGCGCAGGAGCCCGCGTCGCGCCCGGCCGACTACCCGTGCGTGCGCGCGGTCTTCGCGAGCTCGGCGAGCATCGCCTCGAGGTTCTCGAGGCCGCCGCGCTCGCCCTCGAACCGGCGGCTCAGGCGCATGTCGGGGGTGAGCCGATAGGGGCTCTTCTTGTCGCGCACGAGCTCGGTGACCTTTCGCGGATCGAGCGTCGTGTCCTCGCGGAGGTGCAGCGTCACCTGCCGGCTGCTCGCCTCGCAGCCGAGCACGCGGAGCCGCCGGAGCTCGGTCTTGAGGGCCATGAGCCGCACCAGGCGGCGGGTCTCGGCGGGGGGCGCGCCGAAGCGGTCTTCCATCTCCTGGGCGAGCTCGTCCACGTGGGCCTCGTCGATCGCGCTCGCGAGCCGCTTGTAGAGCGAGAGGCGCACGCCGACCTCCGACACGTAGCTCTCCGGGATGAGCGCCTCGACGTCCACCGAGAGCTCGGGGTCGACCTCGTGCACCACCGGCTCGCCGCGGAGCTCGTGCACGGCCTCCTCGAGCATCTCGCAGAAGAGCTCGAACCCCACGCTCGCCACGGTGCCGGACTGCTCGCCGCCCAACAGATCGCCGCCGCCCCGCAGCTCGAGGTCGAGCGAGGCGACCTTGAAGCCCGAGCCGAGCTCGGAGTAGCGCTCGAGGGCCTCGACCCGCGCGCGCGCCTCGTCGGTCATCGCGTCTTGCGGCGGCACGATGAGGTAGCAATACGCGCGCTCGCGGGAGCGGCCCACGCGCCCGCGGAGCTGGTAGAGCTGCGAGAGGCCGAACAGATCCGCCCGGTCGATGAGGATGGTGTTGGCGCGGGGAATGTCGAGGCCGCTCTCGACGATCGCGGTCGCGCACAAGACGTCGTAGTGGCCCTCGACGAAGTCGAGCATCGTGCGCTCGAGGTTCGTCTCGGTGTCGAGCGAGCCGCTGCCGGTGCGCCGCTTCGACTGCGTCATTTGCCCGTGCGCGACCGCGATGCGGGCCGTGGGCACGAGCTCGTGGAGGCGCTGCGCGCGCTCGTAGAGCCCCTCGACGCGGTTGTACACGTAGAACACCTGGCCGCCCCGGGAGAGCTCACGCGTGATCGCCTCGCGGAGCACCTCGGGGTCGAACCGCGTGAGGATGGTGCGCACGCTCCTTCGATCGCGCGGGGCGGTGGTGATGAGCGACAGATCGCGCAGCCCGCCGACGGCCATCTGCAGGGTGCGGGGGATGGGCGTGGCGGTGAGGGTGAGCACGTCGACCGACGACTTGAGCTGCTTGATACGCTCTTTGTGGGTCACCCCAAAGCGCTGCTCTTCGTCGACGACGAGGAGCGCGAGCGCCTTGAAGTGGACGTCCTTCGACAGGAGTCGATGCGTGCCAACGAGCACGTCGACCTTCCCCTCTTTCACCAGCGCGAGGGTCTCGTCGTGCTCCTTCTTCGACTGGAACCGAGAGAGGCACCTCACCGTGATGGGGTATCCCTGGAGCCGCGCCTCGAACGTGCGGAAGTGCTGCTGCGCGAGCACAGTCGTGGGGCAGAGCACGCACACCTGGCGCCCCGCCATCGCCACGCGGAACGCGGCGCGAATGGCCACCTCGGTCTTGCCGAAGCCCACGTCGCCGCAGACGAGCCGGTCCATCGGGCGCGGGGCCTCGAGGTCGCGGTTCACGTCGTCGATGGCGCGGGCCTGATCGGCGGTCTCCTCGAAGGGGAAGGTGGCCTCGAACGCGCGGTACTCGTCGTCGACCGGGGGCAGGGCGTGGCCCTCCTGCGCTTTGCGCTCGGCGTAGAGGCGCAGCAGCTCGTCCGCCATCTGCCGCACCTCGCGGCGCACGCGGGACTTGGTCTTCGCGAAGGTGCTGCCGCCGAGCCGGTCGAGCTTCGCGGACTCCACCTCGGAGCCGGAGAACTTCTGGACCTGGTTCAGCCGGTAGACCGGGAGGTAGAGCTTGTCGGCGCCGGCGTACTCGACCACCAGGAGATCGACGACGTGCGCGCCGACGCTCTTGTGGATGAGGCCGACGTAGCGGCCGATGCCGTGCTCCACGTGGACCACGAGGTCGCCGACGGCCAGCGAGCGCAGGTCTTCCAGGAACGGCGCGGTCGTGTCCCGCGGGCGCGCGACCTTCCGGTGCGCGCGCTCGCCGAAGATCTCCTCCTCGGTGATGAGCGCGAGGGCGTCGGCCGGGAGGACGAGGCCCGCGGACAGCGCGCCGGGCACGAGCTCGACGTCCACCGAGGCCGCGCTCGGCGAGAGGATGTCGGTCGGCCCCGTGTGTATAGTGCACGTAACGCCCTGGTGCCGCAGCAGGCCCGCGAGGCGCTCGGCCTGCGTGGCCGTGCGGGCGGTGACGAGGACGCGGAAGCCCGACTCGCGCAGGTGGGCCACGCGGCGCACGAGGGGCTCGAGGCTCGGGATGCGGCCCTTGGAGGCGCGCGCGCGCTGCATCGCGGCCGAGAGATCGCCGTGGTCGAGCGCGCCGAGCGCGAGCGGCGCCTCGGCGCGGGCGTAGGCGGCGAGGCCGCCGTCCGCGCCGCCCTCCACGGCGGCGCGCGTCACGGGGACGACGCGCAGGCGCGCGAGGGTGGCGGCGACCTCGGCCTCGGCGATGTAGAAGGCCTCGGGCGGGAAGTGGATCGCCCCCTGCTTGGCCGCGGCCTCGCGCGCCGCGCGGTCGAGCTCGTCGCGGACCGCGCGCGCGATGGGCTCCGGGTCGTCGAGCACGACGATCGCGTCGGGCGGCAGGAGGGCGCAGGGAGAGTCGAGACCGGCGTAGTAGGCGGGCAGGAAGCCGTCGGAGCCGAAGAACGCGCGGCCGCTCGCCACGTCGTCGGCGAGGGCGCGCGCGCGCAGCGTGGGCACCTCGAGCGTGTCCCCGAGCTCTGCCACGCGGGCGCGCGCGCGGGCGGTGTTCTCGCGCGTGAGGAGCGTCTCCCGGACGGGTGGCAGCACGAGCTCGCGCTCCGCGCTGTCCTTGCGGGTGCGCTGCTCGAACGGGTCGAAGCGCTTGATGCTCACGACGAGCTCGTCGTAGAGCTCGACGCGCGACGGCTCGGCGTCCTCGGGGGGCCACACGTCGAGGAGCGAGCCGCGCACGGCGAACGTGCCGCGGTCCTCGACGAGGGGCACGCGCAGGTAGCCGCCCTCCGCGAGCGTCGCCAGGAGGGCGTCGCGCGAGACCTCCTCCTCCGCGATCACGCGCGCGGTGTGGCCGCGCACCACGGCGAGCGGCACCACGCGGCGCACGAGCGCGGCGGCCGTGAGACACAGCACCCGGTAGGCGCCGCGGCCGAGCCGCGCGAGGGCGGCCACGCGCGCCATCTCGCCGCGACGGTCGGGGTTGACGTCGGCGTAGGGGGAGGCCTCCGGGGTGCCGAGCACCAGCGCCTCGTGCGGCCCGCACGCGGGCCCGAGGTAGAGGGTGACGTCCTCGCGCGCGCGCGCCGCGGCGTCGGCGTCGGCGACCACGAGCACGACGGGTCGCCCCGTGTCCCGCGCGAGCGTCGCGACGACGGCGGCGGCGGCCGAGCCGCGCGCGCCGGTCACGTCCACCCGCCCGGCGTCGGCGAGCCGGGCCGTGAGCTCGCGGAGCCGCGCCGCCCCTGGGACCGCGAGCTCGGGCAGGGGATCGCCCTGCGAGGGATCGCGTCGGATCGCGTCTGCGAGGGCGTCTTCGTCTTGGCTGGCCTCGCCGGCCGCGGCCTTGCTCGCGAGCCGCTCGCGGAGGCTCGTCTTCACGGGGTCTCCGTGGGCGCGTGCGGCGCGGGGCTAGACGCCGTCGGCGCGAACAGCCGGAGCCCGGCGGGCACCACCACGAGCGAGGCGACGAGGCCCGCCACCGACCCGATGGCGCCGACGGCGCCGAGATCGAAGAG
>DAORJJ010000153.1:0-12862 GCA_035439005.1 Polyangiaceae bacterium | reverse complement strand
GCTCCCGCGCAGCCCGCGCCCCCGGGCGCACCGCCCGTGCCTGCTCCCTCGCCCGCGCCCCCGCCGGGCGGCGACGTCACGCTGTAGCGCCGCGCAGGCAGCGGCGAAGCACGGGCGAGTCCCGGTCACGCCACGGGCGAGGCCGCCAGGGGCTCGGGCTCCGCCGTGGCCGACGCGCGCGGCCCGCGGCGCAGCAGCGCGCTCACCTCCGAGGCGCCGAGCGCTGTGTCCCCGGTGTAGCGCACGCCGCCCGCGTCGAGCACGGCGACCACGAGGCCGTCCTCGAGGAGCAGGCGGTGCCCGAGCACCGCGGGCACGCGCGGACCGGGGAGCACGATCCCGGTGAGGTTCATGGGGTCGGCGGCGCTCACCACCGCGACCTCGGCGCCGCCTCGACTCCGCGCGGCAGAGCGCGAGGCGCGGAGCGCGACGCTCACCTCGGGCAGCGCGAACTGCTCACCCGAGAAGCCGGCGACGAAGCGCCCGCCGCGGACGTCGCCGCGCGCCTCGAGCCGACGCAGCGCGAAGAGCAGCTCGCGCCACGGGACGAGCCCCGCCTCGCGCTCGACGAGCTTGCGAAACACGACGCCCGTGCGCTGGAGGAGCGCGCGCGCCTGCCCCTCCGCTCGCGCCTCGTCCGAGAGTGACGAGGCGGCCGAGGCGCTCGCCGACCACCGACCGCCGAGGTCGAGCGACGCCGCGAGGCCTGCGCGCCCGCGCGCGCGACGCCGCGCCCGCTCGCGATCCTTCGCCGAGAGCAGCAGCGCGCGGAGACCGGCGAAGCCGTCGCACGACGCGAGCCCCGCGGCGACGAGCTCCGCGAGCGCGTGCTCCGCCGGCTCGGGCAGCAGCCGCGCCTCCCGCGCCACGTCCTGGAAGAAGCTCGCCCCACGCGCGCGGAGCACGCCGAGCGCGAGCTGCGCGGTAGACGAGAGGGCGCCCTCCTCCACCGGGCTCGCGGCGCCGAAGAGCTCGGTCAGCTCGCGAGGCATCAACGCGATCGCGCTGGTGCGCACCGCGCGCGGGGCGGCCGACGTGCGCTCGCTTGCGACCCGCCCCTCGAGGCGGAGCCAGGCCACCCTCCCGGCGAAGCAGAGCTGGTCGAGCCACCGCGGATCGTAGCCTTGCACGCGCCGCGCGAGCAGCTCGTCCTCCCACGCGCCGGCGGGCGCGCTGGCGCCGGCGAGGCGGGTGATGACGCCGTAGAGGCCGTCGACGCCGCCCGCCCGGAGGCCCGTAAGTCGCTGCCACGACAAGAGAAACCGCATGAGGTCTTGCGCGTGCACGGGCTCGATCTGCGCCCGCAGCCGGTCGAGCATGCGGCGCCGCACCCGCGTGACGAGGCGCTTCGACCAGACGACCTCGCCGGCGACGGCGGGATCGAAGCGGCCGCGCAGCACCTCGCCCGTGCGCTCGAGCTCACCGAGGGTGTCGTGGAGGCGCGCCACCGGGACGCCCAGCTCGCGGAGCAGCTCGGCCTCGGGGCGCGGGCCGCGCACCTCGAGCCGCCCGAGGAGCACGGGCGCGAGCGCCGCCGGGTCGTCGCGCAGGCTCTCGACGCGCCCCACGCGCTCGATCGCCACGTGCGCCCCGCGGCGTGTCCCTTCGCCGACCGGCACGCGGCGCACACGGCCTGCGGACGCGAGCTCGTCGAGGAGCGCGGACATGCCGGCGCCGCCCACGGCGCAGAGCTCGTCGTCGAAGAGAAAGCCGACCTGCAGCAGGAGATCGTGGGCCTCGTCGCGATCGTCGAGCGGGGCGTGGAGCTCGGCGAGCACCTCCGCGACCACGGCGGGGTCGAGCGGCGCGCCCTGGCCATCGAGGCCGCGGGGGACGAACACGGCCTGGACGCGGCGCTCTTCGAGGGGCACGTCGTCGAGGAACGCGTACGGCTTGGCGGCGAGGATCTCGTGGGCGAGCGGCGAGGGCGTGACGGTCTCGACGCAGCGGATCGTGATCTCGCCCGCCTCTACGCGGCGGAGCACGGCCTCGAGGCCGTCGATGTCCATCGCCTCGTGCAGGCAGTCGTGGACGGTCTGCCGGATGAGCACGGCGTCGGGGATCTCGCGATCGCCCACGATGTTCTCGAGGCACGCGACCTGCTCGGGGAACAGGCTCACGAGGAGGTCCTCTGCCTCGAGGCGCTGCAGGCCCGGCGGCACCCGCTTGCCGCCGCGCATGCGCAGCAGGGTGAGCGCGCGCGTCGCGTTCCACCGGAAGCGGGTGCCGAACATGGGCGCGTCGAGGAGGGCCTGCACGAGCACGGCGCGGACGGTCTTCGAGCTCAGGAACTTGGGCAGCGCGGTGAGATCGACTCCCTCGACGGCGCCGACGGAGAGGAGCACCGCGTCCTCGGTGGCGGCGGCCTGAAGCTCGAAATCGAACGAGCGGCAGAAGCGCTTGCGCAGCGCGAGCCCCCACGCGCGCGTGACGCGGCCGCCGAGCGGCGCGTGGACGACGATCTGCGAGCCCCCGAGCTCGTCGTGGAAGCGCTCGAAAACAATGTTCTTTTCGGTGGGCAACGCGCCCAACACGGCGTGCGTCGCGGCGAGGTAGGCGGCGAGCTGCTGCGCGGCCGCTCGAGGCAGCCCCCGGACCTCCACGAGCCAGCGCTCGACCGCGGCCGCGTCCGCCCCGGCCTCGAGCTGCGCCGACACGGCGTCGCGGAGGACGTCGATGCGCGACGAGAGCTCGCGCGTCCGCGCGGGGGCCTCGCCGAGCCAGAAGGGGATCGAGGGAGGCTGGCCCTTCGCGTCCTCGACGCGCACCGTGCCTCGGTCGACCCGCAGAATGCGCCAGGAGGTGGTGCCCAGCTGGAAGATGTCGCCCGCCATGCTCTCGATGGCGAAGTCCTCGTTGATGGTGCCGACCACGAGGCCCTGGGGCTCCTCGACCACGGTGTAGTCGCCTTGGTCGGGGATGGCGCCGCCGGAGGTGAGCGCGGCGAGCCGCGCGCCGCGGCGCCCCTTCACGACGCCGGTCGTGGCGTCGACGAACACGTGCGCGCCGCGGCGGCCCCGGTGCGTGCGGACGCCCTCGTGCAGCAGCTCGATCACGTCGTCGAAGTCCTTGCGGGAGAGGTCGCGGTACGGCCACGCGCCCCGCGCGAGGGCGTAGAGCTCGTCGCCCGGCGCCTCGGCGTCGCCCACGGCCGCGACGATGTGCTGCGCGAGGATGTCGAGCCCGCCGGTCGGCACCGCGAGCGCGTCGAGATCGCGGTGGGCGATGGCGTCGACGAGCGCCGCGGCCTCCATCAGCTCGTCGCGCGAGAGGGGGAAGAGCTTCCCGCGTGGCGTGCCCGTGGTCGTGTGGTTGGCGCGGCCGACGCGCTGGAGCAGCGCCGCGATGCTCTTCGTGACGCCCACCTGGCACACGAGCTCGACCGCGCCCACGTCGATGCCGAGCTCGAGCGAGGACGTGGCGACGAGCATACGCAGCTCGCCGGCCTTGAGGCGCTGCTCCGCGTGGAGGCGCTTGTCGCGGGACATCGAGCCGTGGTGCGCGCACACGAGGCCAGGGCCGAGGGTCTCGGCGAGCCGCGCCTCGAGCTGCGCGGCCACGCGCTCGGCGAGGCGCCGCGTGTTCACGAAGACGAGCGTCGTGCGGTGCCCAAGAGCGAGCTCCGCCATGCGGGCGACCACCTCGGTCCACACCTCGGCGCTCATGACGGCCTCGAGCGGCGACCGCGGCACCTCGATCTCCACGTCGACCGCCCGCAGGTGGCCGCAGTCGACGATGGCGCAGCTCGGCGCCTCGTCGCGGGCGCGCGACACGCGGCGGGTGCCCACGAGGAAGCGCGCCACCTCCTCGACGGGTCGCTGCGTCGCCGAGAGGCCGATGCGCTGGAGCTTGCGGCCCGCGACCGCCTCGAGGCGCTCGAGGGAGAGGCACAGGTGGGCGCCGCGGCGCGTGGCGGCGACGGCGTGGATCTCGTCGACGATGACCGAGCGCGCGGTGGAGAGCAGGCGCCGACCCGACTCCGACCCGAGCAGCACGTACAGCGACTCGGGCGTGGTCACGAGCACGTGCGGCGGGCGCCGGGTCACCTGGGCGCGCTCCTTCTGCGGCGTGTCCCCCGTGCGGACGGCCGCGCGGAGCTCGACGGAGCCCGGCCGCAGCCGCGCGCCGATGGCCTCGAGCGGCACCATCAGGTTCTTGTGCACGTCGTTCGAGAGCGCCTTCAGGGGCGAGACGTAGACGACGCGCACCTCGTCCGGCAGCGTGCCCTCTTCGGCCTCGCGAGCGAGCGCGTCGAGGGCGGCGAGGAACGCCGCGAGGGTCTTGCCCGAGCCGGTCGGCGCGGCCACGAGCACGTCGCGGCCCGCGCGGATCTCGGGCCACGCGCCGACCTGAGGCGCGGTGGGCTCCCCGAGGACCTCGGCGAACCACGAAGAGACCGCGGGGTGGAGCGGCGCGAGGGCGGCGTGCATGGGCCGTTCAGGGTAGCGCGTGTGGGCCTCCGCGCGAGCGGCGAGCCCATGCGGTCGCTCAGCGGCCGACGTCCGGGCGCGGACAGCGGCCGCCCGTCGGCGCCTCCACGCGGATCGAGCCCTCTCGCCACACGAAGGGCGTCCGCTTCCATAGATCGGACATGAGCGCGCAGTAGTCGACGCCGAGGAGCGAGAGGTCGACGCTGCCGCGGTCGCCGAGCTCCGTCTCGACGTCGACGACGCCGCCCTTGACGGAGAGGCTCGCGAGCTGGCCATGGAGGATTGCGCGATCGAGCGCGCGGCCCGAGCCCGGATCCCAGACCCCGAAGGTGCCGTCGGCGAAGCCGAGCGCCAGCGTGGCCGAGGGTCCCGCCACGATGTGGGTCACCGGGTGCGGGGGCGTGTCGCGGAGGACGAGCGTCGCGCCCCCGGCCGTGGGGCGAACCTCCACCATGCCGCTGTCGAAGCCGACGACCTGGCACGTCGGCAGCTCGAGGGCGGCGGTAGCGCCCGGTTCGCTTGGGACAGCGCTCTTGACCGTGGGCGCCGACCTCGCGCCCCAGCGAGGCTTGCCGGTCGCGGCGTCGTAGAGGCGGACGGTGTGGTCGTCGCTCCCGATTCCCAAGATCCTCCCGTCGGGGCTGAACGCGGCGACGTTCACCTCGCCATGAGCCCCGGTGACGACCCGCGGCGCCACCCTTCCGGCGACGTCGACGACGTACGCGTTGCCGTCCGAGCAAGGGAGCGCCACGGTGCCGCCATCCGGGGAGAACGCGGGGCGATAGAGGCGCCCGGGGAAGTGTCCCAGCGGCGTCACGGCCGCGGACGCTACGTCGAGCACGAGCGCGGTGCCGTCGAGCGAGGTCGCGACCAGGCGTGTGCCGTCCTTCGACAGGGCGAGGCCGTGGTTGCCTGTCGTCACGCGGTGCAGCACAGTGGCCTTCTGCTTGGCCAGGTCCCACGCGCGCAGCGAGCCGTCGGTCGATGACGAGTAGAGCGTCGCGCCGTCGGGTGCGAGGGCGAGCGCCCGCACCGCGCTCCCGGCAGGGTCGACGAGCTCGAACCGAAGCGCGCGCGCCGCGAGCGCATAGACGAGGATCGCGCCCTCGTTCGTGCCGACGGCGGCGAGATCGTATTGTGGTGAGTACACGAGGCCGAGCGGCACGATAGCCCTCGTCCCGAGGGTACCGAGCGGGCGCCCCGACGGCAGCTCCCAGAGCGCCATTCCGCCGCGCTCGTCAGCCCCAACCACCTTTTGGTTGGCCACGTCGAGTGCGACGTCTCGGCTGCGGTTGCCGTATCTCTGGATGTCGGTGAGCGGGCGTCCGGTAGCCGTATCCCAGACCAGGATGCGGTTGTTCGAGCCGCTGACGAGCTCTCGGCCATCCGCCGAGAACGCGATATCGAGGATAGGGTGCGGGTCGGGCGGAATGACGCGCTCGCGCGGCATGGCCGCGAGGTTCCAGATTTCGGAGCCCCCGGTGCCCGTCACGACGAGGGAGACCTGGTCCTCGGTGATGGAGAGGCTCGTCACTTGGTCGAGGTGCGTGGACACCTCGGCCGCGAGCGCGCCCGTGTCGGGGTTCCAGGCCGCGATGCGGCCGTCCATGCCGTTCGTCCACACGCGCCCGTCCTTCGACACGGCGAGCGCGCGCACCGCGCCGCCGTTCGCGTGAACCTCGCTTCGTCGCTGGAGGGTGCCGAGGTCGAGGATCAAGACCCTCCCGTCGCGCCTCCCGGTGGCGAGGAAGCGGCCGTTCGGATCGACGGCGAGCCGCGCGATGGGCTCGCCGGCCTCGCTCTCGCGCACGACGGTGTCCGTCTGGAGGTCCACGAGCCGCACCTTGCCGTCCGCGCCCCCTACGAAGATCTCCTTGCCGTTCGGGCCAAACGCGAGGCCGAAGGGCTGGGTGACCTCGAGGGGGATCGTGCGCACCTTGGCGCCAGCGTCCACCACGACGAGCTCCCGATCACGGGACGCCGCGATCGTCGGCCCGAAGGTCGCGAGCGCAGTGAGGCTTGGTCGCTTCGCGACCAGGGTCCCACCGCCCGTGGCGACCGTCCAGACGCGCAGCTCCCCGTTCCAGCTCGCGGACGCCAAGCGCCCGCCGGGGAGCAGCGCGAGCCCGAGCACCTGATCGGAGTGCCCACGGAGCACGCGCTGCTCGAGCGTGTAGGTGTCGAAGACTCCGATGTTCCCCGAGTGACTCGCCGCGAAGAACGTGCGCCCGTCCGACAACAAGAGCCTAGACCACGGTGTTGTGGGGCAGGTACACCCGGAGCGGCGCGCTCTCCAGCTTTCGCGCGAGGTTCCTCGACGACACCGAGTCGCGCGCCTCGAGCGCGGCGCGGAGCTGGGCGCGCGCCGCGTGGTTGTCACCGCCCGCGAAGCTCGCGAGGGCGCGCTCCTCGAGCAACACGGCGCTCGCCTGCTCGGCCCGCCGGGCCGCGCCCAGCGCGTCGTTCTTGCGCTCACGCCACGCCCACGCGGCCATCGACGAGGCGAGCACGGCGACCGCCGCGGCGACGAAGAGAGACGCCACGGCGACCGTCCTGCGGAGGGCCCCGCGGCGCTCCCGCCGCGTCGACTCGCGCACGAGGGCGAGCGCCACCTCGGGGAGCCGCGTCGAGCCCCGCGCCACGAGCCTTGACGCGTCGCGGAGGGCGTCACCTTGCCATAGCTCGTCCTCCCGCTTCCCGAGCCGCTCCCACCGCTCGGCCGCCGCCACGAGATCGGCGGCGACCGCGAGGTCCTCGTGACTCTCCTCGATCCAGCGCTCGAGCCTGCGCCAGACGCGCGTGAGCGACTCGTGCGCGAGCTCGACCCGAGCGTCATCGCCGCGCTGCCGCGCCAGGAGGCGCGCGTCGAGCAGCTTGGCGACCAGCCCCTCGGCGCCCGCCGAGAGCCCCATGACGAGCGCCGCGGGCCCTATCGCGCGCCGCGTCCCGGAGGCGGTCACGAGGCGAAGGAGGAGCTGACGACAGAGCTCGAGGCTGGCCGGATCGAGCGCACCCACGATGTTCTCGGCGTGCGCCGCGAGCGCGCCCCCCACGCCGCCGAGCTCGTCGTAGACCTCGCGGAGCAGGAGCTGATGCGTCTCGTCGCGGCGAGTCCAGAGGAGGCTCATCGCGAACTGGAGCAGAGGCAGGCACGCGGCCTCTCCTCGCACCGAGGTCACGATCTCCTCGAGGAGCGCCGGGTCGTCGAAGTCATATCCCGTCTGTATGAGGGGCTGTCGCACGATCTCCCGGAGCGCGTCGGTGTCCGGGGGTGGGAGCAGAACGAGCCCCGAGAGCGCCGCGCCGCTGTTGGCGTCCCAGGGGAGTTTTGCGAGGAAGTCGTCGCGGACGGTCATCACTACGCGCACGGGCTCGTTCGGGTCGCCCGCGGCGCCGCAGACCGCGGCGAGGAAGGCGCGCGCCTCCACCTCGTCGTGGGTAACGGTGCAGAGCTCTTCGAGCTGGTCGACGACCAACACGACCCGCTCGCCCGTCTGCGCGGCCATTTCGGTCAGCACGACCGCGAGCAGCCCGGGTGACCTCATGAGGCGAGCCTCGAGCTGCCTCGGGTCGGCGGACGTCGGCGGCTCGCGCTCCGCCGCGAAGCGCGGCGGGTCGACCAGCGTGGAAGCGCCGGAGTTCGAGGGCGTCTCGCGCACGATGCTCTCCGCGAGGGCCGCGAACGGGCGCACCTGCGGCCGCACGGTGATGACGCGCACGCTGGCCGACTCCTTTAGGCGCGGCGCGACGCCCGCGAGCACGAACGAACTCTTGCCCGCCCCGGAGGAGCCCACCACGACGAGGATCGACTGCGTGCGCATTCGCTCGACGAACGCGCTGACCTCTTCGTCGCGCCCGAAGAAGAGGTGCGCGTGCCGCTCGGAGAACGGGAGCAGCCCGCGAAACGGGTTCTCGGAGGGGGTCGGGGCGCGCAGGCGCCCCTCGAGCGCCGCGAGCTGCGTCACCAGCATCGCCGCCGCAGGTCGCTCGCGCGGGAGCCGCCGCAGACACTGCATCACGACGGGGGCGAGCTCGGGCGACGCCGCGTGGAGCTCGGGGGTGGACGGCACGGGCTCGGCGAGCTCCGCCCGCATCGCGATCTGGGCGGCGTCGAGACCCCGGAGCGGGTGCGCGCGCGTGAGCAGCTGATAGAGAATCAGGCCGAGCGCCCAGACGTCGGTCTTGGGTCCATCTTCGCCGCGCCATTGCTCGGGCGCCATGTACGAAGGAGTGCCCACGAGCGCGAGATCGTCGGCCTCGGCGTCCGCCGGAGGCTCGGAGTGCCCCCCTAGGAAGCGGGCGATCCCGAAGTCGACGACGCGCGGCCGGCCGTCCGCGCCGAGCAGCACGTTCGAAGGCTTGAGGTCTCGGTGGACGATCCCGGCGCCGTGGGCGGCCTCGATCGCCCGGGCGATGGCGAGCCCGATCCGCAGGGTCTCGGCGGGTGTCGGCCAGTCTTCGCTCATGCGCTGCGCGAGCGTGCAGCCGTCGATGTACTCGAGCGCCACCCACGGGCGGCCCTCGTGCTCGCCGATGTCGAAGAGGGTCACGACGTTGGGGTGCGAGAGGCGCGCGGTCGTGCGGGCCTCGACGTCGAACTGCTTGCGGTCCGTCGCGCTCGACAGCTCGTTCGCGAGGAGCTTGAGCGCGACCGAGCGCCCAAGGCGCATGTCGCGGGCGAGGAAGACGCTGCCCATCCCGCCACGCCCGAGCAGACGGACGACGCGGTAGTGGCCTATCTGCGGATAGGGGCTCGTGGGGTAGGAGCTGGTCACGGCCTCGGCGCGCGAATGTACCACCTCCGCGCGGAACGGAAGCGCCGGCCTCTCACACGAGCGAGGGCGCCCACCGAGGCCCCCGGCGCGCTCGGTCGCGCGGCCGTGTGCTCAGAGCTCGATGCCAATCAGCACGCGAGGTCGGAAATCGACGCCCGCGCCGATGCCGGCCCCCGCGAAGCCCGGGCCCGAGCCGGCGGCGGCCCACCGAACGTCGACCCCGACGGGGGCGAAACCCAGGAAGAGCTTGCCGACCGCGACGTTGACCCGAATGTCGCCCCCCGCGGAGACCGCGGCGATCGCCGAGCCGGTGGCGCCGAGGACGTTCAGGTTGAGCAGCTGGAACGTGGGCTCCACCTCGACGCGGAGCCCCTGCCGCTTCATCACCGGGATCGCCGCGCCGAAGGTGACGGGCTCGAAGCGCACACCCTTCACGCTCTCGGCCGCCGAGAAGCCCGCGAAGAGGTGGTAGCGGAAGATGCCGTTCCCGAAGATGAACTCGGCGCCGATGTTGTGCTCGACCACGCCGAACGAGAGGTCGTTGTTCTTGTTCAGCGGGATGTTCGGCGAGTACGACAGCGTGATGCGCACGCCGGGCTCCTTCGGCGCCGGCTTGTCGGGCACGTAGTGAGGGTCCTTGGGTGAGTCTTGGGGACCACCCGCCCGCGCCACGACGACGGCGGGGAGGCTGCTCTGGCCGGGCACGAGCGCGAGCCCGACCGAGCGCTGCTCCTTCTCCTTGAGCGAGACCTCGAGCTCCGCGTCCTTGTAGCCCTGCGCCTTGGCGACGAGCTTGGTCGGCCCGGGGTTCACCGGTCGCGCGATGCCGACGAGCTCGGCGGGGATGAGCACGTCGTTCACGACGAGCTGGAGATCCTTCAGGTCCGCCGGCTTCGGCGTCAGATCGACGCGGAGCGTGGGGATGCGCGCGCGCAGCGCCGGGAGCTCGGCCTCGGCCTTCGCCTTCGCCGCCTCGAAGACCTCGGGCGCGCCCGGCGCGAGCTGGACGCGCTTGAGGGTCTCGTAGGTCTCGGCGGCCTCGACGAGCTTGCCCAGGACGATCTGGCACTGCGCGATGTGCAGGAGGTGGGTGGGCGCGTCGAACAGGTTCTGCGCCTTCTGGAACAGCGACAGCGCCGCCGCGTGCTGCCCGTTGTCTTGCTCCTTTACGCCCTGGGCGAAGAGGGTGCGCGCGGTGGCCTTCCGCTCCGCCTCCGAGAGCTGCGCCTGGGCCGCCGCAGGTCGGGGCGTCACGCTCGCGGCGAGCGTGAGCGTGAGCGAAGCGAGGGTGACGATGAGCGGAAGCCGACGGGAGCTCATGGGGAGACCAACGTACACCACTCGGCGGGTCGCGCGGCGGCCCGTTCGCTCAACGATACGGGCCCTCCGGTGGCACGCTGGCACCCGCGCCCTTCTTGGCCGGGAAGTACCCGGCGACGCGGGTGGACACGAGCGCGCCGACCCCCACCAGCATGAGCGCCGCGACCAGCCATGGCCCGATCCAGGGGAGCGGATACGCGACCAGAAACACGCCGCATCCAACGGCCAAGTGCGCGTATTGATTGTCTGTCTTGTGCTTCGCGAGCGCGGCCCCGAGGGTCGTCAGCGCGGCGACCATGCCCGCGTAGAGGGCCACGAGTCCGAGCATGAGCCCCACGCCCGCGAAGGGGATGCCCACGATCGTGAGGCAGAGGAGCACCACCGCGACGAAGGAGCCGAGCGCGCCGACCACCCCGAGCCCGACCTGCCTCATCGGCGCGCGCGCGACGGCGACGCGCAGCGTCTCCATGCGCGCCGGCGCGACCGCGAGGAAGACGACGCCGAGGAGAAACAGGAGCGCCGTGTTCGTGACCGCCTCGCTCGCTCGCCGAAGGAACGCGGAGGCCCGAGAGGGCGCGCCGTGGGCCTTCCCGATCGCCGCACCGTCCACGTGGCCCGAGACGACCTCGCCGTCCTCGTCCTCGATCGAGCCGCCGAGCGTCGACGCGCGGCCGCGCACCTCGGCGCCCTTCTTGACCTCCACGTGCCCGCCCATGGTCGTCACGTCGTGCTCGACGACCGCTCCCTCGTGGAGCACCACCGAGCCGCCCATGACGCTCACGTCGCCGGTCACGCGGCCGTGCACGTCGCAGTGCCCACCCATCACCGTGAGGTTCCGCACGGACTGGCCCTTCTCGACGGTGCCCGTCCCGCCCATGACCTTCATGTCCTCGGCGTCGTCCCCCGAGGCCGCGGGCGACGCCCCGGCGGCCGCGGGCGCCCCTCCATCGAGGACGTCGATCCGGACGAGCGAGCCCTTTCGATGCGCCACGAACGCGCCGTCCTCGAGGAGCGCCTCGAGCACGTCGGCCGGCGCCTGGTCCTTCATGGAGACCGAGACGGTGTGGGGCGTGTAGAGGCCCCCCTTGTCGGTGAGCACCAGCGACCAGCCCGCCTGCTCCGCGAGCTTCTCGAGGCCGCCCGCGCGTGTGCCCTCGTACTGGAAGGTGACGACCTTCTCGTCGCGCGGCCACGCGCCCTCCTTGCGCACGCTCGCCTCGGCCACGGCGGCGTGAAGGAGCACGAGGACACCGAGCGCGTACGCGAGGAGGCGCGCGACGGTCCGGAGAGCGGGAGAAGCGGAGCGGGAGAGAGGCATGGGGGTTTCCGTTTCGTTTCGAGTTCGAGCAAGGAGCGTGAGGCGAGGGGCGGGCGCTAGGCGCGGGCTCGAGCCCGCGCGAGCCACACGGCGCACGCGACGAGCGCGAGCGACGCGAAGAGGGAGAGCCAGAGGCCCCGCTCCCGCGCGGCGTGAGCGCCGAGCCAGGCCGCCTCGCGCAGCAGGCGCAGGTAGCTCGGGCCGCCGAGGGCGAGCGCCCGACCGACCCGCGGGAGCTCTTCGGGGAGCGACGCGAGGCGGGGCGCCGCCGAGAGCACCGCCACGAGGAAGCCGAGCGCGAGCGCGCGCTCGAGCCCGGGCGAGTGAGCCGGGCGCGGCCGCGCGGCGACGTAGCCCCGCACCGCGTCGTCGGCGCGGAGCGAGAGGAGCGCGGCGTTCCCGAGCTGCGCGCCGCAGTCCTCGCACGCGAGCACATGCGCGCGAAGGGCGGCGGGCACGAGGGCGTCCTCGCCGTCGGCGAGGCAGGTGAGCACCACGTCGCTCGCGTGGCCGTCCTCCGCATAGAGCAGGTCTTCGGGGAGTGAGGCCTCGTCCGTGTCCGAGCGCGTGTCTGAGCGCGTGTGGTTCATGGCGTCTCCGGATCTCTGGCGCGCGCAGGGCTGGCGGCGCCCTCGTGGGTGTCTCGAGCGACCAGCTCGGCCACGGCCCGACGACCGCGCGTCACCCAGGTGGCCACGGTGCCGAGCGGGACCCCGAGGCGCTCGGCGATGGCGGCGTACCCGAGCCCCTCGGCGTGGAAGAGCTCGAGCGCGCGCCGTGGCCCCTCCGGCAGGCGCCCGAGCGCACGGGCGACCTGGGCCTCGCGCTGCGCCGCCACGAGCGCGTCGTCCGCGAGCACGCCGGGGTCGGCGAGACCGTCCGCCTGCGCACCGGCCGGCGAATGCGGCTGACGATCCTGGGCGAGGGCGGCCCCGGGCCCCTGCATGCGCTGGTCGACGCGGCGCAGGCCGGTGAACGGCTGCTGCTCTCGGGCAAACTGCTCACCGGCCGCGATGCCG
>DAORJJ010000152.1:0-12917 GCA_035439005.1 Polyangiaceae bacterium | reverse complement strand
CGCAGCGGGAGCCCGCCCCCCGGCGGGCTTCGAGTGGGTCCCTTCTCGGGGCTCTCGCTGCCCCGGCCTTCAGGCCGGGCGGGGCAGTGCCGTCCCGTGAAATAGGCCACGAGCAGCGCGCGCTCGTTGGACGACAAGACCTGGTCGTAGACCAGGAGCTCCGCGATGGATCCGTCGGAGTACGATCCCACGCTGGCGTTGCCGCCCAGCGCCGGGCGAGTGACCCGTGTGGTACCTTCGCCGTGTCATGAACGAACGCGCGGCCGGGCCGCCGGCGCCACCTGGGCTCTTCTTCGGGATCGCGAGCGTGTTCCGGGGGCTCGGCTTTCTCTTCATGCGGCCCGCGCTCTGGGGGCACGCGCTCGTGCCCGTGGTCATCGCCGGCGCCCTGATCGTGCTCTTCGGCGCCACGGGCGTGGTCGCGACCAACGCGCTCACGAGCGGCCTCGTGCAGCGCGAGGGCACCTCGGTCGTGCTCGCGTGGCTCCTCCGCGTGGTGCTCTGGCTCGTGTCGGTCGCGGTCGCGTTCCTCGTGGCGACGGCCCTCGCGCAGCCACTCTCGGGGTTCGCGCTGGACGCCCTCTCCACGCGCCAGGAGGAGGCCCTCGGGGGCCCGCGGCGCACGGGCCCCGAGCTCCTGCCCGCGCTGCTCGGCTCGCTGAAGGTCACCCTGCTCGGCCTGCTCGTGGGCGTGCCCGCGCTGCTCGCGCTCGCGGTCCTCAGCTTCGCCGTGCCGCCGCTCGCGGTGGTCACGGTGCCGCTCAAGGTGGTCGTCGTGGGGCTGCTCGCGGCGTGGGACTTCCTCGACTACCCGTTCTCGCTCCGCGCGATGGGGCTCCGCGCGCGCCTCGCCTTCGTGACCGACCACTTCGCGGCGGTGCTGGGCTTCGGCGTCACCGTGGCGCTCATGCTCCTCGTGCCCGGAGTGGGGCTCTTCCTGCTGCCGGTGGGCGTCCTCGCCGGCACGCGCCTCGTCGTCGCCACGGAGCGCGGGTCGTGAGCGCCTCGCCCGATCTGATGGTGAGCGAGCGGCTCACGCTCTCCGGTCGCCTGCTGTCGTGGACCAGCGCGCGGTCGTCCGGGCCGGGCGGCCAGAACGTGAACAAGGTCGAGTCGAAGATCGATCTCCGCTACGTGTTCGAGGAGGAGCCCGCGCTCACGCCCGCCGAGAGAGACCGCATCCGCGCGCTCTGCGAGGGCCGCATCGACGCCGACGGGCGCCTGCAGATCGTGAGCCAAAAGACCCGCGACCGCGGGCAGAACCTGGCCGACGCGCGCGCGCGCCTCGCCCAGCTCGTGCGGATCGCGATCACCCCCGAGGTGCCCCGCAAGAAGACCAAGCCCTCCAAGGGGGCCGTGCGGCGGAGGCTCGGAGACAAGCGCGCGCAGTCCGAGAAGAAGGGCCAGCGCCGCGCCGGCGCACCCAAAGACGACTGAGCCCGTCAGCGGCCCGTGTCAGCCCTCTGGATACCCGACCATCTTGCCGAGGTCGGGGTCCCACAGCTTCAGGCGAAAGCAGCTCACGATGTCGGAGAGGCCGAGGCTCGTGGTGGCGGGGTGCTGGAGCTCGGGGATCTCGGCCATCGCCTCGGGCAGGCGATAGAAGGGGATCTGCTGGTTCAGGTGGTGGACGTGGTGATACCCGATGTTGCCCGTGAACCAGTTCATGACGGCGCCCATCTTCATGTAGCTCGACGACTCGAGCGCGGCGCGCGCGTAGCTCCACTCGTGGCGCGGCTGAACGTTCATGTCGGGGAAGTTGTGCTGCGCGTAGAAGAGGTACGCGCCGGAGGCCATCGCCACCGCGAGCGGGAAGAAGTACCCAAAGAAGAAGGCCGCGACGCCGAGCTTCCACACGAGCAGCGCCGACACGCCCCAGTTGATGACGAGCGACAGCGCGGAGTCCCAGTTCTTCTTCGGCGACCGGAGGAACGGCGAGACGCCCATGCCGAGCATGAACACCGTGAAGTACCCGAACAGGATGGTGAGCGGGTGGCGCACGGCCTTGTACATGAAGCGCTCGCGGCGGCTCATCTTCTGCCACATGCCCGTGGTCACCATCACGTAGGAGCCCACGTGCGAGCCGATGATCTTCGCGGTGTTCGCGTGGTGGTAGTTGTGGGTCTCCTTCCACACACGCGGCGGGGTCATGACGAGCACGCCGTACGCGTGCAGAATCGCGCGCGCCAGCCACGAGCCGCGCAGGATCGCCCCGTGCATGAAGTCGTGGTAGACGATGAACATCCGCACGATCGTGAGGCCGGCGAGCGCGCCGAACGCGAGGCGGAGCGCCCAGTGCGGCGAGAGCGCCGCGCCCGACCAGAACACGCCGAGCACGGCGAGCGTGCCGAGCAACACCGACCAGCTCTTCGCGCGCGACTCGGTGGCGTAGGGCCGCGAGGCCTGGATGAGCTCCTTCTCCGTGCGCTCCTTCGGCGCGACGCTCGCTTGCACGGCCTGCGGAGCCTCGGGCTCGGCCTCGCGCGCGTCGGCGGGGGCGGAGGTGGCCGAGGGGGCCAGCGAGCCGGAGGAGGACAGGAGGGAAGAGGGCGCCGTCGTTTGCATCGGTCCGTGGGCCCCGGTTGCTCGTTTCGTGCCTAGCGGCCGGGCGGGGCGGCCGTGTCTTAGCGCGCTTTCTTTCTCGGGACCAACCGACTCACGCCCGCTGGTGCGATTATGTCAGAAGTGCGTAATGGCCCTCCCGTTGCGTAGTTTTGTGCGCACTCGCGGGCGCGCTCACTCCGCGTCGGAGAGGGCCGCGGGCAGGCCCAGGTGTCCCGCGTCGGGCTCGGTCGCGGGCGTCGGCGCGGCGACGAGCTGGCGCGCGCGCACCTCGGCGCTCGGCGTGTGGAGGTCCCACACGAGGCCGACCCAGGAGAGCGCCTTCAGCACGTAGTAGGTCACGTCGATCTCCCACCAGAAGAAGCCCTGCGCGGTCGACCGCGGGTAGTAGTGGTGGTTGTTGTGCCAGCCCTCGCCGAGGGTGATGAGCGCGAGGGCGAGGCTGTTGCGGCTCTCGTCGCCCGTGCGGTAGCGGGGCTTTCCCAGGTAGTGGCAGAGCGAGTTGATCGTGAAGGTGCCGTGCCAGAGCAGCACGGTCGAGACGAAGTAGCCCCACAAGAGCGCCGGGCCGCCGCCCACGAGGTACAGGGTGGACGCGAGCACGACGGCGGGCACCACGTGCACGCGGTCGAGCGCGCGGAGCTCGGGGAAGCGGGTGAGATCCGAGATGCGCTTCCCGTCGGTCGCCTCGTGGTCGTCGGCGATGATCCAGCCCACGTGCGACCAGAAGAACCCGTCGCGCTTCATGCTGTGCACGTCGCCCGGCTTGTCGCTGTGCTTGTGGTGCGCGCGGTGGTGCGCCGCCCACCAGAGCACGCCCTTCTGCGTGCTCGAGACCGCCAGCAGCGCGAGCAAGAACTGGAACACGCGGCTCGTGCGGAAGGTGCGGTGCGAGAAGTAGCGGTGGTAGCCGGCCGTCACGCCGAACATGCGCACGAAGTAGAGGGCCAGGGCGAGCGCGACCCCCTTCCACGAGAGGCCCGTGAGGGCCACGCCCACGAGGGCTACGAGGTGCACGGCGAAGAACGGGACGCTCTTCACGAGCGAGTAGCGGCGGGCGGGCCGGCCGGCGGGGGTCGCGGAGACGGTGGGAGCGGTGGTCATGGACGTGAGGGCAATCTAGGGATCGCCGCGTCACGAAGCCGTCAGGCCTCGGCCACCGTTTGTGCGGCGGCTATGAGCGCGACGCGGCGTCGAGCTCGGCGAGGTGCGCGACCGCCTCGTCCGGGCGCACCCACATCGCGCTCTGATCGCCCTCGTAGATGCGGGTCGTGCCCTGCGTGAAGGCGAGCGCGTACCTGCAGAATACACTCTTCGACATGCGCCGCACCTGCGTGGCGCGGGCCTCGAGGATGAGCGGCTCGCCCGGGGGCGCGAGCGCGAGGAACTTCGCGAGGTGGATGCGGCCTCCGTAGCCCACCCACCCGTCGGCGTGGCGGAGGCCGAGCACGTAGTACGCGTGCACGAACCCCACCATGCCGGTCATGTGCACCATGAGCCCGCCAGACACGTGGCGCGGGTGCCGCAGCGGGTGCGCGCGCTGCTCGCGCGTGAGGGGCAGGTCGTCGTGCGTGGGCATGCGCGCCACGACCCGCCCGGCCTCGCGATCGATCTCGAGGATCTCGTCGAGCAGAAGGCCGCCGGGGCCATAGGGACAGTCCGCCACAAACTCGGGATCGAGCGCCATGGGGCGCCTTGGTAGTGCGTCGCGAGCGCGAGGTAAATGTCGCCGCGCGGCGCCGCGCAGCGCCGGGCCGGGGCGGGGCCGTTTCTGGTCGTGCGCGTGGCCTTTGGGGTAGAGAGGCGAGGCCATGTTTCGCCGCGAGCTGCGCGACTACCGGTTCTTCCTGGCGTCGCGCGTCGCGAGCATGCTGGGCCACCAGATCACGTCGGTGGTGATCGGCTGGCAGGTGTTCTCGCTCACGGGCCGCGCGATGGACCTCGGGTACGTGGGCCTCGCGCAGTTTCTCCCCGCCGTCGCGCTCTCGCTCGTCACCGGGCAGATCATCGACCGGGTCGATCGCCGTCGCGTGCTCATGCTCTGCTACGCCGTCGAGGTGGCGTGCACGCTGTGCCTCCTCGCGCTCACGCGCGCGCACAACCGCGCGCTCTGGCCGATCTACGCGGTGCTCGTGGTCTTCGGCACGGCGCGCGCCTTCAGCGGCCCGTCGAGCCAGGCGCTCGCGCCGAACCTGGTCTCGCGGGCGCTGCTCCCGAGGGCCGTCGCGTGGTCGTCCACGGCGTGGCAGCTCTCGGTCATCGTGGGCCCCGCGCTCGGCGGCGCGGTGTACGGCGCGCTCGGCCCCGCCGCCGCCTACGGGACCT
Source organism: Polyangiaceae bacterium (assembly GCA_035439005.1). GTDB lineage: Bacteria > Myxococcota_A > Polyangia > Polyangiales > Polyangiaceae > JAAFHV01. Next base: position 8,030 of record DAORJJ010000152.1, on the reverse strand, counting down.
CGATGGTGCTGCTCACCGGCGCGGGGCTGGCGACCGCGTTCGTGCGGGGCGGGGGCCCGTCGGCGCGCGCGGCGGCCGACGGAGCGGCGCCCACCGAGAGCAAATTCGCGAAGCTGTTCGCGGGGTTGCGCTACGTGTTTCGCGAGCGGGCCATCCTCGGCACCCTCTCGCTCGACCTCTTCGCCGTGCTCCTCGGCGGCGCCGTGGCCCTCTTGCCCATGTTCGCGGCGTCGCTCGGGGGCGGCCCGCTGGGGCTCGGCTTGCTCCGCAGCGCGCCCGCGGTCGGCGCGTCCGCCACCGCGCTCTTCCTGAGCTTCTTCCCGCTGCAGCGGCGCGCGGGCCGCCGCATGCTCGCCGCGGTGGGCGTGTTCGGCCTGGCGACCATCGCGTTCGGGCTCTCGAAGAGCTTCCCGCTCTCGCTCGCGTGCCTCGTGGTGCTCGGCGCGGCCGACATGGTGAGCGTGGTCGTGCGCCGCACGCTGCTGCAGGTGCGGGTGCCCGACGCCATGCGCGGCCGGGTGTACGCCGTCACCGACGTCTTCGTGGGCGCGTCGAACGAGCTCGGCGAGTTCGAGTCGGGGCTCACCGCGGCGTGGCTCGGGCCGGAGGTCGCGGTCATCGCCGGCGGCGTCGGCACGTGCCTCATCGTGGCCGCGTGGACCGTGTTCTTCCCCACGCTCCGCGACGTCGACGGGCTCGAGTAGGCCCGGCGGGCCGCCGCTCCAGCGCGGTTGAAAAAAATTCGACGCGAGGGAAGGGGAGCCGCGGCGGGGCGTACGAGAGGGCATGAGCACCACGCGCACCCACGACGCCCGCGACGCGCACTCGATCGGCATGGCGGTCCTGTTCGGGCTCTTCGCGCTGCTCTCCGTCGCCGCCTGCGCCGACGCCGCCTTCGGCTGAGCTCCCTTGCCACGGGCGGCGCGCGTCTCCTAGGGTCGACCTTCCACACGAAGGGGGACCCCGTGACTCGAAACGCGCTCGTGCTCGCCGCGCTCGTCGCTGGACTCGGAGCTTGCTCGAAGAACGAGTCCGAGTCCGCGTCTCCGCCGCCGAGCGCGCCGCCCACGCCGAGCGCCTCCCCCACGGCCGACAAGCCCAAGGAGCTGACGTTCGACGAGCTCGTGACGACGTCGGCGCCCCTCGCCCCCAGGCCTGCCACACAGGACCTGGCCGGCGGGAAGGTCTCCGCGGAGGTGTGCGCCGTCGAGGGGGGGCCCTTCGTGAGCAAGAGCCACACGACGGTGCTGCGCAGCGTCCGCGCGATCGGCGACCGCGTGCTCGTCGTCAACGACGAGCAGATCCGCGCCTACAAGGTCGAGCCCGGCGCCGCCTGCAAGCTCACGATCGACAGGCGCTTCGGCACGAACGGCGCGCTCACCCTCGACGCCAAGATCGAGCGCCTCACCGCCGACGGCGCGGGGAACGTGTGGGCAAGCTCGGGCATCTTCGCGAGCTACAAGCTCGGGAGAGACGGCGCCGTGGCCGCCAAGTGCGACGCGCGGCCGCTCGGGTACTTCTTCGTTCACCCGAGCGGGCGCACCGGCATCGGCACCTTCGCGAACGCCGACACGGCCAAGGTGACGCTCACGGGCGCGGCGTGCAAGAGCGAGAAATGGGCCTTCACGGGCCTCGGCGCCGACGTGACGCGCAAGGGCAACATCACCAACGCGCAGGCCGTGGGGTTCCTCGGCGACACCGTCTTCATGGGCGCCAAGCTCGCCAAGGCGGCCGATCCGAACGAGTCGATCGTGGTGCTCGCGCTCGACCCCTCCGGAAAGGAGAAGTTCAAGATGGGCAAGACCGACAAGAGCTACGGCTCGAAGGAGCGCTTCGGGTGGGTCCACGCCATCGGCCCCTGCAAGGTCGGCGTGTGCGTGGTCGACTCGAACCTCCGCCGCCTCACCGCCTGGCGGGCCGACGGCAAGTTCGTCGGCGCGGTCGACCTCGGGGCCCTCTTCGGCCTGAAGTACCCGTGGATCGCCGACTTCGCGCGCACCCCGGACAGCGCGTTCTTCGTGGCTGGACAGACCCGTGAGGTGAAGGGCGTGGGCGAGGGCAACATCTACCGAGTCACCGGGCTGTAGGCGCGGCCCCTCGGCCCCGAAACGGTGTAGCCTGGCGCCGCATGGATCCGCTGGTCGACCGCTATTTTTCCACGTCCAAGCGCTGGCGCGCCGAGTCCGAGCGCGTCCGCGCCATCCTGCTCGACTGCGGCCTCGGTGAGGCCCTGAAGTGGGGAAAACCTTGCTACACGCACGACGGGCACAACATCGCCATCCTTCAGAAGATGAACGCCTTTCTGGCGCTCATGTTCTTCAAGGGCGCGCTGCTCGAGGACCCGAGCGGAGTGCTCGAGGAGCAAGGGGAGAACTCCCGCTACCCGCGGCGTGTGTGCTTCACCGGGGTCGAGCGGGTGGCGCAGCTCGACGCGACCCTGCGGGACCTCGTCGGCAAGGCGATCGCGGTCGAGGCGTCCGGCGCGACCTTGCCCAAGCGCGCAGCGCCCGCGCTGGCCCAAGAGCTCCAGGAGCGGCTCGACCGCGAGCCCGCGCTCCGGGAGGCCTTCTTCGCGCTCACCCCTGGGCGGCGGCGCGAGTACAACCTCCACGTCGCGGGCGCGAAGCAGTCGAGCACGCGGGCGCGGCGGGTGGAGCAGCACGTCGCGCGCATCTTGGCGGGCAAGGGCCTCCGCGACGACTAGGGCGGCGTCACGCCCGCGGCAGCGTGACGCGGTAGGTGCTGCCGCGCGGCGCGCGCGGGCTGTGGGTGAGCTCCCCACCCACGTCGTGCACGAGCCGCCAAGCCACCGCGAGACCGAGCCCCGCGCCGCGGCGCGACGGGCGATCGCCGCCGGGCGCGAAGAAGGGCTCGAACACCCGCCGCGCGTCCTCCGCGGAGAGGCTCGGGCCGCTGTCGGAGACCTCAATGACCGCATCCCCCTCGGGCGACGGGTGGAGCCGGACCAGGAGCTCGCACTCCGCCCGGGGCGCCTCCGCCATGGCCTCGCTCGCGTGCAGCACCAGGTTCAGGATGAGCTGGCCCACGCGCGCGCGGGAGCCCCGCACCGCCGGCACGGGCTCGAAGCGCCTCACCACGGTGGCGCGGGCCTCGAGCTCCGGGCCGGCGAGCGCGAGGGTCGACTCGACGACCTCCCGCAGGTCGACTGGCGTGGAGATCGCCTCGTCGACGCGCGAGAGGGCGACGAGCTCGCGCACGATCGTGCGGATGCGGTCGACGCCCTCGAGGGCCACCGCGAGCGCTTCGCGGCTCGCGCGGGTCGCCGGCGAGTCGCCTAGGGCCGCGAGCTCCCGATCCGCGAGCTCGATGTTGTTCAGCACGTATCCGAGGGGGTTGTTGACCTCGTGCGCGACGCCGGCGGCGAGCACGCCGATCGACGCCATGCGGTCGGAGACGGCGACGCGCTCCCGGAGCCGCGCGCGCTCGGTGATGTCGCGCGCCACGACCAGCCGCGCCGGCGCGCCGCCGAACACGACGTCGCGGCCCGGCGACACCTCCACCTCGAAGGCGCGGCCGTCTCGCCCGAGCAGACACAGCTCGGTGAGGCGCGGCGGCGGCCCCTCGGCGGAGCCATCGAGCCTCTGCGCCACGTTCGCGCGGAAGTCCTCCGCGACGATCTCGAGCACCGGGCGCCCGACGAGCGCGGCGCCGTCGGCGTAGCCGAGCGCCTCGATGAGCGCCGGGTTCATCCACAGGATGGAGCCGCCGCGGTGGACGAGCACGAGGTCGGGGAGGTCCGCGAAGAGGCGCTTGATCTCCAGCGTCTCGGTCCGCATCGCGTCGAGGCCGGCGGTGAGCTCGCGGCGCTGGGCCTCGTAGGCCGCGGCGACGTCGCCCGGGCTGGCGGCGCCGCGCGCGCGACGGGCGAGGTCGGCGAGGCGCTCGAGCGCGGTAGACGAGGGCGGCAGCTCGAAGAGGCTGTCCATGTCGCGCTCGGTTACCCGCGACTCGACGAGGCGCGCGCGCGGGAGCCCGAGCGTGCACGGCAGCTGCTCGAGGACGCCCTCGAAGTGGTAAAACATGGCCTTGGCGGGGGCGTAGGGCGCGGGCACCGCGGTGCGCACCCGGAGCCCGGTGTCCCCGAGGTACGAGAGGTCGAGCCGAAGGTGCGGGAACTGCGCCGGCGCCGCCCACTCCGCCCCCGCCTGGTAGAGGCGCCGCAGCGGCACGACGCCTCGCGCGAGGCGCCGCAGGAACGTCTGCGACGGTGCGCCCGCGAGCGCCCGCCCCACGGCCCGGATGCGCTCGGGCTCGCCGTTGCAGAGGCGCTCGAGCTCGTTGAAGAGGGCGGCAAACTCGCTCCAGTCGAGGTCGTTCGCCGGATCGGCCCAGCGCTCCGCGTCCGCGACGCTCCCCCGGGTGAGCGCGAGCCTGCCGATCCCGACCGCCTCGGCCGACTCGAACAGCTCGCGAGAGAGTTTGCAGCTCATTCGCACGCGGCGCACCGTACACGAGCCCGCGCTCCGGCGCACCGTCGCGGCGGGCGAGGCTTCGCCGCGCGCCGCCGGTGCGACGGAGACGCGGCGCTAGTAGGGCTTGCGACCGACGAAGTTGCCGGCGGGGCTGTAGTCGCAGACCCAGTTGTCCCAGGAGCCCCCGCCGAACGGGCTGTTGATGGTGCAGCGTTGCATGGCGCACCCGACCTTCACGCTGTCGCGCCACACGACCTGCGTGTAGTGCCCGCAGACGCCGGAGCACTGATTCGTCGCGTAGGTGTAGTTCTTGGCCTCGCTCACCCAGCTCCCCACGACGGCGGCGGGGGTCTTGGTGCCTCCGCTGTTCGCGTAGAGGTTCTCGCCGCGCGGACCGCGGGCCGCGTTGTGCGCAAACACGCATTTCGCGGCGTAGGCGCGCGCGACCTCCGCGTCGGACTCGGACCACGTCATTTGCGGGAGCGGCGTGGCGGGCGCGGGCACCACCGCGGCGCGCGCGGCGTTGTGCGCGGCGACGATTCCCTTGAGCACGGGGTCGCTCGGCTCGGCGGCCGGGGGCCCGGGCGGCGGCGCGGGCGGGGTCGTGCCCGTGCCCGTGCTCGTACCCGTGGGCGTGGGCGTGGGCGAGCTGGACGAGGGCGTGGGCGACGGCGCCCCGTCCGGATCGGTGGCCTCGCCGCCCGCAGGCGGGTCGCCCACGAGCGTCTGCGGGGCGTCGCTGCACGCGGGGGCCAGCAGCGCGAGCGCGGAGAGCGCGACCAGCGCGCCGAGCGAGGCGGAGAGGACTCGGCGCGGCCCGCGGGGAGTGTCGTGGCTCATTCGTTGACGATAACGGAGGCGGCGCGTCGCGCCACCCCAACCGAGTCCACTTGGCGTCTCTTGTGGCTGAAATTGCTCACGAATTCCGCCGGTGTCGGACGTTTGTGTTGGGAGCGTCCCGCCGGTGCGTGGTCCGGCCCTCCGGGGCGGCGGCGGCTCGGTCAGAGTCGCGCCAGGACCCCGGCGAAGGCGACGATAGAGGCCGCGACCGTCGCGCAGCCGATCGCGAGGCCGAGGGTGAAGCGCCCCTCGGCGCGGAGCGTCGCGAGCAGGCCGCGCTCGTCGCCCGAAAACACGACCACGGGCGGAACCCCTGCGCCGCCCAGCAAGGGCGAGCCCACGACGCTCCGATAGCCGACGCCGTCGGGGCGGACGTTGACGGCGCTCACCTCTCCCAACACGAACAATCTCTCACCGTCTGCAATGGAGCGCTCTTCGACGCTCCACGAGGCGTGGTGCTCGTGACGCGGTAGGTGGACCCCGTGTGCGGCGAAGCTTGGGGGGAGCTCGTCGCAGGTGAGCTCGTCGACCTTCACGTCGAGGACGGCGTGCCGCAGATCGAGGACACCCTCGCCGCTCTCGTCGGCGACATGGAGCTGTCGCTCCGCGCCGAGCACCACGGGCTCCGTTCGCTGCTTGTTCTTCCCCTGACCGTAGAGCTCCACGACCCGGGTCTCCACGAACGCGGCGCGCGCCGGCCCGAGCAGCCGCGGCGCCCCATGGCCCACGAGCTTGGCGCGCACGAGCAGCTCTGTCGTCCCGGCCGCGCGCGCGAGCGGGCTCCGCGCGACCGCGAGCACGGGGCCCCGGGCGGTCTCCGCGAGGCGCCACCGTGACGCCACATGTTTCGCCACGAACGCCCAGGCGAGCGCCGCCGTTGAGAGCGCGACGAATCCGCCGCGGCCGGCGTCCGTGACCACGTTCCACACACACGCGCCCAGCGGCAGCGCCCAGAGCAGCCACCACTCTCCGCGGCGGGCGTGCGCGCGGCCCGCTCGCGCGGCGAGGGCGTCGACGAGGGCTCGGCGCGGGGGGATGAGCAGCACCGCGACCGCTACGAGGAGCAGGAGCTCGCCCCCACTCTGCAGCGCGAGCCGATTGACCGCGCGGGCGATGGCTGGACGCGGGCTCGCGCTCGGCACGAGCGCGTAGCTGTCGCGACCCGGACAGGGACCGAGTTGGTCGCCCGTGAGGCAAGCGGAGACGAAGACCGGAGCGCCGTCCTCCAAGCAGCGCTCGAGCAGCCGATCTTGGCCCGGCGAGTCGGTGACGGGGCGGAGGTCGACCCCGCGGCGCCGTGCCTCGGCGGCCCACGCGGCCGCGCGTTGAAGATCGGTGATGACGTCGCCGTCGAGGCCCGGCTCGGCGTCCCAGGTGGGCGCCAAAGGGACGCTCGCGGGGAGGGGCGCCGACGACCACGCGACGTCGAGCGAGCCCGAGCTCACCCTCAGCGTCGCGCGGGCCGACCAGCACTTGTTCTTCCCGCACTGCTCCCAGCGTTGCCAGAGCACGTCGCAGAGCGGGGGAATCGCGGCCTCGACCTCGTGGGGGGTGCGCCGCAGCGTGCCTCGGGCCAACACCTGCTGCGGAGCGGGGAGGGGCTCGCGGAAGTGCCGCAGAGGTGAGGCGGGATCCCAAAAATCGCCGAGCGTGTACGCGAGCAGCATCCCGACGGGGACGAGCACGATGAGCGCCATCACGGCCTTCACGACGCGCTCGAGCTTCTGCGTGGGGGTCATGCGGTCCCCCGAGAGTAGCGCGCGCCGCCGCGCCGCCGCGGGGGTACCATGTGAAACTTTACAATGATGTTAGGTATTTGGAGGAGTTGCGGCGCGCGGGCAGCGCCGAGCCGACTAGCGACACGCCGGCACGTGGTCGACGCCGCCGAAGTACCGGTCGACCATCGCCCTCCACGCGCGGGCGTTCTCCGGGGGGCCGCACTTGAAGGGCCTGCCCGCGACGCGTGGGCCGAGGCCGAGGAGCGCGCGCTGCTCGTCGAACACGCGCGTGGCGAGCTCGGCCGCGTACTCGAGCACGATGTCGTTGCCGGGCTGGAACGCGTAGTACGTGCCGCCGCGCACCTGCAGCGCCGTGGGCGCGTACGGCGCCAGGCACGGCGCGCTGCGGGCCGCCGTGGCGGCCGTGGTGACCTTGCAGCGCGCGAGGATGGCGTGCACGTCGGCGGAGAGCGCGCCCGCGGACCACGACCGGGACGCGCCGTCGCCGCCCGCGCCCGACGCGTCGAGGTCGTTCAGGTGGAAGATCTCGTGGAACGCGAGCGAGAGCACGCTCTCGGCGGAGACGTTGAGCGAGCCCAGCACGTTGTAGGAGTACGTCCAGTCGCTCGCGTAGCCCGAGGGGGTGCGCTTGCCGTCGAGCGAGCGCACGAACTCGACGACGAGCGGGGAGGCGCGGTAGGCGACGGAGGCGGGCGCGACGCCGCCGCGCTCGCGCGAGAGCGCCCGCTGGAACGCGTCGATCTTCACGAGCGCGGCGTGGAGCCACACGAGGTGCTTGCGGTCTTGGCCCGTGGGGAGCGTGGGGACGAGCCGGATCGTGCCGCGGTACGCGCCGTCCATCGTGCGCGCCTCGCCCTGCCCGACGACCGTGCCGAACGACGCGTAGAGCTCCTGCACGAGCGCCTTCGCCTGGGGATCGCTCGCGTAGCGTACGCCGAGCCAGCAGGCGATCTTCTCGGGCGTCGCGCCCTCGCAGCGCGACGCCTCGACGGGCACGCTCGTCCCGAACAGCACGCGG
>DAORJJ010000151.1:0-13052 GCA_035439005.1 Polyangiaceae bacterium | reverse complement strand
CGTGCGCGGGGCGCGCGAGGGTGACCGTCGCGGAGAGGCAGGCGAGCGTGAGCGCGCGGAGGGGCGTGCGGAGTGCCATGCACGAACGACACCACGTGCGGGGCGCGCCGAACAGCCCCATTCGTGAGTGTCTGCGGGATCCGTCATGGCCAGTCAGGCCGAACGCGGTCACACTGCCCCATGGCTCTCCGGCTCTGCGCGCGGTGCGATCGCCACGTTCGAGACGGCGCCGCGTGCCCGTACTGCGGCGCGCACGAGGCGCGCGCGGTCCCCTCGCTGCCGGCGGGCGCGACGCGCGTGGCGATGCTCTTCGGCGCCGGCGCGATGTCGGTGGCGGCGGCGGCGGGCGTCTCTTGCAGCGCGGTCTACGGCGCTCCGGGTGGCCCCGGGTGGGACGCCGCGCCGGCCACGCCGCTCCCGGAGGCGGCGCCGCTCCCCCGCGTGGACTCCGGCGGCGCCGTGCCTCGCGACTGCTACCACGAGTCGGCAGCGCTCGCGCTTGTCGGCGTGGCTCCTTCGGTGGGCGCCATGCGGTGCAGCGAGCCAGACGCGCTGGAGTTTCGCGCGGCGTGCCTGAGCAACGCGGCCACCTACGAGGCATGCAGCGCGGTGATCGAAAAGAACAAGCCGTGCGCGCGCTGCCTCTTCGGTGCGCTGCCCGGAACTCCCGCCGACACCACCTCGATCGGCGCGGTTGTGCAGACGAGCGACAACGACTTCGCTCCGAACGTCTGGTCGTGCGCCGCCCTCATGCTGGGCCTGCCCGAGTGCGCTGTGAAGGTGACGCGGCGGGCGGTATGCGTCTCGTCGAGCTGCGCGCGCTGCGCGGAAGCGGAGCAGAAGGACTGCCAAGGCCGCGCGACCGCGGGCATTTGCCGCGACACGGTGGACGCCGCGTGCGAGGCGGCTCTGGCGGCCGGCGAGGCCCGGTGGAAGCCCGTGTGCGAAGGGGCCACCTTCGACGAGTCGTACGCGAAGGTCGCCGCCTTCTTGTGCGGCGCGGGCCCCGGAGCCGACGCAGGCCCGCGTGACGCCGCGCCTGAATGAGCTAGCGCTGACCGCGTCGCTTCCGCAGCCCGAGCACGAGGGCTCCCGCCGCCACGCCGAAGAGCGCCGGCCACGCGCCGCCGGTCGACCCGCCCGGGGCGCTGCACTTGCACCCCGGCTTGTTGGGCGGGATGTCGGCCCGCGCGGAGGTGGCGCTCAGGGTGAGCGCGAGGGTGGCGACGAGGGGCAGCACGACGCGGGCGAGCAGCGGGGAGCGCATGACTGCATGATGCACCAAACGAGGCCCGGCGCGATACCCGCGCGCGGCCCGCGCGCGCCGACCGCGAGTCAGGGTGTGCGCACGACGTGGACCACGGTGAGCGGGCGCTTGCCGAGCGCTTTGCCGACCACGCGCCTCACCGCCGCGCCGGCGCACTCGGAGAGCCGCTCGTCGGTGAGCGGCGGGCCGAGCGCCTCGAGGTCGCGGGTGAGCTCCTCGCGCGCGTCACGCAGGATGCGCTCCTCGCCGGAGGCCTCCACGACGCCCGTAAGAGTGACGCGCGGCTCGGCCGAGGGCGCGCCGCGGGGCCCCACGAAGAGCACGCACGACGCGAGCCCGGAGCTCGCGAGGGCGCGGCGGTCGTCGAGCACGGCCGGGGCGATCGCGCGCTTCGCGTAGGTCGGCACGCGCCCCGCGGGCACGTCGTCGCCGCGCGACAGGCCGTGGGCGTCGAGCCACGCGGTCTGGCCGTTCTCGAGCACCGTCACGTCGCCCACGCCCGCCTCCCGCGCGAGCGCGGCGTGGCGCTCCAGGTGAACGCGTGTACCATGCACAGGAATGAAGGCCCGCGGGCGCACGAGCTCGAGCAGGCGGCGCTGCTCGTCTCGGTGCGCGTGGCCGCTCACGTGGAGGCCTCGGTCGGTGCTGCGGGTGTGCAGCGTGACGCCGCGGCGCACGAGCGCGCTCAGCATCGCGTACGCCTCGGGCTCGCGCCCGGGGATGACGCGGCTCGACATCACCACCGCGTCGCCCGGGCCCAGCGTGAGGTGCGGGTGCTCGCCGCGGGCGAGCTTCGCGAGGGCCGCCTGCTCCTCGGCCTGCGTGCCGGTGGCGACGGCGAGGATGGCGCTCCGCGGCAGCTCAGCGAGGCGGGAGTCGCGGAAGGTGGCGTCGCTCTCCCACGCGAGGTAGCCCGTGGCGTGCGCGACCTTGGCGTGGGTGCGCACGCTGCGGCCGAGGAGCACGAGCTTGCGGCGCGTCTTGCGCGCGACCTCCCCGAGCAGCCGGAGCCTGTGCACGTTGGAGGCGAACATGCCCACGACCACGGCGCCCGGGGTGGCCTGGGTGACGCGGAGCAGGGCCTCGCCCACGCCCGCCTCGCTCCCCGCGCTGCCCTCGGACTCGATGTTGGTCGAGTCGCTGAGGAGGAGCGCGACGCCCTCGTCGCCGAGGGCCCGCAGGCGCTCCTCGTCGAACGCCTCGCCGTCGGGCGGCGACTCGTCGAACTTGAAGTCGCCGGAGTGAATGACGAGGCCCGCGGGGGTGCGCAGCGCGAGGGCGGTGGCGTCGGCGATCGAGTGCGTGACGCGGACGTGCTCCACCCGCAGCGGGCCCACGTCGTAGGGCTCGCGCACGCGGCGCTCCACGAGCCTCGCGTGGGCGAGCACCTCGTGCTCACGCAGGCGCTCGCGCACGAGCGCGAGGGCGTAGGCCGGGCCGAAGACGGGGACGTCGTGGCGACGGAGGAGGTACGGCAGGGCGCCGATGTGGTCCTCGTGGCCGTGGGTGAGCACGACACCTGCAAGCTGCACGTGATCGAGGAACGAGAGATCGGCGTGCGTGACGTCGACCCCGAGGTGCGCGTCGGCGAACGTGACGCCGCAGTCGATGACCACCGCGCGACCGCCGGCGACCACCGCCATGCAGTTCATGCCGACCTCGCCGAGCCCGCCGAGGGGCACGATCCGCACACGTGCGTCCGCCATCGCGCACCCGTAGCACAGGGGCCTCGCGCGCGGGCGGCCACCGCCTCCCCCGGCGACCCTCGCCGGCCGCCCTAATCGCGCACGAGCGCGAAGAAGTGCTCGGTGCGGAAGCGCTCTCGGTAGCCGAGGGCGAGGAAGCTCTCCTTCGCGTCGAGGCCCGGCGGCGCGTCGATCGCGACGACCACGCGCGGGCGGGTGCGGGCGACGTCCTCGCGGTCTTGTGCGAGCCACGCGCCGCGCTTGTAGGCGCAGTTGTCCCACGCGAGCTGGCTCGTCGTGAAGAACCGCCCGCCGTAGGTGCGCCCCGCGAGCAGGTAGACGCCCGGCTCGTAGCCGCGCACGAGCACGCGGTCGCCGGGCCCCGTGTTCGCGCGGACCCACTCCGCCATCGCCGCGTTCTCCGCCGGGAAGAAGCCGATGGCGCGCTTGTTGAACGTGGCCAGGTAGGCGCGCTCGTCGAGGCGGCCGGTCACGCGCCACGCGAGCGCACGCCAGCGGAGGCCGTACACGGCGGGCGGCGTCCAGATCTCCCAGCACGAGATGGCGTAGAGAAAGATGCACTGTGCAAGGAACAGCGCGTGCGCGCGCCCGGTCGCCCGCGGGAAGATCCGCGCGAGCTCCTGCGCCACCGACACGACCACGAGCGCGACGAGCCCGACGAGCAGCTCGGGCTCGGACAGATCGCTCGAGCCCACGACGGCGAGGCTCGCCACCGAGGCGAGCGCGAAGCCCGCGACGAAGACGGCGCGGCCGAAGGCGCCCGCGTCACGCTGGAGGGCGGCGCGGAGGGCGCCCGCGAGGAACAGGAAAGCAAGCGGGCTCGTCACCGGCTCGTAGGAGGCCCAGAGGCGCGCGGCGGAGAAGAGGGCGCCGAAGGTCTCCCAGGTCGGCTCGCCGAGGTAGACGCAGCGCGCGTCCCACAAGAGATCGTACGCGTCGGCGAGGCCGCCGCCGGCGGCGATGGGGAGGAGCGCGACGCCCGCGGCGAGGCCGCCCCCCACGAGCACGAGCCCCACGCGCCGGGCGCGGCCCTGGGCGGGCCCCGAGAACGCCACGCCCAAGAGGAGCGGCACGAACGGGAACGCGGCGGAGCGGAGCGTGAGCGCGGCGCCCACGAGCGCGCCCGCCACGAGCGGGCCTCGGAGCGCGTGGCGGTCACGGAGCAGCGCGGCGGCCGCGCCGAGCAGCGCCGCGGCCACGAACACCCCGCCGCGCCCGGCGCTCCAGAAGTCGAAGTACCCGTGCGCGAAGAGGCTCGCGGCGCACGCCGAGAGGCCCCGCGTACCGGGCGCGATGGGCGCGCCGCGCGGCACCACGACGAGCGGCGCGAGGGCGCCCACGGCGAGCACGGCGAGGAGCGCCGCGAGGCGGAGCGGCACGGCGCTGCGCTCGCCGAAGAGGGCCACCACCGCGTGCAGCCACACGAGCCCGGGCGCGTCGAACGAGAGGGTCCCGCTGTAAGGCGTGGTGCCCCCGTGGAGCCACGCACGGGCCGCGTACCCCGCGAGCGCGTGCTCGCGGCCGAGCGGGAACGACAGGTGGGCGGCGCCGATCAGGGCCGCGAGCGCGATCAGCGCGGCGTCGACGCGCCCGACGCGGTCCTTCACCACGACGTGCGCGCTCCGAAGGTGACGTTCTCGGGACGCTCGAGCACCGCGAAGAAGTGGGTCTCCTCGCGACGCACGTAGCCGAGGCTCTCGTAGGTCTCGACCGCGTTCACGCCCTTGTGCTCGTACGTGAGCGCGACCACCCAGCGGGGCGGCGCCTCTTTGAAGCACGCGAAGTCCTCCTGAGAGAGGCGGTCTCGGCCCGCGGAGAAGCGCTTCTCGGTGAGGAAGGTGCTCCAGAAGAAGCGGCCGTCGTAGCGCTTGTTCGCGGCGAAGTAGATCTGCGGCTCGAAGCCCCGCACCACGAGGCGGTCGTCGGGGGCGGCGTGCTCGCGCACCCAGAGGCCGACCTCGCGCGAGTCGGTCCACGCGTAGAAGTTGGGGATCGTCCACATTTGGTCGAGCGGCCCGCGATCGCCCGTGCGCGCGTAGTAGAGCGCGCGCTTGGCGATGTGGAGGCCGCGCGAGCCGTGCGCGGCGCCGACGAGCTGGAGCGCCACGAGGAGCGCGATCGGCACCCTCATGCCCGCGACGCCGCCGGACTCCCGGAGGCGGTCGTCGAGATCGCGCGCGAGCGCGGTGACGGCGAGCACGAGGAGCCCCACCATGGCGGCCCAGTGGTAGGTGAAGAACTTCACCTGGAGCACCACGGCGAGCACGCCCGCGACGAGGCCGGCGGCCGCCGCGCCGAAGAGAAACAGGGTGTCGCGGTCGCCGCGCGCGCGCGCGCGAAACGCCATCACCGGGAGCGCGTTCGCGACCACGATGAAGGTGGCGTTGAAGTTGGCGATGCCCCAGGTCGTGGCCTGGAGGCCCTGGAGCACGCTGGTGACCGAGCGCCCGCCGATGACGTACTGGCGGCTGATCACCACGAGCACCTCGTACATGGCGGGGAGCGCGCCCTTGGCGCCGAAATACGCGAGCATCAGCCCGATCGGGAGCGCGCTGCCGAGCGCGCAGCCCACCGTCGCGGCGAGGGCGCGGCGGAGCGCGGCGCGGCGGCCGGCGACCTGCCGCGCGAGCGCCCACACGAGCACGCCGTACGCGGCGAGCGCCGAGAAGCCCGACGGAGGCTTGAAGAGCACGGCGATCGTGGCGAAGAGCCCCACCCACAGGCCCGCGCGGAGCGGCGCGCGCGCGCTCGCGCGGATCGCGCACGTCATCGCCGCGAGCGCGAAGACGCTGCAGAAGCTCTCGCACTGGGCGGTGTTCCAGAAGTCGAACGGTCCGAAATAGAGCAGGTTGGCCGCGAGCACGCCGAAGCCGAGGAGCCCCGGGCGCGGGCGCTCGCCGCGCGGCGTGACCGCGTACGCGGCGAGCACGCCGATGGGGAACACGCAGCCGAAGAGGTCGAGGACCCGGATGCCCCACATGTGATCGCCGAAGAGGAAGAAGGCGGTCATGTGCGCGAGGAAGATGCCCGGGGTCTTGATGTCGAACGTCGAGACGAACGGCAGGCGCCCGGCGAGCCACTCGCGGCCGATGTAGCCGTGCGTCGCCTGGTCGCGCCCGAAAGGGTAAAAGAGCGACTGGGCCCCGAAGGCGACCCCGCAGAGGGCGAGCGCGACGTCGAGCCGCGTCACCGCGCCGAGCGCCGCCCGAGCGCGCGCGAGGCCCGCAGGAGAGCCTGGCGGGCTCGCGGGGACGGCGGAATCCTCGGGCGGCACGGCGGCGGGTTCTACACGCAATCCTAGCGGCGTTGAAGCCTCGCCCTCGTGAGCATCGTGAGCATCTGTCCTCCGAGCGGAAAAGAAGCTATCACCGGCGGGATGTCTGGGCTCGAGACGCGGCGGTTCCTCATCGTCACCGGCAAGGGCGGCGTCGGCAAGACCACCGTGGCCGCCGCCGAGGCCTTGGCGCTCGCCCACAAGGGCAAGCGCGTGCTCGTGGCCATGTGCAACGCGAAGGAGCGCCTCTCCACCATGCTGGGGTCGGACCTCATCGGCACCGACGTGATGCCGGTGGCGCCCAACGTGTGGGCCGTGAACATGGAGCCCGAGGTGGCGATGGAGGAGTACGGGATGATGACCCTGAACTCCCGTGCACTCTACACGCTTTTGTTCGACAACGACTACGTGCGCGCGTTCTTCGCCGCCATCCCCGGCATGCACGAGTGGGCCATGCTGGGAAAGGCGTGGTGGCACACGACCGAGACGCTCGCCGACGGGCGCAACAAGTACGACGTCGTGATCCTCGACGCCCCGGCGACCGGCCACGGCCTCGACATGCTGCGGGTGCCGAAGGTCATCCTCGACGTGGCGCCCGCGGGCCTGCTCCGGCGCGAGGCCGAGAAGGCGTGGGCGCTCTTCCAAGACCCCGCGACGTGCGCGATCGTGCTCGTGACCCTGCCGGAGGAGATGCCCACCCAGGAGACCATCGAGCTGTCGCGCTCGCTGCGCGACGAGCTCGGCCTGCCCATCGGCAAGATCGTGGTCAACTGCGTGCTCCCGCCGCTCTTCTCACGGGAGGAGCGCGCCGCGCTCGAGGCGACGACGGCCGACGGCGCTCGCTCCCCGGCGGACGCGGCCGTCTGCGTGGGGAAGGCGCGCTCCGCCCGCGAGCGCGTCCAGGCGGGGTGCCTCGCGCGGCTCGCGAAGGAGCTGCCCGTGCGGCCGTCGTTCCTGCCGCAGCTCTTCGAGGACGCCGCCCGCCCCGACGCGATCCTGCGGCTCTCCCGCCGCCTGACGTAGCGCCGGCCGCGCGCCGCGCCGGGGCGCTGAACAAGTGAGCGGTGCGCCGGGCGTTTCTGGGCGGAATTTCCGTGCAGTTCCCCCGCGCTGTGCGCATAACGTGGGACCTTCGGAGGTCTCGCCCATGCGCCGTCTTGGAATCGTCCCGGTCCTCACTCTCGCCCTGTCCACGAGCGTCGCCTGCTCGAGCGAGCTGCCCGACGACGCGGCCGCGGGCGAGGCCGAAGAGCACGTCACCGAGCTCAAGTCGTACTGGGCCGACGCGAAGAAGCTCGACCTCGGCGACCTCACGCGCGTCGCCGTGGGCTTCGCCACCGACGGGCTGAACGACGGGCTCTCCACCGGCAATTTCGCGCTGCGCTTCGAGCCGCCGCAGGTGTTCGGCGTCGCCGCCGAGCCGAACAAGGTGCTGCCCGCCTCGGCCCGGGTGAAGGGGCTCGGCGAGGTGGTCACCGGGCTCGGCGCGCGCTTCGGCGAGGCGGAGATCGGCACCGAGGTGAACAAGCTCCGCCTCGAGCGGCTGCGCACCGGCGGCGACGAGTACTACGTGGAGTCGGGCTTCCTCATCCGCGCGGGCGTGGGCCACTCGTGGTCGTTCGACGCGCCGGGCTTCCCCGTGCAGACGAGCCTCGGCTTCGACGCCAACACCGAGCTGTCGTCGCGCGTCATCGTCGCCACGCCCGACTCGGGCCTGGTCTCGCTCCTCAACGCCCCGCTGAAGGCGCTGAAGGAGACCCGCGGCTTCGTGTACCCGCGCAGCTCCGCCGAGATCCGCAAGATGAAGGTCGGCGAGTCGTTCGCCCTGCGCGGTCAAGGCAAGCTCGGCGCCAACGTGGGCCTCGGCATGCCGCTGCTCGTGGCGGAGCCCACGGGCGGCGTGCTCTACCGCGTCGTCGCCTCGGCCGGTGTGTCCACCGTCGTGGGCGGTCAGGTCGACGTGCAGCTCGTGCGCCTCGCCGGCGACGAGGTGGCCATCGACGTGGGCGTGGAGAACGCGCGCGGGCTCTCCGTGCGCGCGGGCATCAGCGACGGCTTCGGCATCAAGGGCCTCTGCGAGGATCGCGAGCGGTGCCTGCGCCCCGTGAGCCTCGGCGGCCGCAGCGTCGACCTCGCGAAGCTCGTGGAGAAGGCCGTCGAGAAGCGGCTCAACCAGTACCTCACGTTCAGCGTCGACGCGGGCGCCTCGACCTCGTCGGCGCGCATCAGCGTGTCCCGCATCCGCGTGCACCTCGACGGCGGCAACAAAGAAGAGGTCGACCGCGCGCTCGAGCACGCGCTGCACCTCGATCTGCGGCTGGCGCAGGCGATGTACAACCGCGATCTCGACCAGAAGGACCCCGCGGTGCGGGTCGACTTCGACGCCGTGCGCGCCTCCACCACGTCGACGCGCAACTTCGGCTTCGAGCTCTTGGGCATGAACGTCTACCACCGCGCGGTCGTCGAGAAGGAGGGCACCTTCGTCGTCCAGACGCCCGAGGGCACGCGCGCCATCCTCTTCGATTCGCTGAACAAACACGGCGGCTGGTTCCAGACCGAGCACGGCTTCACGCGCGTCGGCGTCGCCGCGCAGACCCTCGACGTCAAGAACCCGGACAACTTCCGCAGCGAGGCGAACCTCTTCGTCCAGACCGTGGCGAGCGACAGCCACCTCGACGACGATCTCCTCATCGACGCAGGCGACGCGCTCATCCTCTCGGTCGCGGGCGCGAAGGCCCTCGAGACGCTCGACAGCTTCGGCAACGCGCTCGACGCGGCCGTGAAGACCAAGTGCTTCATCCCCGCGCAACCCGCGGCCGGAAAGGGCGGCCACCACACCGCCGCGCAGCTCGACGAGAAGTGCGTGGTCGCGCTCCTCGACGACCCCGGCCACGTGCGCCTCCGCACCGAGGGGCTCGCGGCCTTCGATCAGGAGATCGCCGGCCTCGCCGACGACTTCAAGAAGCTGCTCCACGAGGTGGCGTTCGCGCGGCTCGCCCTCCAGTCGGTGGGCTCGGACAACCCCGACGCGTTCAACGGCCCGAACGCCTCGATCACGGTCGACTACCGCCTCGACGACAAGGCCCTCGAGGTGCTCACGTCGCGCACGAAGGAGCAGTACCGCGCCCAGCTCCGCGACTTCCTCGCCACCGTGCAGATGGACCGCATCGACAACGCCCGCGGCAAGACCACGAAGGAGGCCGCGAGGCGCGACGTGGACGCGAAATGGAGCCGCGACATGGACGCCCTCGCGGCCGTCTTCGACAAGCAGGTGAAGGCCTACCGCCTCATCCAGGAGGCCGAGCGCCTCCTCCCGCAGGTGCTCGCCGGCAAGCGCTACTCGACCTACCCGCTCGGCGTGCGCTTCTCGGTCGACGGCGATCTGGCCAAGTCGTACGAGTCCGCGGTGCTCGAGTCCACGAGCGGCGATCGCGCCC
Source organism: Polyangiaceae bacterium (assembly GCA_035439005.1). Classification (GTDB taxonomy): domain Bacteria; phylum Myxococcota_A; class Polyangia; order Polyangiales; family Polyangiaceae; genus JAAFHV01. Next base: position 3,368 of record DAORJJ010000151.1, on the reverse strand, counting down.
GCGCCGCGGCGCGGCTGTTTGATGCACTCTACAAGGAGTCCGATCGCATCAACTCCCAGCTCTACGACGAGCACACCGCGGCGTTCCCGCTGCTCGCGCTCGTGCCGGCGAAGAACGTGCAGCTCGGCCTCGACATCAAGGCCGACACCAAGTCCACCTTCTGGCAGAACCGTGAGCGCTTCCAGAAGGCGAACTTCCATGGCGTCGCGCTCGCCGCCCAAGGCTCGGAGTCTTCGATCATCAGCGCCGGCATGTTCAACCTCGACAAGGTGATCGCCGGGCAGTGAGCCGCGCACCTCGCGCGCGCGGGGCTCTCGCCGCGCTGCTCGTCGCGCTCGCGGCGTGGCCGCTCGGTGGGTGCGCGCCCGCCACGTTCAACGTGCGGGCGACCCGCGCCTTCGCCAACGAGGAGGCCGTGCCCGAGGTGGTCATCGATCGCGCGCGCGATCTGGCGGCCTCGCGCGCGCTGCTCGCAGAGCTGCTCGCCGCGACCCCGTACTCCCCTGCGGACGGCGTAGGCGGCTGGGTGGCGATGCTCGGGCTCGACGGCACCGTCGGTGACCGCCTGAAGTCGGAGCTCGCGTCGAAGCCCCCGTACGAGAGCCACGAGCACGAGATCCCGACGGTAAAAATCTACCGCGCGCACCTCGAGCGGGTCGCGCGCGCCGCCGCGGCGCCACGGCAGGCGACGTACCCGAGCGTGCTCGACGCGGTGGCCACCCTCACGCCCGAGGCGAAGAACCTGAAGGTCCTCTGGGCCCGCTACGCGCTCGCGGTGAACGCCCACGGCGACGCGCTCGTCGTCGAGACCCGCCTCGCGGAGGCGTTCGCGCGGCAGCCGAGGCCGCGCGATCTCCCGCTCGGCGCCGCGATCCCCGTGCCGCCCGAGCTCGTCGAGGCGCGCCGCGTGCTCACCCTCGCCACCACGCAGGCGGCGGCCGCGGAGGCGCCGCTCGTGGCCGCGCTCGACTCGCTCGCCCGCGCCGACACCTCCGACCCTGTGAAGGACCGCATCGCCCGCGACGGGCTCGCGGTGTTCTCGGTCGCCCTCCGTGTCACGCTCGAGGGCCAGGCGCTCGTGCCCGTGCTGAAGGGGCAGGCGGCGCGCGCCATCCAGTCCGCGCAGCGCGACATCTTCACGGGCGGAGGGAGCGCGGCCGAGCACGAGGAGCGGCTCGGGCTCTCCGAGGTGCCGGGGCGCGCGCAGCGCTTCGAGGCGAGCAGCGCGGCCGACGAGCGCGTGCTCGGCCGCGCCGTCGCCGCCCTCGCCAACGAGCTCCACACCGAGCGCGAGGCCACGGCCGGCTTCCGCTACCGCCAGAGCATCGTCGACCAGGTGGTGGGCGTGCAGTGGGACTCGATCCGCGCGCACGCCAAGCTCGACGGCGAGGTGCTCTTCTACAACCAGATCAGCACGAACGGCGTCGCGGGCGACTACACCGGGCGCACCCGCCGCCTGCAGTACGACGTGGCGCCCGTGGCGATGGTGGGCGCGCGGCTCATCGTCGCGTTCGACTGGCTGCACCTGCAGAACGCCGCGAGCTTGAACGGCGCGTTCACCACCGATCGCCTCTTCGGCGCCAACGGCACGATCCAGAGCTCGGGCTCGCTCGGCGAGCGCCTCGGCCTCTCGGGCTTCGCGAGCGACATCTTCGACATCGGCGCCGGGCTCGTGGGCATCCGCACGCGGCTGAAGAACGCCACGTTCACCGCGGGGCAAGTCCGGGAAATCGCGGTCGATCCGACGACCGGGCAGGACACCGGCGAGGTGAGCCGCGCGCCGCTGCGGCTGTCGTTCACGCAGCTCGACATCGGCTACGACATCGCCCCTCACCTGCCGCCGGAGGCCGTGGGGCGTCTCTGGATCGAGGAGACGGTCCTCGGCTTCCGCTACATGAGCTACCGGCTGCCGCGCATCCTCTACGAGCTGAAGGACGTCGCGCCGCCGGGCTCGGACGGCCAGAACTTCAAGCTCGATCGCGAGAGCCCCGCCCAGCAGCTCACCACCCAGTACTACATGGGCGGCGGCACCTTCCGGTTCGGCCAGGGCGAGGGGCGCATGGTGTCGCTGTTCGGCGATCTCGGCTTCTACGGGGGCGCGGGGCCCTCGCGGTACTTCTTCGCGAACCTGAACGTCGAGAAGCCCACGGTCATCGTCCTCGACGGCTCGGCCGGGCTCGGCGGGCGGCTCCGCCTCACGCCGCGCCGCAGCCGCCTGCGGGTGCTGCTCGAGCTCCAGTACCACGCCGAGATTTTCTACCAGACCGTGATCTCCGGGCTGCGCGCCACCGAGAGCGCCGACGGCACGACCTACACCGTGGACAAGAAGGTCGAGCTCGGCGGCACCGATCTCTTCCACGGCCCGCGGCTCCAGCTCGTAGGCGTCTTCTGAATCGTCATCGGAGGACGCCGTCCTCTGCCCCACGGACAAGCCCGCTGGGGCGCCACCTCCTGGTGGGTCCCAAGCCTGAGTTAGCGCGGACGGTGCGCCTCGTAGAGGGCGTCGCGCCACGTCACGAGATCGGCGTACCGCGCCGAGAGGGCCGGGTCGGTGAAGCTCCGCCGGGCGGCGCGGCCGAGGCGCAGGCCGAACGCCGGTGGCTCGACGAACGCGAGCGCCTGCGCCATCGCGATGTCCGCGAAGGTGAGCTCACCGAGCAGCGTGCGGGGGCGTCCCGAGCCGTCGGCGGGCGGCGCCGCGGCGAGCGCCTCGCGGAGCGCGTCGAGGCAGCGCCCGAGCTCGGCCTCGTGCGGCGCGCGAGAGGCGCTGCGCACGCCGTACTTCGCGAGCGTGCGCTTCACGCCCGCGCGGCCGAGCGCCGTGGCCACCGGGCCGAGGGGGCGCCGCAGGGCCTTCGGGACCATCTCCTTCAGCGCCTCGCCGTCGTCCAGCATGCGGAGCAGCGACAGCCCGCGCCCCGCCGCGAGCGCGCGCTCGGAGAGGTCAACGAACTTTACCACCTCGGCCTCGCGCTCGGGCGGGAAGAGCCGGGGGCCGGCGCCCTGCGTGTCGGCCCAGCGCGCGATCGCGAGGGAGTCCGCGAGCACCTCGCCGTCGTCCCGCGTGAGCACAGGCACCGTCACGGTGCCCGTGGGGCGCCGGGTCTTGAGGCGCAGCCCGGGCTCGCCGAGCAGCGGCGTGTAGCCTCGGAACCGGAACCGCACGCGGCGCGCGTCGAGCGCGAACCGCGCCTTCTCGGTCCAGGGTGAGTAGACGAGCCCGAGCAGTTCGACCATCGCCTGGTTGTATCACCCGCGGGCGCGCCCCCGCAGACGCTACCGCGCGGGCCCGGCGTCCGCGGCGGGGTCGAGGGGGAGGAGCGCCGCGTGCTCGCCCGCGCGCACGACGAGCGCCCGCGCGCGCCCGG
>DAORJJ010000150.1:0-13084 GCA_035439005.1 Polyangiaceae bacterium | reverse complement strand
AGGCTGCCGCCGACATTCCGGCCGGGTTCGCTGCCGAGATGCAGCACGCGGAACACGACATCCAGAGCGCGCTCGGCATGTACAACGCCACGCTAGGGGCGCCGTCCAATGAGAAGTCGGGACGCGCGATCATGGCCCGCCAGCGCGAGGTGGCCCGCGGCGCGCCCCGCGGCGGAGCCGACCCCGCGCCCCGCGCCGGCGGTGCCGAGCCCCGACCTGCTCGACTACCTCGCCGCGCACGAGCAGGTGCACGAGGGCGAGGTGGACGTGGAGCTCGACGACGTCGTCGATCTCGACGAGTTCATCGACGCGCCGCCCGACTCGATCTACGGCAGCGACGACGCGCCGACGCTCTTCCAAAAGCCCGCGCGTACGCCCCGCGATCGCGAGGCGGTGCCGCCGGCGCCGGGCGGGGACGAGCTGCTCGAGCCTACCGTCACCCGCACGAGCAGCCTCCTCGGGCCGCTGCCGCCACCTGCGTCGCGACCTCACGCGGGAGCGCCAGGCCCCGGCGCCGACGTCGGCCCCGAGCAGACGCTCATCCTGCCCGCCTCGCAGGGAGGAGCCCACCCACCCGACCGCGAGCCGCCCGCCGCGCCGCGGCCAGCCGCGGGCGCGCCGGCGAAGAGTGCTCCGCAGCCGCAGTCGGCAAAATCCATCGATCTGTCCGGCAAGAGCATCGGCGCCGGCAAATACGCCGTGGAGCGCACGCTCGGGAGGGGGCTCACGGCGGTCGTGTACCGCGCCACGCACACGAGCCTGAACCGCCCCGTGGCCGTGAAGGTCCTCCACCAGGAGAACCGAGGCAACGAGCAGTTCGTGAAGCGCTTCCGAGCGGAGGGCCAGACCCTCAGCCGCCTCGAGCATCAGAACATCTCGCGCGTCCTCGACTTCGGCGAAGAGCCCGACGGCATCCTCTACCTCGTCATGGAGCTCCTCGACGGCGAGAGCCTCGAGGTGCTCCTCCGCAAGGGGCGCGCCTTTTCGCCACGGCAAATCGTCGACATCGGCATCCAGACCTGCAGCGGGCTCGCGTTCGCCCACGACGTCGGGGTGATCCACCGCGACGTGAAGCCCGACAACATCGTGCTCGTGCCCCACCGCGACGACGACGGCCGCCCCTGCGAGCTCGTGAAGGTGTGCGATTTCGGCCTCGCGAAGCTCCGCACGGGCACAGACCAGGACGGGCGCGAGAGCGAGCTCACGATGGCCGGCGCGCTCTGCGGGTCCCCCGCGTACATGTCCCCAGAGCAGCTCCTCGGGGAGCCCCTCGACGCGCGCAGCGACATTTACGCGCTCGGGGTGGCGCTCTACGAGGCGCTCTCCGGCGGGAAGTTCCCTCACGCGGGAGAGGGGCTCACCGACCTCTTCGTCAAGAAGCTCACGGGCACGCCGACGCCGCTCAGCTTCTACGCTCCGGGCGTCGACCCCGTGCTGGAGACCGCGGTCATGCGGGCCCTCGCGCGTGAGAAGGCGGACCGCCACGCCGACGCCCGCGCGTTCCGGCAGGAGCTCCGCGCCGCGCTCGTGCGGCTCTAGCCGCGCGCCCGGCGTCGCTCGGGTCCCGCGGCCAGGCCCTCAGTACGAGTCGCTCGCGCCCCCGCCGCCCGACGAGCCCCCGCCGCCCGTGTAACCGCCGCCCCCTCCCGAGGAGGAGCCGCCGCCGCCGCCACTCGATCTCTCCGTGTACCCTCCGCCGCCGCCACCGCCGCTGCCGCCCGAGAGGCCGAGCTTGCCCACGAGCCAGGTGGCGAACGCGATGAAGGCGAGGATGCCCACGACCCACGGGACCGCCCACCAGGCGCTGCGCTCTTCGATGCGCTCCTGCCAGGCCCCCTTCCGGACGCTCGCGAGGCTGCCGAGCAGCGTGATGGCCTCGTCCACGAAGACCTCGGGGCGCCGGCCGGGCGGCGCCGAACCGACGACGCCCTTCGCCCGCGACGCCGCGTCTTGGAGGGCCACGGCCTCCGCCTTCGCGTCGCGCTCGAGGTCGTAGTAAACGTAGAGGTTGCGGCCGTCGCGGCCGATGACCGCGATGGCCTTGGCCGCGGGGAAGGCGCGGTAGAACGCCGCCGAGTTGGCGCCCGCGACGACCGGCGCGTCGGGCGCGATGGCCTCGTCGACGACGATGACCGCGAGCAGCGGCGCGCCCTTCTTCTGGGCGGCGTCCGAGGCCGCGAGGTACCGCGCCCGCGCGTCGGCCGGGAACGAGCCGGTGGTGTCGACGAAGAGGCTCGTGGGTGAGACCTCGGGGGGCTCGAGGTGGCGTGGCGCGGCCACGGTGGGCGCGGCGCCAGCGTCTTCGCCGAGCGGCACCACCGGGCCGCCGAGGAGCACCGAGTGGATGGACACCACGCCATCCCGGAGCGCCTCGAAGTTCTTGTTCACCTTCAGCTTCGGGCCCACGCGCTCGGTGAGGATGCGCTTCGACACGAGGTCGGTGAGGGCGCCGCCGACCCCCTTCCCCGACTCGATGCGCAGCCGCCGGTCCTTGGGGGCGACCATAAGCAACACGCCGTTATCTTTGTCTTTTTTTCCAATTCCCCAGGCGTTGAAGGTGGCGTACGCGGCGTCCTCGATGGTCTCGGCGCCCAGCGACGGCGCGGTGAACACGACGACCTCGTGCCCGTGCGCCTTCCGGTGCTCCGCGAGGAGCCGCTCGAGCTCTTGGCGCTCTTGAGGCGTCAGCAGGCCGGCCGCGTCATTGACGGCGCCCGACAGCGGCGGCGGCGTGAAGGCGAGGGCGCGGGACGAGAGGAGCGAGAAGACGAGCGCCGCCGCGAGGCCGACGAGCCAGCCAAGCGCGGGGGGCATGGAGGACGGGCGCGCGCGCATGGCCCGCAGGCTACCACGGCCGAGGCTCACTCCTCCCGGGTGTGGCAGACGAAGCAGCCGCTCGCGCCCTCGGGGCGGCCGAGCAGGCGCGCCATCTCGGGGGCGACCACGCGCGCCATGAACGCGTCCCGCGCGGAGGGGGCCCGCGCCGGATCGGGCGACGAGGCGGTGTTCCACGGGGTCGGCTCGAGGAGCAGATCGGGGTTCGGCATGCGGTAGCTCCGCGCGGGCCCGTCGCGGCCGTGGCAGGTCTCGCACGCGAACCTCGCGTAGCGATGGGGGTCCTCGGCGACGAAGAGCGCGCGCATGCGGGGCGTGACGCTCACGCGCATGGCGGCGAGCCTCTCGGTGGGGGGCAGCTCGTCCCACGCGGCCGTCGGCCCCGAGGCCGGGGCGGCGCGACGCGCCTCCCGCGCGGGAGGCCCGCAGCTCGCGAGCGCGGCCAGGGTGACCGCGAGGACGGCCACGGCGGCGCGATGCGTGACGCCCGAGGACCCGGGCGCGCGCGCGGGGTGAGCCGGCGTCACCACTTTCGCAGCATGCAGCCGAGGGCCTTGCCCTCCGCGCGGCGGGGCGGCGCGCCCGCGAGGACGTCGTCGAGGGCGTCGCGGAGGTAGGGCGTGGCCGTGTCGTGGAGCTTGCGCTTGTCGGAGTCGACCCCGCCACGATAGACGACGCGCCCGCGCCGATCGAGCAGCACGGAGTAGGTGGCGTAGTCGGCGTCGAGCGCGCTCGCGAGCTTCGCGCCAGGGTCGAGCATCACGGGGAGGCCGAGCGCCACGGAGGTCGCCGCCGCGCCCTCGCGCGTCGTGCCGACCTCCGAGTCCACGGCGATGAACTGAACGCCGCGCGGACCGTAGACCTTCGCGAGCTCGGCGAGGCGCCCCTTGTGGGCGTCGAGGCATGGGCACGCCGCCGAGACGAACACGAGCACGGTCCACGGCGTCGTCGCGAGCACCTCCTCGACCGCACGCTCGGCGCCCGAGGAGGGCACGAGCCGCGCGGAGGAGAGCGACGGCCCGCTCGTGGCGGCGGGAGCCGACGCGGCCGCGGGAGCGCACCCGGCGACGGTGAGAGCGACGAGCGCGACGAGCGAGAGCGCGCAGAGCTTGCGGTTCATAGGACTCCCCAGCGGATGCCCAGGGTCGCCCCCAGGGTGGTGGTCTGGTTCACGCCGAGCGAAGAGAGCGGCGGGTTGAGGAAGGCGCTCCCGAGCGCGGTGAGCTGGTCGGTCACCGGCCAGGCGACCGACGCGCTCGCCGACATCCAGCGGCGAGCGCTCTCGCGCGCGGGGGCGCCGTCGACGCTCGCCTCGCCCTCGAACGTGAAGAGGGCCGAGAGCGCCACCGCCGTGCCGCTCGCGAAGGCGTACGCGGCCGAGGCCAGGGCGGAGTATTGGGGCGCGAGCGCCAGGGTGACCGGCCCGACCACGCGCGGCGCGCGCACCGCGAGGAGCGCGCTCACGCCGAAGAGCCACGGCCCCGCAGACTGCTCGACGGCGACGCCGCCGGTGACCTGCACCGCGCCGAGGCCCGTGGCGTCGGTCGCGAAGGGCTTCGTCGCGGCCTCGGCGGGCTTGCCGGTGGGCAGCGTCAGGCCGGCGAGCGCGGCGACGCCCGGCACCACGACCGACTCGCGCGCGCGCAGAAAATCGTAGCGCGCGGAGAGGTTGATGTCCCCGAGGCCGCCGCCCGACTCGGAGCGCGTCGGCGTCGTGCGGAGGGTCTCGACGAACGGGAGCAGCGCGCCGACCTGCCCACGCTCGAGCACGCGCACGGCGCCATACATCGCTTGCTCGAGGTCGATCTCCCCCGCGCCCGGGGGCGCCGGCACGTAGCGCGCGGCCGCGCTGTACGAGCCGACGACGGTCGCGGCGCGGAGCTGCAGCCCCGCGGCGGCGTCCTCGTGGAGCGCGAGGCGAGCGGGGGTCACGGCGCCCGCGCCCGCGCAGCACGCCTGCGCCCGCGCCGCGCTCGGCGACGTGACGCCCGCGAAGGCGATCCAGCCCGCCACGGCCGCGAGCCAGCCGCGAGGCCTAGCGGACATCGACCGGGACGACGACCTCGTCGCTCACGCCCGCCCCGCCCCGGAGCGTCGTGCGCAGCTCCCAGCGGCCCGCCATGAACAGGTTCACGTCGGTCGCGATGTACTCGCCGCCGCCCGCGGCCGCGACCTTGGGTACGACGGGCGTCCCGTGCCCCATCGCGGGCATGTCCGGAGCCACGCTGAGCGTGAGCCCGTCGACCGGCGCGCCGCTCGAGTTGGTGATGACGTACCGCACGGTGATGGTGCCGCGGGAGGGAGGCTGCTCGGGGGACGTGTGGATCGCGACTCGGAGGTGGCTCTGCGGGCTCGTCACGGTCGTGAGCGGCGCCCCGTCGGAGCCGGGCGTGGCCTCGGCGGAGCTGCACGCGAGGGGCGCGACGGCGAGCGCGACGGCCACGGCGCAGGCGGCGGCGCGACGGGACGAGGACGAAGAGGAGAGCGCGGCGAAGAGGGACCGGCGGTTCTTCATGGGGGGTCTCCTTGCGAGGGCGGCGGCCTTCCTCGGCCGCCGTTGTGACGACGCGTGGCGCGGCGTGACGAGGCGGAGCATGCGCCCGCCGGGCGCGCGCGACCATGAGGCAAGTTGACGCAGCCCCGCGCGCCGCGGACGCGCTACCTTGACGGCGTGGCCCCGGAGACGCCCCGCTTGGAAGACGGCACGCCCACCCGCGACGCGGGGGCGATCACGGTGTCGTGGCTCGTGCGGCTCCGCTGGTGGGCCCTCGCAGGGCAGATCGCCACGATCGCGACCACCGTGCTCGCGCTCGACATCCCGCTGCGCCTCGCGCCGCTCGCGGCGATCACCAGCGTCACGGCGCTCTCCAACCTGTGGCTCGCGTCGCGCGAGGGCCGCGTGCCCCCGGGCCGCGTGCCGGCGGTGCTCGCGTTCGACACGCTCGCCCTCACAGGTCTGCTCTATTTCACCGGCGGGCCGTCGAACCCCTTCAGCGCGCTCTACCTCGTGCACGTCACCCTGGCGGCCGTCGTGGCGGGGATGCGCGGGACGGGAGCGCTCGTGGCGCTCTCGGCCACGTCGTACGCGGTGCTCTTCTTCGCCCACGTGCCGGTGCCCGCGCTCGCCCACGTCCACCACCAGCCAGGGGGCCGCCCCAGCCCGCACCTGCTCGGCATGTGGGTGGCGTTCACCGTGACGGCCGCCCTCATCGCCTATTTCGTCACCCACCTCGCGCAGGAGCTCCGGGCGCGGGAGACGCGGCTCGCGGAGGCCGAGCGCCTCGCCGCGCGCAACCAGCGGCTCGCCTCGCTGACGACGCTGGCCGCCGGGGCGGCCCACGAGCTCGGCACTCCGCTCGGAACCATCGCGGTGGCGTCGAAGGAGCTCGAGCGCGCGCTCACGCTGGCGGGCGCGCCGGAGGCGCACGTCGAGGACGCGCGGCTCATCCGCGCCGAGGCGGCGCGCTGCCGCGACGTGCTCCAGCAGATGAGCGGACGCACGGGCGCGGTGGCGGGCGAGCTCCCCGCGCGCGCGCGGGCGGCTGACGTGTTCGCTGACCTGGCCGCGCGGCTCGGGGCGAGGGAGCGAGAGCGCCTGTCGTTCGCGACCTCCGACGCGGGCGACGCGGCGGTGTTCGTGCCACGCAACGGGCTGGCGCAGGCGCTCGAGACGCTGGTGCGCAACGCGCTCGACGCCGAGGCGCGCCGGATCACGCTCTCGGTCGAGCCGGACGCGGCGACCCTCCGGCTCGTGGTCGAGGACGACGGCCAAGGGATGTCGGGCGCCGTGCTCGAGCGGCTGGGCGAGCAGTTCTTCACCACGAAGGCCCCGGGCGCCGGGATGGGCCTCGGCGTGTTCCTGGCGCGCTCGTTCGCCGAGGCGTGGGGCGGGCGCCTGTCGTTCTCGTCCGAGGTGGGCGCGGGCAGCCGGGCGGTGCTCGAGCTCCCGACCGCGCGCGGCGACGCCGTGAAGCCGACGCCGGACGCCGCGTCCCCGCTCGCCTCCCGACCGGCGAGGCCCGCGCCGCTGGGGTCCGGCTCGGAGCAGCGCCATGTCTGACGACCCGCGGCGACAGCTCCTCGTGGTCGACGACGACGCCACCTACCGCGCGAGGCTCCTGCGCGCGTTCACCGATCGCGGGCTCGACGCGCGCGGGGCCGGCAGCGCGCCGGAGGCGCTGGCGCTCGCCCGCGAGGACAGCCCGGAGCTCGCCGTGGTCGACCTCAAGATGCCCGGCCCCTCGGGGCTCGAGCTCGTGGCCGCGCTGAAGGCCATCGACCCCACGACGAACGTCGTCGTCGTCACCGGGTACGGCAGCATCGCCACGGCCCTCGAGGCGGTGCGCCTCGGCGCGACCCACTACCTGACCAAGCCCTGCGACGCCGACGAGATCCTCGCGGCCTTCGACCGCGGCGCCGAGCCGCTCCGCGAGCCTTCGGCGACGAGCGAGATCGAGGCGCCGTCGCTCGCGCGGGCCGAGTGGGAGCACATCCACCGCGTGCTCACCGACTGCGGCGGGAACATCTCCGAGGCCGCGCGAAGGCTCGGGCTCCACCGGCGGTCGCTCCAGCGCAAGATCGCGAAATACCCCACGGCCCGCTGAGCGCGGCGCGGCTCAGCCGCCCAGCCACGCGACGATCTTCTCGGCGAGGAACTCGCCGCGATCCTCCTGCACGAAGTGGCCGCCCCAGAAGCGCTCGTGCGGCTGACCGGCGGCGCCGGGGACGTGCCGCTGGAGCGGCGCGTCGGCGCGGCCGAGGATGGGGTCGTTCTTGCCAAAGAGGGTGAGGAATGGCTTCTCCCAGCGGCCGAGCGCGTCCCACGCGGCGCGGTTCGCGGGCACCTCGGGGTCGGACTCGCGCGTGGGCACGAGGGCCGGGAACGCGCGGGCGCCGGCCTTGTACTCGCTCGAGGGGAACGGCGCGTCGTAGGCGGCGACCTCGCGCGGGCCGAGCGAGGTCACGCAGCCCGACTTCACGATCCGCCCGACGGGGAACACCGGCGAGCGCGTCGCGAAGGTACGCCACACGTGGAACGCCGGCGCCGTGCGCCCGCGCGCGGTGGGCAAGAACCCGTTCGCGACCACGACGCGGGCGAAGCGCTCGGGACGCGCGGCGACGAGGCGCAGGCCCAGCAGCGAGCCCCAGTCCTGACAGACGAGCGTGACGCCCGTGAGATTCAGCTGCTCGAGCCACTCGTCGAGCCACGCGACGTGGCGCGCGTAGGTGTAGTCGGACTGGCGCGTGGGCTTGTCCGAGCGCCCGAAGCCGATGAGATCGGGCGCCACCGCGCGGTAGCCGGCCTCCACGAACACCGGGATCATCTTGCGGTACAGGAACGACCACGTGGGCTCGCCGTGGAGGAGGAGCACGGGCGCGCCCTGCCCCTCGTCGACGTGGTGCATCCGCAGCTTCGCCCCTTCGCCCGCGCTCACCTCGCTGTACCGCGGCGCGAAGGGGAAGCCGGGGAGGTCCGCGAAGCGTTCGTCAGGGGTGCGGAGGGCGCGCATGGGCGCGATCTACCACGAGCCTCCGCCCCCTGCCTCACTCGGCGCTGGCCGGCGCCCCCTCGAGCCTCACGTGCGCGGCGCGCTCGCGCGCGAACTGGAGGCGGTGGAGGCGCGCGTAGACGCCGCCCTTCGCCATGAGGGCGTCATGGCTGCCGGTCTCCACCACGCGGCCCTTGTGGAAGACGATGATGCGATCGACGGCGCGGATCGTCGAGAGGCGGTGGGCGATGACGAGCGAGGTGCGGCCGTGCATCACGACCTCGAGGGCCGTCTGCATGCGCTTCTCGGTGTTCGAGTCGATGCTGGCGGTGGCCTCGTCGAGCACGACGATCGGCGTGTCGCGGTAGAGCGCCCGCGCGAAGGCGATGAGCTGCCGCTCGCCCGCGCTGAAGTTCGCGCCGCGCTCGTCCACGCGGGCGTCTAGGCCGCCCTCGCGGCGCTCGAAGAGCTCGAGGGCGCCGATCTGACCGAGGGCGCGCTCGACGCGCGCGCGATCGGGGGTCTCGTCGGAGATCGCCACGTTCGACAGCACCGTGCCCGTGAACAAGAACACGTCCTGCGGGACCACCGAGAAGCGCTCCCGCATGGTCACCCGGTCTTGCGCGCGCACGTCGCGACCGAGGACGCGGACCGTGCCCTCTTCGACCTCGTAGAGCCGGAGAAAGAGGCCCGCGACGGTCGACTTCCCCGCCCCCGTGGCGCCCACGAGCGCGACCTTCTCGCCGCGCGCCACCTTGAGGCTCACGTCGGAGAGCACCGGCACGCCGGGCTTGTAGGCGAACGTGACCGCGTCGAGCTCGAGCGCGGGCGAGTCGTCGAGCTCGCCCGCGGCGGGCTCGGGCGAGGCCACGGTCTCGGCCTCGACGTCCTCCTCGTCGAGGAGCTGGAAGATGCGCTCCGCGCCGCTCATCGCGCTCTGGAGGATGGTGTAGCGCTGGGCGAGGAGGCTCACCGGCTCGAAGAACTGCCGCACGTACTGGGTGAGCGTGACCACGAGCGCGAAGGTGATGGTCGGATCGCCCGTGCGGCCCACCCCTGCCCACCACAGCATGCTGGCGACGCAGACCGTGCTCACCATCTCGATGGTGGCGTCGAGCATCGCCTCGTAGAAGATGCTGCGCTTGTTCGCGTCGCGGTACGCGTCGTTGATGACGTCGAACTCGTGCTGCATGTGCGCCTCGCGGGCGTACGCCTGCACGACCGCCACCCCGGCGACCTGCTCGTTCAAGAAGGCGTTCAGCCGCGCGGTCTTGGTGCGGATGTCGCGGAACGCCTCGCGGCTCCGCTTGCGCACGTAGTTCACGACGAGGGCCACGACCGGCAAGGCGGCGAAGGCGACGACCGACAGGCGGGCGTGGAGCGCCAGCATGACGACGACGATGCCGACGAGCGCGAACAGATCCCCGATCGCGTTGAGCACGCCCGAGGCGAACAGCTCGCCCAGCGCGTCGACGTCGCTCGTGGCGCGGGTGACGAGCCGGCCCACCGGCGTCTTGTCGAAGTAGCGCAGCGACAGCCGCTGAAAGAAGCCGAACACGGCCGCGCGGAGATCGGCCATCGCGCGCGCGCCGCCGATCTGCATGATGTAGGTCTGCAGAAACGACACGGTCTGTCCGCCCACGACGAAGGCGGCGAGCACGAGGCCGTCGCGCAGCAGGAGGCTCCCCTCGCCCGCCCCGGCGTGGGCGACGACGCGCCCCATGAGGAGCGGCCTCACGAGCTGCGTGGCGGCGAGCACGACGAGCAACGCGAGCGACGCGATCAGGTAGCGCACGTGGGGGCGCACGAACGGCCAGAGCCGGCGCAGCAGCGCCACGTCGTACGCGCGGCCGAGGTCTTGCTCCTCGTGGAACGCGGCCTCGGTGCGCTTCGCACCTTCCCCGGCCTTCGAGGCCGCGCGCTTCGGGGCGGCGCTCACGACGCGCTCTCCTTCGCGTCGAGGTCGAGGTCGAGCAGGGCGCGCTCGGCCGACTGCTCCTCCGCGAACGCCGCGTACAGAGCGCCATTCGCGAGCAGGTCGGCGGGGGTGCCCCGCTCGAGCACGCGCCCCTCGTCGAGAACGACCACCTCGTCGCACATCGACGCCGCCGCTACGCGGTGCGTGACGAGGACGAGCGTGCCCTGCTTCGCGTGGCGCGCGATGGTCTCGAGGATCGCCTCTTCGGTCTTGGCGTCCACCGCGGAGAGCGGATCGTCGAGCACGAGGATGCGGGGGCTCCGCGCGAAGGCGCGCGCGAGGGCGATGCGCTGCTTCTGGCCGCCCGAGAGCTGGACGCCGCGCTCGCCCACGACGGTGTCGAACTGCTCGGGGAGCGCCATCGCCTCCTCGTAGACCTGCGCGTCCTTCGCGGCCGCGCGGATGAGCGCCCGGCTCGCCTCGCTGTCGGTCTCGGGCAGGGAGAAGCCGACGTTGCCCGTCACGGTCGTGGAGAACAGGAAGGCGTCCTGCTGGGCGTACCCCACCGACTCGCGCACGAACCCGAGCGGGAGGTCGCACAGGTCGACCTCGTCGAAGAACACCGCCCCCTTGGGCGTGGGCAGCAGGCGGGCGAGCAACATGGCGAGCGTCGACTTGCCCGAACCCGTGCGCCCCATGATGGCGAGCGAGCGCCCCGCGGGCAGGTCGAACGTCACGTCGGAGAGCACCTCGCGCTTGCCCTCGCCGTACGCGAACGACAGCCCGCGGACGGCGAGCGCTCCCTCGGGACGCGCGGGCGGCGGCCGGTCGCCGGAGACGATCTCGGGCTCCTCGCCGAAGATCTCCGCGAGGCGGGCGAAGCCAGCGCGCCCGCGCTGCACGATCGCCACCGAGAAGCCCACGGCGATCATGGGCCAGGTCATGCGCCCAAACGCGAGCCAGAAGGCGAAGAACGCCCCCTTCGTGAGCGTGCCGTCGAGGAGGAGCTTCGCGCCGTACCAGAAGAACGCGAGGAGCCCGACCGACGCCGCGCCCCCGATGGCCGGGCCCATGAGCCCGCGGAGCCGCGCGAGGCCGAGGCTCGCCTCGAGGTACGCTTGGTTGGCCGCGTCGAACCGCCGGCGCTCGCGGCGCTCGAGTGCGAAGCTTCGCACGACCCGCACCCCGGCGAGGTTCACCTGGAGCACCTCGCTGATCGCGCCGAGGGCCTCTTGGTTGGCCTTCGTGCGCGCATAGAGCTGCCCGCTGACGCCACGCCCGAGCAGCACGATGAGCGGGAGCGTGACGAACGAGACCGCGGTGAGCCGGCCCGAGATCGAGACCATCACCTGGAGCGCGCTGGCGAAGGCGAACCCGACGTTGACGAGGTTGAGGATCCCGAAGCCGAAGAGCAGGCGCACCTGGAGAAGGTCGCCCGACGAGCGGCTCATGATCTCGCCAGCGGACATCTTCCGGTAGAACGCCGCGCCCAGCGAGTGCAGGTGCTCGAGCAGGGCCGAGCGGAGCTCGTACTCCACGTCGCGGCCGGCGTTGAAGATGTACCAGCGGCTCGCGACGCGCGTGAAGAGCGCCACCACGGCGAGCACGAGCATCAGCGCGGAGGGGAGCCACGGGAACGCGCCGCGCTCGTCGAAGATTTGGTCGACCGCGGCCTTCGACAGCCAGTCGATGCGGTTCATCGCGAGCTGAAAGATCGCGAGCATGACGCCGCCCACCGCGTACGCGGGAAGCTGACGCCGGAGCTGCCCGGCGAGGGTACGGGGGTACGGTCGCCCGGGCGGCGCCGGCGGGCGCGTGGAAGCTGTCCCGACGGGGGCCAAGATCCCCGCGTTCTACCCCGCGCCTGGGCGGGTCGCTTCAAAAAAGATAGCGGTCGAGCTGGCGGGCCCACGCGGCTCGCCGACGCGCGCGGCCGACAAAAAGAAATGCCCCGCACGGGAGGGGATGCCGTGCGGGGCGGCCCTCGCTCTCGCGAGGGAATAGGCGGCATGCGCCGTACAGCTGGGGGGGGGGAAAGCCGCCCGGCGCGTGCCTGCCTCTCCTCAAGCGAGGACCGTGCCAAGGGAAACGGTCCGAGTTTCAGCTACTTGGCGTGAGGTCGGGGCGGGGCGCGTTGCGTTCGCGAAATGCGCCGTGCGAAGGTGGAAGCTCGCCTGCGGACCTCAGCGCGCCGGCGGCTTGCGGTGCGACGACGGCAGGCGCGTGCGCCCGGTCTTTGGCGCGCACGCCACGAGATCGGCGACGGGTACGCGCGCCACCAGCAGCCCAAGGCTCACCTTCGCCTCGTGGCTGCCGATGAGCTCGAGCACCGCGCCGATGCGGCCGGCGAACGGGCCCGCGAGCACCTTGACGCCCGTCCCCCGCTCGACCGGCGCGGCCGGATCGACGTCGAAGAGCCGCGGCGCGCGTGCCCTCCGAGGGATCTTGCGCGCGAGCGGAGGCAGCGGGAGGAGGCGCTCGGGCTCGAGCGCCGGGGCGGCGGTGCTGCCAGGCGCGGGCGGCTCGCGGTAGCTCCGCTTGGGGCGCGGCTCGTCGTCCTCGCGAGGCGGCCTCCGCACCGTGCGCTCGCTCGGCACGCCGCCCTCGTCCGGCAGCTCGAGGCGGCGCTCGCGGCGCGCCTCCCACCGCGTGACGAGCCCGAGCACGTCGTTGTCCTCCGCCCACGCGACGAGCTTCGTGACCGACGACAGCGCGAAGAGCGCGTCCTCGAGGGCGTCGCCCAGATCGGCGGGGAAGGAGAGCACCACCCGCTTCGGGATGCGCCAGCGCACGCGCAGCGACGACTGCTCGGCGCGCGCGCGCTCGGAGAGCTCGCGCAGGT
>DAORJJ010000149.1:0-13085 GCA_035439005.1 Polyangiaceae bacterium | reverse complement strand
TGCCGAGGCGCTCCGCGAGCTCCGCTCCGCCCGCGTCGCGGACGACCGCGCGCGCCCGCTCGGCCCTCGCGCTCACGAGGGGCTCCGGCACGCGTCGACGAGGAACACCACCGCGTCGAGCGGCGGCCCCGCGGGGTCCGGAGGCCCGCCGACGCGCGGGCGCAGGGCGCGCAGGAGGAGCCAAAGCTTGCGCCCCTTCGAGACGACCGCGCGGCGGGTGACCGAGTCGTAGCCCACCGCGGCGATGCTGCGCCCGATGTCCGAGTAGATGAGCCGGGCCGCTCGGATCGCCACGCGGCAGTCGGCTGGGAGCAGGGCGATGCCGCGATCGGCGCGGCGGTAGAGGACCTCGGCCGCGTCGAGCAGGCGGGCGACGATCGCGCGGAGCTCGGCGCTCGGCGTGGGCGACGCGAGCCACGCCTCGGGGTCGACGCCGGCCTCGCGCAGCCACGCGCGCGGCAGGTAGAGGCGCCCGCGCGCGGCGTCCTCGCCGACGTCTCGCGCGATGTTCGTGAGCTGCATGGCGACGCCAAGATCGCACGCCCGCGCGAGGGCGCTCGGGGCGCGGCGCCCCATGAGCACCGCCATGATGGCGCCGACCGCGCCGGCGACGCGCGCAGCGTATGCATACACTTCGTCCAGGGTCTCGTAGTGGCGGTCCTCCACGTCCCACGCGAACCCCTCGAGGAGCGCCTCGAAGAGCTCACGGGGGACCCCGGCGTCGGCGACGACCGCGGCGAGCGCCCGGTCGACCGGATCGTCGTCCGGAGCGCCCGCGTAGGCCCGCGCGAGGCGGGCACGGAGCGCGTCGACGGCCGCGACCGTGGTGCCGGGCTCCGAGTCGATGGCGTCGTCCGCCACGCGGCAGAACGCGTACACCACGGTGGCCTGCGCGCGCACGCGGCGCGGGAGCAGGAGCGACGCCGTGGAGAAGCTCTTCGAGCCGGCCCGGAGGAGCCTCGCGCACGCCGCCAGGTCGGCCGACGCGAGGCTGCTACGCATGAGGCACCACGGAGTCGAGCACGCGGGCCGACGAGAGCACGCCGGGGACGCCCGCCCCCGGGTGCGTGCCCGCGCCCACGAGGTAGAGGCCGTCGATCTCCTCGCTCTGGTTGTGGGGGCGGAACCACGCGCTCTGCAGCAGCACGGGCTCGAGGCCGAAGGCCGCGCCGCGCTCGCTCAGCAGCTCGTCGCGGAAGTGCTGGGGCGTCATCACGCGGGACGAGACCACGCTCTTCGAAAGCCCGGGGAGCACGGTCGCCTCGAGGTGACGCTCGATCTTCGCGCGGTACGCCTCGGCCCGCGACGCCCAGTCGATGCCCGCGTCCAGGTGCGGCACGGGCGAGAGCACGTAGAAGCCCTCGGAGCCGGGCGGCGCGAGGTTGGGATCGGTCGCCGTCGGCCGGTGCAGGTAGAGGCTGAAATCGTCGGCGAGCACGTGACGGTCGAAGATGTCGGTGAGCAGCTCTTTGTAGCGCGGGCCGAGCAGAATGGTGTGGTGCGCCACGTCCGGGTACTGCCGGCTCGTGCCAAAGTACCAGACGAAGAGGCTCATCGAGTAGCGCGAGCCCTCGAGCTTGCGGTCGGTCCAGCGCCGCCGGTAACGCGCCGGCAAGAGGTGGCTGTACGTCCACGCCGAGTCCGCGTTGGAGACGACCACGTCGGCCGCGAGGACCTCGCCCGTGCTGAGCCGCACGCCGCGCGCCTTGCCGCGCTTGCCGCCGTCACCGTCCACGAGGATCTCCTCGACGGTGGCGCCGTAGCGGAGCGCCCCGCCCTGCCCCTCGATGAGGTCGATCAGGCCGCGCACCAGGGCGCCCGTGCCGCCGATGGGGAAGTGCACGCCCCACTTGCGCTCGAGGTAAGGGATGAGGCTGTAGATCGAGGTCGTGTTGAACGGGTTGCCGCCCACGAGCAGCGGGTGAAAGCTCAGCACCTGCCGGAGCCGCTCGTCCTCGACGAACTTGGACACGAGGCCGTACACGCTGCGGTAGCTCTCGAGCTTCATCATCGCGGGCACCACGCGCGCCATGTCGGTCCAGTGGGTGAACGGCACGTGCGCGAGCTTCTCGAAGCCGACGGAGAAGATCTCCTGGCTCATCGCGACGAAGCGCTCGTACCCCGCGAGATCGGAGGGCGCGAGCTTGCCGATCTCGGCGCGCATCGACTCCGGATCGCCCGAGTAGTCGAACGACCGGCCGTCGTTGAACCGGATGCGATAGAAAGGCGTGACCGGGCGCAGGTCGACGTGGTCGGCCATGCGCTTGCCGCAGAGCTCCCACAGCTCCTCGAAGAGGAACGGCGCCGTGATCACCGTCGGCCCGGCGTCGAAGGTGAAGCCGTCCTGCCGGAATACCCGCGCGCGCCCCCCCGGCTGCTCGTCCCGCTCGAGCACGGTCACGTCCCAGCCGCGCGCGCCGAGGCGCACCGCCGCGGCGAGGCCCCCGAAGCCGCTGCCGATCACAATCGCACGCCGTTTGTTCGAAGACGTTTGCATGATGTCTCTCCGGTTGTATAAAGATTGTATAGACCCTATGCAAACCATGTCAACTGGGGGACCCAACCATGACTGAGCGTGAACGCGAGGGGAAGCCAAACCGCGACGAGGCGCCCGACTTCCCGGCGAGCGGACCGTTCCGCATCCACACCGTCTCGGAGCTCACGGGCGTGCCGGAGCCTACGCTCCGCGCCTGGGAGCGTCGCTACGGCATCCCGAAGCCCGAGCGCAGCGCCTCGGGCTATCGGCTGTACGCCGGCAGCGAGGTCGAGCAGGTGCGCGAGCTGCGCCGCCTCTGCGACGAGGGCATGGCGGCGGCCGAGGCCGCGAAGGTCGTGCTCGCCCAGCGCACGAACGGGCTCGCGAACGCGCCCGTCGTCGCTCCCCACGCGGCGGCGATCGACCGCATCCTCGCCGCCATTCGCCGCTTCGACGACGCAGAGCTCGACCGCGAGCTCCGCAAGCTGCTCTTCCTGGGGACCGCGGTCACGATCCTCGACGAGGTGGTGACGCCCCTGCTCTACGAGGTCGGTCGCCTCTGGCACTCCGGTGAGCTGTCGGTCGCCGAGGAGCACCTCGCGTCGCAGCGCATCGGCACGCTGCTGCGCGATCTCGTGCGCCTCTCACCGGGCGCGCTGGCCGAGCAAGCGGTGGTCCTCGCGAGCTTCGCCGACGACGAGCACGACCTCGGGCTGCTCGCGATGGCGCTCCGGTTCTCCGGCTGGGGCCTCCGCCCGGTGTTCCTCGGCGCACGCACGCCGCCCGGGGCCATCCGGAGCGCCGTGCAGGCCATGCGGCCGGCGCTCGTGGCGCTCTCGGTCACCCAGCCGCCCGAGCGCTCCCGCGCCCGCGAGCTCGTCGACGACTACGCGAGCGCCTGCGACGACGTGCCGTGGATCGTGGGTGGCTCGGCCTCGAGCGCGATCGCCGACCTCGTGCGCGCCCGCGGCGGGGTGATCGCCGATCGCGATCCCGCCGAGCTGCGCCGCTCCGTCCGCGCGCTCCTCACCGGCGCGTCCCACTCCGCTCCTGCCTCCACGTCCACTTCCACTTCTGCAACCCCCAAGCCAAGGAGAGCTCGCCCATGACCCGCCCTACTCGCCCGACACGCCTCACCCTCCCCGCCCTCACGCTCGTCGCGCTCGGCGCGCTCGGCGCGCTCGCGTTCGCGGCGCCCGCCGCGGCGCTACCCAACGCCGGCGCCGCCCGCCCGGCGGTGCAGCTCGTCGACGGCTGGGACAGGCCGTTCGTGCTCCCTCGCGCGCACGGCAAGCCCGTCCTCGTGGTCTACGAGGACAAGGACTCCGCCCAGCAGAACCAAGCCTTCAAAGACGAGCTCGCGAAGCTGGGGAAGGGCGATCGCTACAAGCAGCAGGTCACGCTCGTCGCCATCGCCGACCTCCAGGGCTACGACTACTGGCCCGTCCGCGGCTTCGTGAAGGACGCCATCCAGAGCGAGTCGAACAAGTTCGGCACGCTCATCTACTGCGACTGGAGCGGCGCCGCGCGCGCCTCGCTCCGGCTGAAGAAGGGCGTGAGCAGCGTGCTGCTCTACGACCGCGAGGGGAAGCTCGTCTTCTCCCACGAGGGCCCGATGCCGGCCGCGAAGCGCCAGGCGGCGATCGCCCTCCTGCGAGAGGCGGTGGGCTCGTGAGCGCGGTCGGCTCTGGCGCCTCGAGCGCGGCGCGGCGCGCGCTCGTCGCCGCGACGGCCGCGCTCGTCACCGCGTGCGGGGGCGGCGTGAAGGAGCCCGCGTACGCCGTGGTGAAGAGCGCAGAGAGCTTCGAGCTCCGCACCTACCCGCCGCGCGTGGTCGCCGAGACCCGCGTCGAGGGGGACTTCGGCGAGGCCGGCGACGAGGGCTTTCGCCGCCTCGCCGGCTACATCTTCGGCAAGAACCGCGCAGGCACGAAGCTCGCCATGACCGCGCCCGTGGCGATGAGCGGCGCCGCGGAGGGCGCGCGCATCGCCATGACCGCGCCCGTCGCGCAGCGCCCGCAAGGCGCCGCTTGGGTGGTCGCGTTCACCATGCCCGAGGGGGAGACCCTGGCTACGCTCCCCGTCCCGCTCGACGCGCGCGTCACGCTGCGCGAGCTGCCCCCGACGCGCGTCGCGGTCGTGCGCTTCAGCGGCCGTTGGACCGCCGAGAACATGGACCAGCACGAGGCGGCCCTCCGCGCGTGGGTGCGCGCCGAGCGGCTCGCGGTGGTCGGCGCCGCCGAGGTCAACCGCTACGATCCGCCGTTCGTGCCGTGGTTCGCGCGTCGAAACGAGATCTGGCTCCGCCTCGAGGGCCCGGCCCACGCGTCGTGAGCGCCGACGACTCCCCACTTCGCCTCCCGCGCGCTCCCTGACGGGTCGCACCTCCCGCGCGCTCCCTGACGGGTCGCACCTCTCGCACCTCTCGCACCTCTCGCATCGGAGACACCGTGAAGCACCTCGCCCCGCTGACGCTCGTCGCGCTCCTCCCTCTCCTCGCGCTCGGCGCGCTCGCCTGCCAGAAGACCCCCGACACCGCCTCACCGGCCCCCGTCGACACGACGTCGACCACGGCGGCGCAGGCCACGACGACCGGCGAGCCCGCGTCGCTGCACGCCCTCTCGGCCAAGCGTCTCGACGGCGCCGGCGGCTCGGTGCGCCTCTGCGGCCTGTCCTCGACGGCGCGCTCGAGCCGCTCTCGACCTACAAGGGAAAGGTGGCCCTCGTGGTGAACACCGCCTCCGAGTGCGGGTACACGCCGCAGTACGCCGGCCTCCAGAAGCTCTACGAGGAGCTGTCCCCGAAGGGCTTCGTCGTCCTTGGCTTCCCGTCGAACGACTTCGGCGGGCAGGAGCCCGGCAGCTCGAAGGAGATCGCCACGTTCTGCAGCACGAAGTTCAAGGTCACGTTCCCGCTGTTCGAGAAGGTGGTCACGAAGGGGCCCTCCCCTTCGCCCGTGTACGCGTTCCTCGCCAAGGGGTTCGGGCGGCCCGAGTGGAACTTTCACAAATACGTGGTCGGCAAGGACGGCCTCGTGAAGAAGGCCTTCCCGAGCAAGGTGACCCCGGAGAGCGACGAGCTGCGCAAGACGATCGACGAGGCCCTCGCCGCGCCCGCGCCGTGAGGAGGTGCTCGGCGCGCGCGTGAGCGACCGCAGCTCGGCCACGAAAAGTGCGCCCCGGGGTCTGTCCTCCCGGCAAAGTCTTCGCTATATCGCGCCCATGGCCGTGTCTCGCTCGCGCGCGCTGGGTGCGTGGCTCCTCGTCGTGGCGGGGTGCGTCTTCGCCATGGTCGTCGTCGGCGGGCTCACGCGGCTCACGCGGTCGGGGCTCTCGATCGTCGAGTGGAAGCCCCTCACGGGCGTGCTCCCCCCGCTCAGCGCGGCCGCGTGGGCGGAGGAATATGCAAAGTACAAGGCCTCGCCGGAGGGCCGGCTCGTGAACGCGGGCATGCCGCTCGACGCCTTCCAACGCATCTTCTACGTGGAGTGGGCGCACCGCCTGCTCGGCCGCGTCACGGGGCTCGTGGTGCTCGTGCCGCTCGCGTGGCTCCTCGCGAAGCGCAAGCTCGACCGCCGGCGCGCGCTCACCATCCTCGGCATCTTCTCCCTCGGCGGCCTGCAGGGGCTCGCGGGGTGGCTCATGGTGAAGAGCGGCCTCGCCGACGCGCCGCACGTGTCCCCCTACCGCCTGACGCTCCACCTCTGCCTCGCGCTCACCTGCTTCGCGCTCCTCGTGTGGACGGCCCTCGCCGAGCTGGTGCCCCTCGACGCGCCGCCCGCGCCGCTCGCGGCCCACGCACGCCGGGCGCGCGCGCTCGCGTGGACGGCGCGCCTCGCCCTCGGCCTCGTGGGCGTCACGGTGGTGTGGGGCGGCCTCATGGCGGGCACGCACGCCGGGCTCGTCGCGCCCACGTTCCCAACCATGAACGGCGCGTGGGTCCCGGCGGAGCTCGCGCCCGCGAGCCTCGGGCCCGCGCGCAGCGCCGTGGCCGACGCCCTCACCATCCACTTCGTCCACCGCGCGCTCGCCTACCTCACCACCCTCGCGGTGGCGGCCTGCGCGGGGCTCGCTTTCTCTCGGCCGGCGCCGCGCGCGGCGCGCGTCGTCGTGGGCGGCATGCTCCTCCAGGTGGCGCTGCAGGTCACGCTGGGGGCGCTCACCGTGCTCGGGCGCGTCCCCATTGGGTGGGCGAGCCTCCACCAGGCCAACGCCACGCTGCTGCTCGGGTGGTGCGTCGCGCTCGTGTACGTGGCGCGGCCCGCGCCCGCCGCGGCCCCCGTCGAGGAGCGCGCCGAGGAGCCGCTCACGACCGCCACCGCGGCGTAGTCGCTCCCGGGCGATCGCGCTCACGCCGTCGTGCGCTTCGGGTAGCCTCCTCGCATGATCTCCACGCGCGCGCTGGGCGGCCTGCCGGGCATCGACGAGCTCCGCCGCGTCACGAAGGGGCTCGCCGCGCTCGACGCCCTCCTCTGCCCCGACTGGGAGTCGCGCTACTACTCGTTCAACAGCCGATGGGACGCGGCGACCGGCGCGGAGATGGCGTCGATGCGCGACGGCAGCGGCGACGAGTGGTTCCTCTGGTTCTCGGCCGCGGGCGCCGCGCTGAAGGGCTTCGCGCACGAGGCCTTCATGAGCCCCTTCGGCGGCCGCTTCACGCCCGCGGAGCAGCGCGGCCGCGCCCTCTACCCCGGGCTGCTCGCGGGCTTTCCGGAGGCGCTCGCGCCGTTCCTCGACGAGCCCGCCTTCGACCTCGACCAGGCGACGTTCGTGCTGTGGCGGCTGCGCGAAGACACCGCGTGGCGCCATGGAGACCTGGTCTGGCCCGCGCTCGAGGACGGCGACGATCCCGACGGCTCCGAGGCGCTGCTCTCCCCGCTCGCGGGCCGGCCGGAGGACTACGTGGCGTGGGCGGCCGAGTACTTCGAGCTCGAGATCGCCCCAGAAGACGCGGCCCACGTGCTCGCCCTGCGCCCCCTCGACGGGGCGATCGTCGCGCGACTTGGCGGCGAGCGCACCCTCGAAGAGCTGCGCGAAGATCTCGAGGAGATCGGGTATCCGCTGGGCGCGGCCACGTAGGCCGGGAGCTCACGACGGACCCGAAGCGCGGCTGGCGTCCCCAAGGGGATTCGAACCCCTGTTAGCGGCGTGAAAAGCCGCCGTCCTGGGCCAACTAGACGATGGGGACAGGACACAAGAAACGCGGCGCACGCGGGCGCGTGCACCTTACACACAAAACGGAGCGACGCGCGCCGCCCACCGAGCGAGGGGCGCACGTCCGCGAGCGGCGGGGCTCAGGCCTTGGAGAGCGCGTGGACCTGCGCCGAGAGGCGCGAGATCGTGCGCGAGGCGGCGCGGGGGTGGACGACGCCCTTGCTCGAGGCCTGGTCGATCTCCACGATCGCGATCTTGAGGGCAGCGGCCGCGTCGCCCGCGTTCTTGGCTTCGAGCGCCACGCGGACGCGCTTCACGAAGGTACGGACAGAGCTGCTGACGGCGCGGTTGCGCGCGGTGCGCGTGATGCGCTGGCGGTTGCGCTTCTCGGCGGACGGATGATTGGCCACGTGAATCCTCTTGTTGTGCCCGGCCCGCGGTCTCGGGGGTCGGGGCCGCGCACTCTATGAAAATCCGCCCCGATGTCAAGGGCCGCTCGCCGAAGCCGAACCCCGCGGCCTCGGCCCAGCAGCATGCCCTGGGCGCGGCCTGCCGGCAACTTGGGCATTCGGGCGCGCCTGCGGTATCCCCGACGGTGCCATGGTCTCTCTCGCCCCACGGAAGCTCACCCCACGCAAGCGCGCGGCGCTCCCCGCGCTCGCGCTCCTCGCCGCGGTCGCCGCGCTCGGGTGCAAGAAGTCGCCCGCGGCCACCGACGCCGAGGCGGTCGTGGCGGTCGCCCCGGGCGAGGACGCGGGCCCGTCCACCGAGCCGGCCACCGTGCCCAAGAGCGAGGGCGGCAAGCTGGCGAGCCGCGCGATGGAGACCTGGGTGTTCGAGGCCCCGAACCCGAACAGCAAGCGCCTCGGGTACCTGCGCGCCGGCGCGATCGTCGACACGCGCGGCGGCGTCGCCGGCCGCGAGGGCTGCCCTGGCGGCTGGGTGCCCATCGCCCCCCACGGGTTCGTGTGCGTGGGGCCCACGGCCACGGGCAACCTCGACGACGCGATCGTCAAGGCGTCGTCGCGGCGGGCCGAGCTCGGCGCCGGGCTCCCCTACGGGTACGCGGTGGTCCGCACCTCGCACGCCCCCTTCTACACGCGCCTGCCCTCGGAGGCCGAGGCCAAGGCCCTCGAGGCCGACTGGGACAAGCACTTCCGCACGCTCACCGAGGCCGAGGCCGAGGAGGCGCGCGACGGCGAGTACCCGCAGCTCTCCTCCCTCCCCGGCGGCCCGTTCCCGCTCGAGCCGGCGCCGGGCGTGCTCGCGGCGTGGGCGACCGACGGCAAAGACGACCCCATCCCCGACTACCTGACCGACGGCAAGCCCACGCTGAACCTCTCGGGGCTCGCCTTCTCGCACAAGCCCGACGCCGACGGCGGCTCGCCGTGCCCCGGCGGCGCGGCGGCGTGCATCCCGCTCGACGCGGCGCGCCCCATGCGGCGCCTCGGCATCTCGTTCATCGCGAGCCTGCTCCACGGCAAGCGCCGCTTCCTGCTCACCCCCGACCTCCTGCTCATGCCCGCCGATCGCGTGCGGCTCGTGCGTGGCACGTCGTTCCACGGCGTCGAGCTCTCGAAAGACGGCCCGCTCTCCCTGCCCATCATCTTCGTGACCAAGGCGGGCGCGAAGCGCCACACGCTCGACGGCAAGCACCTCAAGGCCGGCGCCGAGCTGCCCTGGCGGAGCGCGCACAAGGTCGAGAAGAAGATCAAGGTCATCGGCGGCGAGCACTTCCACGTCCTCGCCGACGGCTCGCTCGTCAGCGCGAAGGAGTCGGTGCGGCTCGACCCCATCCGGCGGCTCCCCAAGTGGGGAAAAGAGGGAGAGCGCTGGCTCGAGGTCAACCTCACGAAGCAGACCCTGCTCGCGGTCGAGGGCGACAAACCCGTGTACGCCACGCTGGTCTCCACCGGCGCCGGCGGAATGGCCACGGACACCGAGAAGAACCCCTACGTGACGCCGCGCGGCATCTACCGAATCCACACGAAGCACACAGCCTCCACCATGGACAGCCGAGTCCCCGAGGCCGCGTTCGAGCTGCGCGACGTGCCCTATATTCAGTATTTCAAAGACGGCTACGCGCTGCACGCCGCGTATTGGCACGATCAGTTCGGCATGCCGCGCTCGCACGGCTGCATCAACCTCGCCCCGAAGGACGCCGCGCACCTCTTCGCGTTCACGAAGCCCGAGCTGCCGCCCGGCTGGCACGGCGCGATGCTCGCGCTCCGCGGCACGGTCGTGTGGGTCCACAACTGAGCCCGCGGCGCGCGCCGTTGAGCGCGCGCCGCCGCCCCCGCTACTTCGTGGCCTCCACGTAGCTCACCACGCGGAGCCCGGTGACCAGGCCCTCGCGCTCGTCGAGCTCGAGCAGCACCTCGAGGATCTTCGTGTCGATG
This sequence comes from Polyangiaceae bacterium, assembly GCA_035439005.1. Taxonomy (GTDB): domain Bacteria; phylum Myxococcota_A; class Polyangia; order Polyangiales; family Polyangiaceae; genus JAAFHV01. The sequence continues at coordinate 3,057 of DAORJJ010000149.1, read as the reverse complement.
CGCTCGGTGGGGTCGTCGGTGCGCAGGTTCTTGCGCCCCATGCGGCGGCCGATCTCGACCACGTGGGCCGCGAAGCGCTTGCCGGGGTACGCGTTGAGAGTGACGAACGCCTTCGCGCCCACCGCCACCTTCGCGATGTCGCGCTCGTCGAGGTCCATCCGCACGCGCAGCGTGCGCGTGTCGCCGACGACGGCGATGGGCTCGCCGCCCTGAGGGTTGTAGTACTCGCCCGCGCGCAGCTTGACCTGGAGCACCTTGCCCGCGATCGGCGACTGAATCGTGAGGCGCTCCAGGGTCGACTTCGCCTGATCGCGGCGCGCGGTGGCCGCGGCGACGTTGGCCTGCGCCACGAGCACGTCCTCGGACCGCGCGCCCGTCACGGCGGCGCGCTTGCGCGCCTCGGCGGCGTCGAGCGCGTTCCTGTCGGCCTCGGCCTGGCCGCGGGCGCGCGCCACCTCGTCGACGGTGGCGGCGCCGCCCTTCGCGGCCTCCTCGAGGCGCGCGAGGGTGCCCTGCGACAGGTCGGCGCGGGCCTTCGCCGCGCTCGTGTCGGCGACGATGGCCTGGCGGTCCTCGGCGCGGAGGCCCCGCGCGACGCGGAGCAGCTCGGCGCGGCGCACGCCGAGATCGGCCTCGGCCGCCTCGAGCGCCGACTTCTCCGCCTCGTTCTCGAGCTCGGCGATCGGCGCGCCCGCGGCCACGTCCTGCCCCTCCACGACGAGCACGGCGCGGATACGACCGGGGATGTGGCTCGCGAGCTTGGTCTCGCGATCGGCTGGCTCGATGATGCCGTTGCCCGCCACGAGGTCGGCACCGGTCGGCACGGTGGTGCGCTCGTCGACGCCGGCCTTCGGCTTCGCCACACGCTCGGCCTTCTTCACGTCCTTCTCGGTCGGCACGGTCTGCGGGCCCGCGAGCACCGAGCGGGTGACCATCACCACCGCAAAGAGAAGGAACACGCCGAAGGCCACGAACCCGAGAGAGATGCGCTTCTTCTTCATGCCGCCCTCCCGTTGGTCGGTTGGCATAGACACGCCGCTCGCCTGCGGCTCCCTTGCGTGTTCATGCCGCCCTCCCGCTGGTCGGTTGGCACAGACCTTCGTTCGCCCTTTCGGCGCTCACTTTCAGGTTCATGACTTCTCCACGATGAGGCCGTCCTCGATGTGCACGATGCGATCGCCGAGGTGAAAAATGCGGTTGTCGTGCGTGACGACCACGACGGTGTGCCCGTGGTCCTTCGCGAGCGAGCGCAGGGTCTCGGTCACGGCCAGGCCGTTCTGCGCGTCGAGCGCGGCGGTGGGCTCGTCGGCCAGCAGGATGGGCGGCGCCCCCGCGAGCGCCCGGGCCACGGCCACGCGCTGCCGCTGCCCGCCGGAGAGATCGCCCGGCTTGCTGTCGAACTTGTCGGCGAGGCCCACCTGCGTGAGCAGGCGGTGCGCCTCCGCCTCGGCGGCCTGCCCGGAGTAGCCGCGCAGCTCGAGCAGCGTGCCGATGTTTTCGGTCGCCGTCAGCGACGCGAGCAGGTTGTGCGCCTGGAACACGAACCCGATGTACGAGAGCCGCAGCCCGGGCAGCGCTGCGTCCTTCGCCTTCGAGATGTCTTGGTCAAAGAGCTTGACTACTCCGCCGGTGGCGGTGAGCACGCAGCCGAGGATCGAGAGCAGCGTGGTCTTCCCGCTGCCGGACGGGCCGGAGAGCATGACGAACTCGCCCGGGCGCACCGCGAAGTCGACGCCCTTCAGCGCGCGGTACGCCGTGGCCCCGGAGCCGTAGGTCTTCTCGACGCCGCGGCACTCGATGGCGAAGTCGCTGGCGCTCATCGGAACACCATCGCCGGCTCGACCTTGCGCAGCCGCAGGAGCGCGAGGCCGGAGGCCATCACGCACATGAACACCATCACGACGACCGTGCCGAGGGTGAGCTGCGGCGGGAGGTTCAGCGCGAGCTTGGCGGAGCGGATCCCGAGGGCCATCCGCGACACCAGGAAGAGCCCGATGATCGAGCCGAGCACGCCGTAGAGCACCGACTGCACGAAGAGGAGCATGCCCAGGTCGAAGTTCGTCGCGCCGATCGCCTTCAGGGTGCCGAACTCGCGGATGTTGTCGACCACGGCCGAAAACATGGAGAGCGACACGATGACGAACCCCACGATGAGCCCGAACAGCGTGCTCGTGCCGAACGTGATGCCGATGGGGGTCTTCGTGAGCACGTTCTTCACGATCGACCGCCGAAACTCGGCCTGCGTGAACACGCCGGACCCCGCGAGTCGCGCGGTCACCGCCGCCTTCACCACGTCGGGGTCGGCCCCGGGCTCGAGCTTGATGAGGCCGAAATTGGCCCGATCGCGCGGCAGCTTGGTGAGCTCGCGCGCGAGCTCATAGTCGGCGAAGGCGTAGCTCGGCCCGAACGGGATGAGCCCCCACGTGAAGCCCCCGACGGTGATCTTGCGGCCGTTCACCTCGCGCACGCTGCCGAGGTTCAGCCCGCCGAGGGTCTCGCGCTCCGAGTCCTCGAAGATCATGGTGTCGGGGCGGTTCAGCACCTTGGTGTCGCCGGCGACCAAGTTCCAGGGGCCGCCGAGGTAGCCCGGGTACGAGGCGCCGACGAGGTTGACCGGCTCGCTGCCGCCGGCGGGGAGCGCCACCGTCGCGGTCGCGAACACGAGGGGCTCGGCCGCCGCCACGCCGGGCGTGGTGCGCGCGGCGAGGATGTCGGAGTACGGCACGACCTTCCCGCCCTGCACCGTCTCGGCCCCGGGCGGCACGATCCACAGCTCGGCGGTCGTGTTGTTCACGAACATGATGTTCTTGTAGATGAGCCCCATGAACGTGCCGAGCTGCTGGTTCGACAGCACCACGGCGAACACCACGCCGAGCATGGTGCCGGCCATCTTCAGCCAGTCGTGGAACATCATGCGCACGCCCGCGCGCGCCATCGTGCGGAAGCGGAACGGGAGGCTCGCCCGCGTGAGGATGGGACCCGCGGCCTTCACGGCGAGACCTCGCCTTCGGCTCGGGCCCGCCATCGACCTTCGTTCGCCCCTTCGGGGCTCGCTTG
>DAORJJ010000148.1:0-13098 GCA_035439005.1 Polyangiaceae bacterium | reverse complement strand
ACGATCACCAACCGCGAGAGCGCGCCCGGATGCGTCGCGCGGAGCGTGCGGTGCTCGCCTCGCTGGCGCGGCTTGGGGCTTGATCCGAGCGCGCGAAAAGGCGATCACTCGCTTCGTTCGCACGCGTCGTGGGCTCGCCCTCGCTCGCCGCGGACATTGCTTGAGTCCCACCTGCGCACGCACGAAGGCTCCCACGGTCGCAGCGCCCAAGCCCCGGCGCTGTCCCGTTCGTCGTCGTGCGTCGACGGCGTCGCGCGCGCCGGCCGCGATGGGCGGCGCCTTCTTCGGCGCGGGCGGGGGCGCGGCGGCGTCGCTCGAGGGCGCAGGCGGGTCGTCGGACTCGAGGTCGGAGACGAGGCCGCTCTGGATGGCGATCTGCGAGTCGAGCGTGGAGTCGGCGTCCTCGAGGTCCTTCTTCGACGCGAAGAGCCACTTGTGGCTGCGGTAGAAGCCCTGGACCTCCTTCGTGCCGTTCTCGAAGTACTGCACGAGGTTGACGCCGCACGCGCGCACGCACGCGTCGGCGCCCGCGCAAGCGTCGGTGCAGGCCTTGTGCTTCTTCACCTGCGCCGACAGCTCCACCGAGAGGTCGTCGATGAAGCGCTGGTTGGCCGCGCGGTCGGGCGACTCGACGACGACGATGAACGACGCGCCGCCGCCTACCCGACCGAGCTGGTGCTCGTAGGCCTTGAGCCCCGGGCTGTCCTTGGGGAGCAGCTCGGTGAAGTCGGACCGCACCTGAAGCGTGCTCTTCGCGTAGGCCAGACACCCCACGGCGAAGGCCAGGCCGAGGAGCAGCACCACCGCCCAGCGCCTCTCCGAGAAGGCGACGAGGCGCTCGAGTGCACGTTTGAGGAGGTCTCCCATCGAGCGACGCCGCAGCACACGCCGTACCACGGTCCGCCCATGCGGACGCCGGCGCGAAGCACCAGATACGTCATGGGTCGCGAGCGAGTCAACGTGACATCGGCGTCGTGGCGACCGTGACCTGCGCGGCGAGCGCGCCGCACGGTCACATGCGTTTTGTCATGGGCTGGAGGGGTGAGACGCGGGCGGGCAGGCGTCGCGCTTGCGCCGCGGGAGCGGGGGCCGAGACCGCCGGAGCGAGCCGCGGAGCACGAGGCGCTTGACCGGCTCGAGGCTGTCGAAGCGGAGCCCGAAGCCCACCTCCCCGCGGTCCTCGCGGCGGCGCCCGCGGACGAGCCGCACGATCGTCGCCTGCGCGTCGACCCACAGGCCGAGATCGCTGGTCTGGAACGAGACGGTCAGCGTGTCGCCCACCGCCAAGCCGGCGTCGGACTCGATGAACATGCCGGCCTCGGAGAGGTCGGTCGTATGCTCGGGGAAGACCTGTCGGTCCGAGTGGCGGATGAGCTGGCAGGGGATCGACTTGAGCTTCCGGTTCGCGCGGCGTCGGTTCTGGGCGTGCAGCATGGGCGAGCCTCCGTTTCTTCCTCGCGATCGTAGGCAGGGGCGATCGCGCGGGCCAAGTTCCGTCCGGGCGCACGCGCCGGTTGCCCTTGTGCTTTCCGGAGCGCGCCGTAAGACTGGGCCCGTGACACGCCGCGCCGCCAGCCGCCCTCGTCTCGTGACCCTCCCCGCGCTCGTCGTGGCGCTCGGGCTCCCCGCGCTCGTCGCGCTGACGAGCGCCGCGTGCGGGCCCAAGGACCGCACGGGCCTCCCCGACGCCGTCCCGGGCGCGACCCCCGCGGCGCCTGTGGTGGTGTCCCAAGAGGCCGGCGCGGCCGACGCGACCACCGACGGCGTGGCGCCCCAGCCGGACGCGGGCGACGCGGCCAGCGACGCGGTCACGGCGACGGACGCCGACGCGGGGGCGTGCCTCCCGGGCGCCACCCTGTCCATGGACGCAGCGTTCGCCGGTGCGCTCGCCGTGCGGGGCACCCTCACGTTGCCCGCGCCGCTCCCCGCGGGCCGCACGCTCGTGCTCAGCGTGGGCCTCGCGAGCGGCAGCGACACCCGCAGCATGACCTTCGTCACCGCCACCGCGACCGACCGCTTCACGTTCCGCATCGGGGGCTTGGCGAGCGGCTCGTACGTCGTGCGCGCGCAGGCCGACGCCGGCGGAAACGGCGCCGTCAATGACGCCGGGGACTACGACGGGTACTACGACGGCACCGCCGCGGGGCCCATCCTGCTCAGGGCCGACGCGAAGCTTGTCACGCTCGCGGCCGCGTGCGTCGACAACCTGGCCTTCGGCGCCGGCGTGAAGCCGTAGAGGGAGCCCGCGCAGCGACTCCTTGCGTTTCTCCTAAGGACTCGAAAAGATTCGCCTGTGCTCCCCTCTCGCCTGCTCCCCTCCACCTCGACCTCGACCTCGGCCTCGATCAGCGCGCGCGCGCGGGCCCACGCCGTCGCGAGGGCCCTCGGGGCGCTCGCGGCGCTGGCCTCGCTCGCGGGCGCCGCCGCGTCGCTCTCGGCGGCGTGTGGGAGCGCCGACACTCCCGCGCTCGACGCCGCCGCGGGCCAGACCCCCGAGGCGCTGTTCCGCGCGATCGAGCCGAGCCTCGTCAACCGCTGCGGCGCGAAGGACGGCGTGTGCCACGTGAACGGCGTCTACAACGGCGCCCCCAAGTGGCTCGCCGAGCCCGACAGGTACGCCTCCATCAAGGCCTTCCGGGGCATCCTCCCGCTCACGCGGGACGTGGAGGACAGCACGCTCCTCACGGAGGCCGCGCACGACGGGCCCGGCCTCGCGTCGACGCCCGACCTCGAGGCGAAGGTGCGCGAGTGGATCCAGGCCGAGCTCGGGCCGGGCAAGCTGCCCGCCACGGCGCCGTTCGTCGTGCAGGCGGGCGCGAACGTGATCGACCTGAAGGACGCCGATCCGGCCCTCGCGGGCTCCACGCTCGAGTTCGTGGCCGACGTGAAGGGCGGCATCCTCACCTTGTCGACGCTGCGCCTCCACGCCGCGACGAGCGTGAACGTGTCGGTCGAGTCGCCCTTCTTCGTGCAGATGCCGAAGGGCGCGCGCGTGAAGATCGACCCCAAGAACGCCGGCTTCGAGGGGAAGCTCGACGTGCCCGCCGGCGTCCGTCGCACGTTCTTCGGGGGCGAGCTGGTGCTCGTCAACTTCAACCAAGACACGCGGCTCAAGCTCGCGTTCACCAAGGTCGCGACCACGCCGGGCAAGGGGCCAGCGCGGGAGTGCACCGCGCTCGAGCTCTTCCAGTCTTCGGCCCTCCCGGCCATGAAGACCTTCCTCGACACCGTGCCCGATCCCCAGTTCGACGCGGGCGCGCCCGAGGGCGGCACCCCGACCGCGGCCTGCGTGAGCTGCCACGGCGGCGGCGAAGACCAGGCCGACGCGGCGGCGCCCGGCTCGCTCGAGTTCGTGGCGACGCAGGCGCTCGACTTGCGGAAGCTCGACTCCGATCCGCGCTCGGCCTGCGCGCAGGCGAAGCAGTGGATCGACTTCACCGACAAGGAGAAGAGCCTCTTGCTCACCAACCCGCAGGGCAAGGGCAACGAGCTTCACCCGCTGAAGGGCGTGCCGTCCACCCACCCGGTGGTCGAGGGAATCCGCAAGTGGGTCGCCGCGGAGCAGAACTAGGCGCCCCGCCAACCCTGACAAACGTGCCTACTTGTTCACGATCTTGAGCCCGCGCGCGATGAGCGGCTGCAGCGGCGTGATGTCGGCGATGGCCGCGCCCTCGGTGTAGAGGTACTTCAGCTTCGTGTGCTCGCGGAGCGGCGACACGTCCGTCACGAGCGTGCGCCGCAGGCTGAGCCGCTCGAGCTTCTTCAGCGCCGCGAGCGGCTTGATGTCGCTCACCTCCGTGTCGTCGAGCTCGAGCTCCGTGAGGTTCACGAGCTTCTCGAGCGGCGCGATGTCGCGCACCCGCGTGCGCCCGAGGTCGAGGCGGTCGAGGAGCACCATCTTCTCGAGGGGGCGCAGATCGCTCACGTGGTTGATCGACGCGCGCAGGGTCTCCATCTTCGTGAGGTGCGCGATGGGAGACAGGTCCTCGAGCTCGCTTGGGCCGAGGAACAGATCCTTCAGCGCCGTGGTCTTCTGGAACACGCACGCGTCGAGGGTGCTGCTCGGGGCCTTGATGAGGTTCAGCGAGCGGATGGTCGCGAGCTCCGCGGTCTTCACCGGCTCGCCGGGCTTCTTCCCGAGCTTCCGGCGGATCTCGTCGGCGAGGCCCTGGTCCTTCGTGTCGAGCTCGGGGCCGTTCGAGCAAATCACGGGCGCCTTCGGCTTCGGCGCCGCCGACGCGGTCGCGCTGGCAGGCGGAGGCGTGGAGGGGGCGGAGGTGACGGGCTCGCTCGACGGCGTCGGCGCGGCGCCTTTCTTGGGGGGATCGTCGCACGCTGGCAGCGCGAGCGCGGCGAGCGCGGCGAGCACGGCGAGCACGGGGGAGGCCACGGGCGACGTGGGAGGGCGCATACGCATGCCGGCACTCTATCGGGCGCGACGGGTTCGTTCAACGACGCGAGGTGGCGCCGAGAAGAGCGAGACATTCGCCAGCCGCGGGGGTAGCTTTGCGGGCAATGAGCTTCGACGTCGAGAGAGTCCTCGGAACCGAAACCTTCACCCCCGCGGAAGCGGAGGCGATGCTGGAGATCGCCTACCTCACGGGCGCCGCGAACGGCAGCCTCTCGCGCGACGAGCTGCGCTCGTTCCGCCGGCTCGCGCACACCCTGGCCGATCGCACGGAGCACGACACGCCCGCGCCCGGGAAGCTCAGCGTCGAGCAGCCGGTCGCCCCGCTCGAGGAGCTGCTCGAGAAGTACGAGACGTCGAACGAGGGCGTGGAGGTCTCGGTGCGACTCGCCCAGCTCGCGAAGGTGCTGGAGCGAGACGAGGCGCGGCGCGCCGCGTACCGCGCGGCGTACGCGCTCGCCATCTCCGACCTGGAGACCAACGAGCACGAGGAAGAGCTCGAGGCCGACCTCGCCACGGCGCTCGGCCTGCTCGACGAGGTGCAGGAGCTCCGCAACAGCGTGCTCGGCGCGGTCGACGGCGAGCCGCTCGAGTAGGCCTGACGGGCCTCGCGGTCTCGCGCCGCGCGCGCCTGCGCGCGGGTGACGCGCCGCGCGCGGGGGGCACGACGCCACAAAACGCCGAAGACGGGCGCAGGGGCTTGCCCCGTGGCCCGTCTCGCGTGCGGCGCTGAGGACGCGCTTACTTGGTGGCGGCGGCGGTCTCGGCCTGCTTTGCGCGCCAGGCGGCCAGCTTCTTCGTGCGGCGCTTCTTCTGCTTGTTGCGAACGGGGGGGTCTTGCGGGGTCGACATGCGCGGGACCCTACACAAGGTCGCGTCCGCGAGCAAGCGGCAGGCGCCGCCCCGACGCGCGAGCGCCTCAGCGAGGAAACGTCGGCATGTGCGCGGACCCGTCGTCGGGGTTGGCGTCCTCGATGAGCTTGAGCCAGGCGGCGATCTTCTCGCCGACCACGCTGTCCCAGCGCATGCGCGCGAAGCGCTGGAGGAGCTGCGGCGTGTGGTCACCGCAGCGGGTCTTGTCGCCGAACGCCGCGCGGGCCCGATCGAGCTCCAAGGCGGCGTCCCCCATGCGATCGCGCGTGTGCGCGAGCCACGCGAGCGTGAGGTGGCGGTGCTGGCGCGGCTCCGCCTCGTCGAGGACAATCTTCTCGCAGTCGCGGATGAGCCGCTCGGCGTCGGGCGAGTCCTCGGCGAGCGCCACCTGCGCGAGCAGGAGCCTCGCCTCCAGATCGCCCCAGGGGTCCTGCAGGCGCTCGAAGATCTTCGCGGCCACCTCCGCGTGCGCGCGCGCCGCGCGGAGATCGTCGACGTCGAGCGCGATCATCGCGAGGAGGCGCTCGCACGCGGCCTCGCCGCGCGGGTTCTGGAGCTCGCGGAACGCGGCGCGCGCCGCGAGGGTGCGCGAGCGCGAGGCGTCGAACTCGCCCGCGCGGTGATCGGCGTGGCCGAGGACGACGTCGCACTGCGCGAGCCCGAGCCGATAGCCCATGGAGTCGAAGGCGTGGCGCGCCTCGACCAGCAGCGCCCCGGCGCGACGGAAGCCGCCCACCGCCGTCTCGATCATGGCGAGCAGGATGAGGCACTGCGCGAGGCCGAGGGAGTCGCCGACGGCCTCCGAGCGCTCGCTCGCCTCCGCCAGCACCGCGCGAGCGCGCGCGTGCTCCCCGAGCAAGTAGTCGATTTCACCAAGGACAACGAGGGCTTGCGCGTGTCCGCGGGCGTCGCTGAGCTCCTCGAAGCGCGAGAGCGCCAGCGCGACCTGCGTGCGCCCCTGGGCGGGCGCGCCCTGGTCGGACGCGAGGTGGCCGAGCAGCCGGAGCGCGTGCGCCTCTCGCGCCTTGTCCCCCGCCTGCTCGAACGCGCGCCGCGCGGTCTCGGCCTGCTCGCGGGCCTCCTCGAGCCGACCGATGTGGCGCAGGGCCTCGGCGCGCCAGTAGGCGTACTCGGCCGCCGCGCCCCCGGTCACGCGCCCGTCGAGGAGCTGCAGGTCCTTCAACGTCGCGGTGGTGTCTCGGCCGCGGGCCCAGGCGCCCTCGATGAACCGGAACATGAGCCGCGACGCGACGTCGTCGTCGCCCGCGCGGAGCAGGTTGCGCACGCGGTGCTTCATGATGCGCCGCGAGCCGACCTCGGGGTGCTTCGCCAGAGCGTTCGCGGCGAGCCGGAAGATGGCGGGCGAGTCGTTGCGCTCGACGAGCCGCCCGAGCAGGTGCTCTTGGAGGAGCGCGTGCGCCCAGCGGAACTGGTCGTTGCCGCTCGCGAGCAGGATCTGCGCCCGCGTGAGCGCGACGAGCGCGTCGCGGGCGTCCATGCCGAGCGCGCCGACGAGCGCGCGGAGCACGATGCCGCGGATGTCGTCCCCGAGCGCCGCGGCCGCGTACGCCGCGAGCCGGAGATCGGTGGGCACGCCGCGCAGCCGCTCGTCCCAGAGCTCGGCGGTGGTGATCGCGCGCCCCCGAAGCGCGGCGTCCGGCACGCGGTAGCGGCCGCTCTCGAGCTTCAGGTAGCCGCCTCCCGCCCACGCGTGCACGAGCTGGAGCGCGAAGAGCGGGTTGCCGCGGCTCTGCATGGTCGCGGTGATGATGGCCTCGTCTGCGAGCGGCAGCGTGGCCTTCAGCAGGTAGCGCGTCTCGTCGGCGCCGAGCGGGCGGAGCTCGAACACCTTTCCGCGCCACTCCACGCGCATCGCCTCCATGCGGAGCGCCGTGTCGAGGTCGGTCTCGAGCGCTTCGCTGCGCGCGGTGGCGAGCATGACGAGCCGGAGCTTTGGCGCCTCGCGCCGCAGGCGCGAGAGCATGTCGAACGTGTTGTTGGAGGTGAGATGGAGGTCGTCGAACCAGATGAGGATCGGCCGCTCCTGGCCGATGCGCTCGAGGACGCGGCGCACGACGACCCAGCGGAGCTCGGGCGTGTCGAGCACGAAGCGCTTGCCCGAGGGGCCCACGGGGGGCATCTGCCCCGGCGCCGTGGGGCGGAGCCACTCGGCGGTGGCGGCGACCCAAGAGAGCTCGTCGTCGTCGTCCTTGTCGACCTCCCACCGGTCGATGAGGGTCTGCTCGACGGTGTCGCGGTCGACCCCTTGGAGGGCGAAGTAGTTGTTGATGGCGCCCGTGAGGCCGTCGAGCGGCGAGGGCGTGCGCCCGTAGCGCGCGCGCAGGGGCCACATGAACCCGCGCTCGTGCACCTGCTCGCACACCCACTCGGCGAGGCGGCTCTTGCCGACGCCCGCCTCGCCGATGAGCACCACGAGGCGCTGCGGCGGGCCGCTGCCGGAGCAGACGCTGCCCACGATGTCGAGCAGCTCGCGGCGCTCCTCCTCGCGGGCGACCATGGGCGAGGGACGCAGCGAGAGGAGCCCGGGGGCGAGCGACCGCGCGGCGGTGATCGCGCGCCCGACCTCCTGCGACTGAGACGCGGAGGAGGGCGCGGCGGGCGGCGTGCTCGCCGACGTGGCGATGAGGGTCTCCTCCATGGAGAACGCGTGCCGTGGCCGGAACTGCGCCCACACGCGGCGGGCGTCGGCGGCGAGCTCGAACCTGTGCCACGGCCGCTTCGCCAGCAGCCGCTGCACGTAGGCGGCCACGCCCGCGGGCACGCCGTCGGGCAGCACGGGCGGCGGGACCGCCGTACGTTTGTGCGCGCGGAGCACCTCCTGCGCCGTGCCCTCGAAGACCTCCTTGCCCGAGAGGACGCGGTAGAGAATGCACCCGAGCGCGTAGAGATCGGTCGCCGGGCCGACCTGCGGGGCCGACTTGCGGATCTGCTCGGGCGCCACCCAGCCGACGGTGCCCGCGCCCGAGTGCGTGGCGAGCTCGGGCTCGGGGCCGCCGTCGAGGCGCGGATCGTGGAGGGTCTGCCGCAGCCACGCGAGGCCGAGATCGAGCACGTACGCCCGCGGGCCCTTGCCCGTGGTGGCGAGGTCGAGCATCACGTTGGAGGGCTTCATGTCGCCGTGGATCACGCCGCGCGCGTGCGCGTGCGCGAGGCCCGCGAGCGTCTGATCGACGAGGCTCCAGATGACCGACCACGGCATCGTGGTCGTGTGCATCCACTCGTGCACGCTGCGCCCCGGGAGCGCGTCCATCACCAGATACGGAGAGCCGTCGGCGAGCGTGCCGAAGTCGCGCGCGCGCACGATCGCGGGGTGGTCGAGCGAGGCGACGGCGCGCGCCTCCTGCTGGAACCACCAGCTCTCCTCCGCGCGGGTCGACTTGGACTCGTCGGGCGAGCGCAGGCGCTTCAGCGCCACCCGCTCCAGCGTGACTAGGTCCTTGCAGAGGTACACCACCCCCATGCCGCCGCGCCCAAGCTCGCGGATGACCTCGTACCGAGAGACCAGGACGCTCCCGATCTCGGACTTCTTCTCTTCGGCCGTCGTCGCCGACTTGCCCTTGTCATCACTCATGGGGAGCCGACTTCCTTCGTCTCATCACGGCCACGCAGCATACGCTACGCGAGCCCGCCCGAGGCAAGGCCCTACGCTGCGAGGTCACGCCCTCGCGGCGGGCGCTCGCGCGGCGGCCCGCGCTCCCGCGGCTCGCCCCGCTCAGGCGCTCTTGGCGGCGCGCTTGCGCGGCTGGGGCATCGTGCGGAAGACCAGGTCCCAGAGCGGCGACGAGACGCCGAAGCCACCGGCGTGATCCAGGTGGTGGTGCAGCATGTGGTGCTTGCGGAGCGCCTTGCCGATCGAGCCCGTGAGCTTGAAGTGATGGAGCGCGAAGTGGGTGCCGTCGTACGCGAGGTAGCCGAGACCGAACCCAACGAAGAAGGGCGCGGCCGCCGCGCCGAGCGTGAGCGAGAAGAGCGAGAAGAAGCCGACGCCCATGGGGATGCTCGCGCCGAGCGGCATCACCAGGCGGTCCTTGTCGTCCGGGAAGTCGTGGTGGACGCCGTGGATGAGAAAGTGGAAGCGCCGCCAGAACGCCGACTCGCGCACGAAGTGGAACACGTACCGGTGGAGCACGTACTCCGCGAAGGTCCAGAAGAACACGCCCCCGAGCACGAGCCCCGCCATCGGCAGCGGCGCGACCTCGTGGCGCATGACGGCGCGCCCGAGCAGGAAGCACAGCACGGGCAGCCAGAACACGAACGGCGTGACCGGGTTGATGCGCGAGAAGCGCTCGACGAGGTCGCTCTCGAACATGCGCGTCGTCGTGGGCCGTGCGTCGTCTTTCGTCGCCTGCATGTGTCCTCGCCTGGGGGGCGTTGCCCGCCGGTACGTTTCGGCCGGCAGACTAGTGCGCGCGCACTGGACGTGCAACCCGTAGAAGCACGATTTTCTCGGGAAATACCGCGTATTTCGTTGCGCACCCGCGCGCAAAGAATGGCGCGCGATGGCGCCCTCGGCGAGCGACAGGTCGCGCGGGCGCGAGGCCCGCGGACCGGGTGCGCGGGTGCGGGCTCGACACCGCAAGCCGCGCCGACGCCGTGTGCGACGCGATCCGAGTGAGGGCTCGCAGCCTCAATTGGTGCTGAAATACCGACCTCGCGCGCTTTCGCGCTTGACGTAAGGTCGTAAGTTGTAGACTACAGGGTCTCCACATGGCCGAGCAAGACAGGTTCGCAAGAGCGGTGGTGTCGGTAGCCCGAGGGTTCGGCAAGATGGGTCGCGAGCGCGCCCGTGCCGGCGAGGTTACCCCCCAGCAGGCAGAGACCCTCCAGCTTATCGCCCAGCGCGGTGCGCTCTCGACGTCGACCTTGGCGACGCTCCTCGGGATCGATCCGTCGACGGCGAGCCGCAACCTCACCGGGCTCGAACGCGAGGGGTACATCACGCGGAAGAAGGGCACGAGCGACGGCCGACAGACCGACGTACGGCTCACGCCGCGCGGCAAGCGCACGGCAGACGCCGTGACGGCCGACTCGCAGCGCGCGCTCGGCGCGCTCGTGGAGAAGCTGCCGCGCGCCGACCGCGCGCGTGTGATCGAGGCCCTCGAGGCGCTCGCGAAGGTGCTCGAGTCCGAGGGCTGAGCGCGCGACGCTCCGGGGCTCCGGGGCGTCTCCGCGGTCATGTCGGGGTTCACGGTGTCCCCTCGCCTCCCTCGACCGGCTCGCGATCCCGCGCGGCTCAGCCGCCGCCGGGCCCGGCGTCCGGGGCGACGGCGTCGATGCCGCTGACGCGGGCGAGCTCGGAGAGGGCGATGTTGTAGTCCATCAGCGCCTGCACGTGCGCGACGCGCGCGCCGATGTAGAAGCGCGTGGGCTCGATGAGGTAGCGCTCGTCCTTGGTGCCGAGATCGATCGCGTCGCGCACGCTCGACAGCCACCCCTTCGCGAGGTGCTCGTTGCGCGACCACGCCTCTTCGCGGGTCTTCGCCTCGTTCACGGCGCCGTAGGCGGTCTCGACCTCGACCGCGATGCCGCCGAGCGCGAGCCGCTCGAGCGAGCGGGTCTCCTCGAGGAGCGACTCGTTCTGCACGAGCCTCGCCTGGTTCGGGAGGACGTCGAGCCCCCACCGCACGCCGAGGGCCGCGCCCCAGCCGAAGCGGTTGAACGGATCGAGCACCCACGCGGTGGTCTGCTGCGTCGCGTTGGGCGCGATGAGATAGCTCGCGTTCATGCCGAGGTAGATGTCGGGGAAGAACCGCGCCTGCGCGACCTCCATGAGCGCGCGGCGCGCCGCGACCCCGGCCCGGGCGTAGTTGACCTCCGGCCGAAACAGGCGCGCGGCCGCCAGGTAGCGCACCACGGGGCGCACCGGCACCTCTGGCCGCTTGAGGGGCTCGTCGGGCACGTCGAACTGCGTAGCCACCCCGGTGAGGAACCGGAGCGCCGCGAGCGCGATGGTCTCTCCGCGGCGCGCGTCACCCGTGCGCGCCACGAGCTCGTCTTTGTAGAACTGGAGCCGGAGGCGATCGACCTCGTCGTAGCCGCTGTCGCTCTTCTCGAGGTGCTCGTTGATCTTGTCGAGGCCCTTGTCGATGCCCTTCAGCGCCTCGTCGGCGATGTAGAGGGCGTCGCGCGCCAGCAGCAGGTTGAAGTAGGCGCGGCGCACGTCGAAGCGCACCTGCTGGCGGAACTTCTCGAGGTCCCACTCGCCCGCGCGGATCTGCGCCTCCGCGGCGCGCCAGTAGCCGGTGATCTTCCCGAACGTGTAGAGCGGGAGGCCGCCGTTGACCGAGAACTGGAAGAACGGACCGAACGAGGTGTTGAAGTTCGGGTTGAGCGCCACCGACTGGGTCGCCCCGTAGTACGGCGTCCCGCCGAGCGGGGGGATGACGCCGATCGTGGCGTTCGCGCTCCACCCCTGAAAGAACGGCGTCCACTTGGCCTCGTCGAGCTGGGCGTGGAAGCCCGCCAGGCGCGCGCGCGCAGCCCAGAGGTTCGGGTGGTTGCGGTCGGCCAGGGCGAGGCACTCGGGCAGCGTGTAGACGTGGACGGCGCGCCGCACGACGAGCGCCGGAGCCGACGGGGCCGGCGCGGGCTGGGCCGACGGCCCCGTGGCGGGCGCTGGCAGCCCCGCAGGCGCGTCGGGCGCGCCAGAGGCGCTGGGGCGTGGGGCGACGGCGCTCGCGCTCGCAGGGGGCGCGGACGGGGCCACGGACGGGGCGGTCGGCGGCGCGCCGGCCGCGCTCGATGGAAGCGCCACCACAGCCGCCAGCGCGAGAATGTGCGCACGTGTGGGCATGACGAGGACCATCGCGACGCGTCCTTTAGCACGAGCGCGCGCCGAGCCGAACGCCTAGCCCAACGCAGCCGGAGCCTTCAAGGGGCGCCGCTGCGCGTCAGCATGGGGCCCGCGTGACGAAACACGGCGACGCGACGCCCGCCCTCCTGCTTCGCGTCGCCCAGGGCCTCGGCGGCGGCCCGCAGCAGCTCGCCCCGCGTGCGGACCTCGCGCCCGGGGAACAGCGCCACGCCCATCGAGATGGCGACCGACACCTTGCGACCGTGAGGCGTCGAGAAGGTCTGCGCCCCGACCGCCTCGAAGACGCGCTCGGCGACGGTCATGGCGCCTCCGAAGTGGGTGCCAGGCAGGAGGAGCAGGAAGTCGTCCGCGCCGTACCGCACGACGACGTCGGCGTGCCGGACGCCCGCGCGCACGCCCCGGGCCACCTGCACGAGGACCGAGTCGCCGAACGCCCGCCCGTGCTCGGCGTTGTGCTGGCGCAGCCCGTCGACGTCGACGAGCACGCACGCGAGGGGCTCGTGGCGCTGCTCGGCCGCGTCGAACAGATCGGGGAGCCGCTCGTGGAGGTAGCGAAACCCGTAGACGCCGGTCATGGGGTCGACGAGCGACACGTGCTCGAGCTCCGCGCGCGCGCTGCGCCACGCCGCGTGGGCGCGCTTGAGCCGCAGCATGCTGTCGATCTGGGACAGCAGGGCGGTCTCTTCGATGGGCTCGTCGAGGCACGCGTCGGCGTGCGCGAGCACGCCCTCGAGCCGCCCGCCACCGTCGCTCACCATCACGAGGAGCACCACCGGCACGAAGCGCTCGTCGCCCAGGCTCTTCAGCGCCCGGCACAGCCTCGGGCTGTCGGCGATGACCACGTCGACGCCGCCGGCCTCGACCCGCGCGAGCGCCGCGCCCGGGTCGGCGTGGGCCTCGGCGGCGTAGCCCGCCTCCTCGAGCTTCGCCGTGAGGGCGGCCCGGGTGACCGCGTCACCGGCGAAGACGGCGATGCGCGGGG
>DAORJJ010000147.1:0-13098 GCA_035439005.1 Polyangiaceae bacterium | reverse complement strand
TTCGGCTCGGGGCCGCCATCGACCTGCGTTCGCCCCTCCGGGGCTCACTGCCGGTTCATCGCGACACCTCGCCTTCGGCTCGGGGCCGCCATCGACCTGCGTTCGCCCCTCCGGGGCTCACTGCCGGTGCCGGCCTCGCCGCACGGCGCGATCAGCGGGCGCGCTGGTGGAAGGCCCACGCGTCGCCGACGATCTCGTCGAGGCTCGTGCGCTTCGCCTGCCACCCGAAGGTGTCGAGGGCCTTCTTCGCGCTCGCCACGAGCACGGCCGGATCGCCGTCGCGGCGCGGGCGCACCACGACGGGCACCGGCTTGCCCGAGACGCGCTCGACCGACGCGATGATCTCGCTCACCGTCGTCCCGCGCCCGGTGCCCAGGTTGTAGGCCCCCGAGCCGCCGCCGGCCTCGAGGTGGCCGAGCGCGGCGAGGTGCGCGTCGGCGAGGTCGAGCACGTGGATGTAGTCGCGCTCGCACGTGCCGTCGCGGGTCTCCCAGTCGTCGCCGAAGACGCCGATGTCCTTGCGGAGGCCCGCCGCCGCGTCGAGCACGAGCGGGATGAGGTGCGTCTCGGGATCGTGGCGCTCGCCGAGGCCCGCCGCCGGATCGGCGCCCGACGCGTTGAAGTAGCGGAGCGCCGCGTACTTCAACCCGTAGGCGTCGTGGTAGCGGCGCAGGGCGTGCTCGATGAAGAGCTTCGACTCGCCGTAGGTGTTCACGGGCCGCTTCGGGTGCGCCTCGTCGATCGGCGTGTACTCGGGATCGCCGTAGACCGCCGCCGTGGACGAGAGGATGAAGGCCCCCACGCCCTCGTCGAGGAGCGTCTCGAGGAGCGCCAGCGTGGCCACGAGGTTGTCCTGGAAGTACATCCGCGGCTTCACCATCGACTCGCCGACCTGGATCTTCGCCGCGAAGTGCACGACGCCGGTGACGCCGTGCTCCCGCACCAGCGCCGACACCTTCGCGCGATCGCGGATGTCTCCGCGCACGAAGCGGGCCTTCGGGTGCACGGCGTCCTCGTGGCCACTCGAGAGATCGTCGAGCACGACCACGTCCCGCCCCGCCGCGACCAGGGTCTTGACCATGTGCGAGCCGATGTAGCCCGCGCCTCCCGTGACCAGGGTGCTCGCCATGGGCGCACCGTACCATCGGTCGTCGGGCGGGCCACCGCGAGCGTCGCGCCGCGCGGGCAAAAAAAGAGGAGCCCAGCCGAAGCTGGGCTCCTAAGAGTGGGCGAAGACGGACTTGAACCGTCAGCCAATGGATTAAGAGTCCACTGCTCTACCAATTGAGCTATTCGCCCGAGAGGGCCGGGTGGATACCGTCTCCCGCCGGGGGTGTCAATCAAAAACCGATCGGCGCCTCGTGGCTGCGCTTGACGACCATCCGCCCGGTGAGATCGATGCGGTGCAGGAGCGGGCGGTTCGTGCCGAACTCCGAGCCCGCGAAGTACTCGTCCACCGCCTTGCGCGCGCCCTGCCAGTAGCCGTAGTCGTCGAGGATGAGCACTCCGCCCTCGACGAGGCGCGGGTAGAGCACCTCGAGCTCGTGTTTGGTCGACTCGTACCAGTCGGTGTCGAGGCGGAGCAGCGCGATGCGCTCGGGGGCGGCCTCGGGGAGGGTGTCCTCGACCTTGCCGCGCACGAAGTGCACGCGGCGCGAGGGGTAGCCCGTGCTGAAGACGTTCTGGCGCACGTCGTCCTCCCCCGCGATGCACCACGCCGAGCGCCCGGCCTCGCGGCTGGTCTTCTCGAGCATCTCCTCGGCGGTGCGCGAGTCGAAGGCGCGGTCGTGCTCGGTGGGCGGGCTCATGCCCTCGAAGGTGTCGCACAGGTAGAGGTCCCGCGCGTCGCCCAGGGCGAGCAGGGTCTTCGCGACCACCATCATGCTCCCGCCGCGCCACACCCCGCACTCGACGATGTCGCCCTCGATGCGGTTCTGCACGAGGTAGCGAACGGCGTCGTGGAGCGCGAGGATGCGCTCGGGGCTCGTCATGGTGAACTCGGCGACGGCCTCGCACAGGGCGATGTCGGCGGCGCGGAAGTCCGGCGGGTAGGTGACCTGCTCGACCGCCTGGCGGACCCAGTCGCTCGCCTTGCGGGGCAAGAGGCGGCTCATCACACTGCGGGGGGCTCGCGTTCCACTGCTCATCGGGCTGCTCCGTTCTCCGCGTTCTCCGTGACCGCGCGCGCCGGCGCCTCGGCCGCGGGGCGGGCGACGACCAGGTACACGGCCGCGTTGTCGCGCAAGATGGCCTGCGGGGTGATCGCGTCTTCCAGGGCCATGCGCACGTTCATGGCGGTCGCGAGCGCGGGCACGAGCGCGCGCCCCACGAGCGGCAGCGCCGCGAGGGCGTGCCGCAGGCCGAGGAGGCGAAACTGCGTCGTCCACGCGAGCGGCCCCACGAGCGAGTCGGTGTGCTCGACCACGAACCCCGACGACGTGACCTGACGCTCGAGCCCCTCGCGGGTCCACCTGTGAAAGTCGGTGGGGTGCGGGTGGTAGAGCCACGTGCCGTGGGTGGAGAGCAAGAGCCGGCCACCGGGCTTCAAGAGGCGCCGCGCCTCGGCGAGGTACGTGTCCACGTCCCACACGTGCTCGAGCACCTGGAACGAGACCACGGCGTCGGCCGAGGCGTCGGGCAGCGGCACCGGCTCGCCCGGCGTGAGGAGCACGTCCGCGTCGCCGCCGAGATCGCAGCCCACGTAGGTGGCCCCGACCTCGGCGAAGAGCGACGCGTAGGGCTTGTCGCCGCAGCCGAGGTCGACCACGCGCGCGCCCGGCGCGAGGCGGAGCCGCGGGAGGTGCGCGCGGATCGAGCGCGCGAGCGCCCGGAGCACGTGCCGCTGGTGGTCCCAGAGCGGCGGATCGAGCCGCGCGGCGCCCTCGTCCATCAGGCGGCGCGCTCCCACAGCGAGAGGAACTGGAGGCCGTTCGTGGCGAGCCCGATGGGGCCGCGGTTCACGGCCATGGGGTGCAGGTGGATGCGCCGCGCGAAGCCGGCGCGCTCGAGCACCTCGTCCCACGCGAAGCGCCGCTGGTAGTGGTAGTTGCTCGGCACGCCGAACTTGCGATTGCCTATCTCGTCGAGCACGCCGAGCGCGAGCCACCCGAGCTTCGTGCGATAGGTATGATCTTTTATGAGGAAGTACCGAGAGGTGCAGCGCAAGATCTCGCGCAGGCTCGCCTCCGGCTCGGGCGTGTGGTGGAGCACGTCGAAGGCAGACGCCACGTCGAACGAGCGGTCCTCGAAGGGCAGGGTGACGCCGTCGTACATCACGGGCTCGACGAGCACGCGCTCGCGACGGAGCACGTCCACGGGCACCACCTCGCGCGCCAGGCCCTTCGCGGCGATTTGCTGGGCGAAGAAGCCGTCGCCGGAGCCGAAATCGAGCCACCGATCGACCGGCGCGAACAGCCGACACCAGGGGACGAGCTCGTCCAGGATGCGTCGCCGATAGGGGTTCATCGCCGGCCCTCATAGCACGGCCCGCGCCGCGCGCGGCGTTCCACCGCGCCGGAGAGTGGGGTAGCGTGCGCGAGGAATGGTCCTGCTCGCCCTGCTGACGACGCTCGCCTTCGCGGCCGCGCTCGCGACGGCCACGCGTGTCCCGGAGGGGGCCCCGCGCGACGCGGGCGCGACCCCCGCGCCGCCTCAGCCTGCCGAGCCTCCCCAGAGCCCCGCCGAGCGCCTGGTCGCGGCCATGCTCGTGCTGAACGCGCTCCTCGTGGGGCCGGTGTACGCGCTCGGCCTCGCGAACGTGCTCACCCGCGCGAGCCTCGGCGCCGCCGTGGTGGCGCTCTCGGTGGGGCTCCTCGCGCTCGCGTTCCGCCGGGGCGTGCGGCCGCGGGCGCTCGGGCGCGCGTGGCTCGACTGTCTGCTCCTGCCCCCGCGGGCGGCCTGGGCCACGGTGCGCACGGGCAGCTTCGCGTCGATAGGGCTCGCGTTCGCCGTGTGGTTCCTCGTGTGGAGCGCGATCGCCGTCGTGTACGCGCCCACGTGGCGCGACTGGGACGGCCCCTGGTACCACGAGTCGATGGTGGGGTTCACCCTCCAGAACCACGGCTTTCGCATCGTCGAGCTGCCCGACTACCTCCAGAAGATAAACGGGTATCAGCGCCTCGGAGAGATGTCCCAGCTCTGGTTCGCCATGTGGGCGGGCCGGCCCCTGGTCGAGGCCTCGAACCTCTTCTACTCGCCCATCCTCATGGGCTCGGTCTACCTGCTCACGCGCCGCTACGCGCGCGACCGCGTGACGGCCATCGCGTGGTCGGTGGCGTTCCTGCTCGTCCCCGGGAACGCGCGCCTGCTCCAGAGCACCATGGTCGACCCGCACGCGGCGGCGCTCTTCGTGGCCGCTGCGTTCTACGCCACCGAGAAGCGGCTGACCCTCCGCACCGCGTGGCTCGCGATCGGCGCGCTCACGATGGCCGTGGGCGCGAAGACCTTCCTGCTCATCCCCGGCTTCTTCCTGGCGGTCCTCTTCCTCGCGAGGCTCATCGCCAACCGCCGCGCGCTCGGCGGCAAGGCGACGGCCGGCACGATCGCCCTCGGGAGCGCGCTGCTCATCGGCATGGTGTGCGAGACGCACCTGCGGAATTACCTGTATTTCAAGAACCCGGTGTGGCCCGACCTCTCGGTCGACGTGCCCTCGCTCGGCATCCACTGGAAGGGCATGGCGGTCTTGTTCGACCCGAACCTGCCCACCACCCAGCGTGTGAACGCGAACGTCGACGCCGGCGATCTGTACGAGAAGATCATCGCGCCCCCGTGGACCAACACGTGGGGTGATCACTCCTGGCAGATCGCCGACTACGGCCCCGGCGTGAGCTGGTTCGCCCTGCCCGTGGGCCTCGTCGTGTGCTTCGTCGTCGTGCTCGTGCTCCTCCGCGACCTCGTGTGGCGGCTGCGAAAGCGCCCCGTGAACGACGCCCGCGCCTCGCGCACGCGCCTCGCGGCGGTGCTCGCGGTGCCGACGGTGCTCGCGTTCGCCGCGTCCCCGGCGGTGTACATCGGCCGGTACCACACGGCGCTCGTGGGGCTCGTGTTCGGGCTGCTCGCGTGGGTGGGCTCGCACTCCCGCTTCCGACGCTTCTCGGAGGGGCTGCCGCTCATGCTGCAGCTCACCGCCATCATGATGACCCTCTGGACCCCCGCGGCGCGCCGGTACTGGCTCACGACCGACCAGATGAAGGAGCTCTGGCGCACGCCCTACCCCGAGCGCGAGGTCGCCGAGCGCCTCGGCGCGCCCATCCACGAGGCCACCGGCCTCGCCCGCGAGCGCGAGATCCACGCGGGCGACGTGGTGGGCTTCGACGGCATGCACTTCGTCTCGCTGCTCTGGAACAACCAGTACTCGAACCGCGTCACGTGGCTCGGCGCCGAGCGGGACCCCCTCGGGAAGGCCGACGCGCTCGGCGTGAAGTGGGTGTACGCGGGCAACGGCACGGTGCTCCAGCGGCAGGTCGCCGGCAACCCGCGCTGGGCCATGGTCGGGCCGCTCGAGGCCGAGCGCTTCGGGGTCGTGTACCGCCGCCGCTAAAACCGCGGTCTTGATCGAAGATCAAGACCGCGGTTTTAGCCGACTTGTCATCGGAGGACTCCGTCCTCCGCCCTCGCGCGACCGCGCGGAGCCCGATGGGGCCCGACCTGCTGCTCGGGGTCCTGGTTTTGGGTCCCAAGCCCAAAACGGACCGCGGGGCATCGGAGGACTCCGTCCTCCGCCCTCGCGCGACCGCCCGGCTGGGCGCTTTCGGTTCCCGAAACGCGCGAACGCGTCTATTGTCCGCTCGCTTTTCGCCGTGGAAACTCCGCCAGACCCAGAACAGAAGCTCGAGCTCTCGGTCGTCATCCCTTGCCTGAACGAGGAGAAGACGATCACGTTCTGCATCGAGAAGGCGCTCCGGGCGATGAAGGAGCACGACATCCGCGGCGAGGTGGTCGTGAGCGACAACGGCAGCACCGACGGCAGCATCGCGATCTCCCGCGCGGCAGGCGCCCGCGTGGTCGCGTGCCCCACGCCCGGGTACGGCGCCGCCGTGAAGTACGGGTTCGAGAACGCCTGGGGCGACTACGTGCTCATGGGCGACGCCGACGACTCCTACGACTTCTCGGAGCTGCCGCGGTTCATCGACAAGGTCCGCGAGGGCCACGACTACGTGATGGGCACGCGCCTGCGCGGCACCATCATGCCGGGCGCCATGCCGTTCCTGAACCGGCACCTCGGCACGCCGGTGCTCACGCGCATCTTGAACTGGCTCTTCGACACGCGCATCACCGACTGCAACTCCGGCATGCGGTGCATGAAGCGCGAGATGGTGCTCGGCCTCGGGCTCATCTCGCCGGGCATGGAGTTCGCGTCGGAGCTCATCGTGAAGGCCGCGAAGGCCGGCGTGAACATCGTGGAGGTGCCCATCACGCTCCACAAGGACAAGCGCGACAGGCCCCCGCACCTCCGCCCGTGGCGGGACGGCTGGCGCCACCTGCGCCTCCTGCTCTGGTACGCGCCCAACAAGACCATGACCCAGCCCGGCCTCGCGCTCCTCGGCCTGGGCCTCGCGCTCGTGGTGAGCCAGCTGTTCGGTCCGTTCACCATTGGCGGCGTACTGTTCGATTTTCACTTCATGATCCTGGGGCTCACGCTGAGCCAGCTCGGCCTCTCGGCCACGTCGATGGGCGTGGCGATCTACGCGGTCATGCCAGAGCCGAAGCGCCACTCGCCCCTCGTCGACTGGCTCACGTTCGACAAAGGCGTGGTGCTCGGGGCCGCGCTGTTCCTCGGCGGGCTCGCGTGCGACGGCTACGTCCTCGGCCACTGGCTGGCGACCCACCGCGGCGAGATCACGCCGGGGCTCACGCGGCTCACCCTCGCCGGCATCTTGCTCATGGCGATGGGCTTCCAGTGCATCCTCGCCGGGCTCCTCATGGGCAGCGCCCTCACGGCGCAGGCCGGCCACCGGGCGCGTGCCGCGCGCGGAGATGACTGATCCCCTCCGCCCGCCGATGGCGCTCTTGTGGCCCATCTCGGCGTGCATCCTCTACGTCGCGGTCGCGATCGTCTCGCGGCTCCGCCTCACGAGCCGCGGCGAGCGCGTGGTGGCGGTGGCGCTCGTCGCGAACGCGGTCGCCGTGGCGCCGATCTTCGCGCTCGGGGCCGGCAACATCCTCACGCGCACCTCGCTGGGCGTCGCCTTCATCGTGCTCACGACCGCCACGGCGATCGCCGCCAATGGCCTCGGTGACGAGGGCGTCGCGCTCGCGAAGGAGCTCGTCACGGCGCCCCTCTCCGTGTTCCGCGAGGCGTTCAAGCAGAACGCCCCGGTCGCGCTCGTGGCGCTGGCGACGGCCGGGTACGGGCTCTTCTCGCTGTACGCGGCGTATTGGGCCCCCACCTGGCGCAGCTTCGACTCGCTCTGGTACCACGAGCCCATCGTCGGGTTCACGATCCAGAACCGCGGCTTCGCGTGGGTGACCCTCCCGGCCGAGCTCGAGGTCGTGAACGCGAACCCCCGCGCCAGCGAGATGGTGCAGGTGCTCTTCGCGCTCTACGGCGGCCGCCGCTTCGTCGAGCTCCCGGCGAGCTTCGCGTTCCTCGGCGCGGGGCCCGCGGTGTACGCGCTGCTCGGGCGCTTCACGGCGCGCGTCGATCAGCGCCTCGGCTTCGCCACGGCGATCCTGCTCGTGCCGGCGTACTTCATCCAGCTCGGCACCACCTACATCGACACTCACGTCTTTGGGCTGCTCGTGGTGGCCTGGGTCTTCGCCTCGGCGCGCGAGCTCACGCGCGCGCACCTGTGGCTCGTCGCCCTCGCCGTGTGCCTCGCGATGGGGGCCAAGGCGACGATGTACCTGCCCGGCGGCCTCACCATGGTGGGGGTCGCCGCCCGCTACGCGTACGAGCGCCCCTCGCGGGCCCGAGGCGCCGTGGAGAGCGCGCTCGCCCTCGCCGGCTCGCTCGCCCTCGCCGCCTTCACCCTCACGAGGAACTGGATTCACTACCGAAATCCATTCTTCCCGATACCCCTCTCCGTTCCATCGTTGGGTATCGACTGGGCAGGGCTCGGCAAGCCCTTCGAGGACGAGGCCGTGCTCGAGCCCTTCGAAGACGTGTGGAAGACCGCGCTGTCGCAGCCCCTGGCCGACGGCCGGTACAACTACCCCTTCTTCCTCCTGCCCCACACGGCGAGGGAGGCGGCGGCCGCCTACAACTACGGCTACGCGGTCGCGTACGTGCTGGTGCCGTTCGGGTGCGTCGCCCTGCTGTTCCTCGGGATGCGCCTCGCGCTCTCGCCCGCGCTAGGCCTGCCCGCCCACCGCCTCCGCGCCTCGGTCGCGCTCCTCTTCGCGTTCGTGGTGGGGTTCGCGCACTGGCAGACGCTCCACTACCTGCACCTCGCGCGGTACCACGGCATTCTCCTCGTGCTGCTCGCGGCGGCGATCGGCGCGGCGACCGAGGCGCTGCGCGCCCCGCGCTGGGGCGCGGCCCTCTCGGGGGCGGCCTGCCTGCTCGCCGTGGTCACGCTGCACCTCGAGAAGCCGCGCTGCTACCTCCTCCCGAGCGATCTGCAGGACATGGCCGAGGTCCCCTACCCCGACCGCGAGGTGGCGCCGGAGCACGGCGCGCCCACCACCCTCACCGGTGGCCGGCTCCGCGCGCTCGAGTTCGGGCCAGGCTCGGTCATCGCCTACACCGACGGCCTCCAGGCGATCTCCCCGCTGTGGAACGACTCGTATTCGAACCAGGTCGTGTACGTGCGCGAAGACCGCGCGATGCTCGCCGCGCTCGAGGCGAGCGGCGCCCGGCACTTCGTGTGCGCGAAGAGCTGCTGGGACCACCAAGACGTGCGGCGCGCGTGGCGCACCATGGGCCCCTTCTTCTCCTTCAGCGCGACGACCTCGCTCTACGCCCGGCCGTGACGCGGCGCCGGGCCTTCGCGCGGGGCGTCGCCTCGGCTACGGTGGGGTCTCATGAGCGGTGACAGCGCAGCGGCCGAGGCGAACGACGCCGCGAGCGACCGACCGGCGCCGCAGGGGCCGGCCTCGTTCCTCGTGTCGGCCGCGGTGCTCGCGCTCGCGCTCCTCGCGGGCGAGGTGGCCTATCGGCGCTCGCCCCTGCCCGCGGCCATCGTGCCGACCGACACCTACCAGACCAAGGTGGTCGACTACGCCCGCGGCGGCGGCGCCGACGTCGTGGTCGTGGGCAGCTCGCGCGTCTACCACGGGGCCAACACGCCCCTCCTGAGCGAGCTCGCCACCCGGGCGCTCGGCCACCCGGTCTCGGTCTACAACTTCGGTGTGCCCGCCGGCGACCTGCCTGGGTACCTGCTGACCGTCGAGGACGTGCTCCGCCCCGGGCTGAGGCGCCCTTCGCTCTTCGTGTTTGGAATGAGCCCCATCGAGTGGACGTGCTGCCCCACGACCAGCGTGCCCTCGTCGGCCAAGTGGGTCTCCGCGGTGCGCCCGCGCCACGCCCTCGGGCTCTTCTTCGCCGCGAGCGACGCCGAGGAGGCCTTCACCGACCTCACCGTGGGCCTCTTCCAGAGCTACGGGGCGCGCACCCACGTGCTCAATCAGGTGCTCCGCGGGGCGCCGCCCCAGGGCCGCGCCGACCCCGGCCGCCTCGGCTGGGTGAGCTTCGGCTGGTCGGTCGACCCTTACACCCAGAACGTCCGCGCCACCGGCCGCGCGGAGGCCTATCGCCCGAACTTCTACCCACCGAAGCGCTTCGACCGCGGCGGATCGATGCGGTATTTCGCGCGCGCGCTGGCGCGGCTCGAGGGCGCCGGCGTGAAGGTGGCGATCGTGGGCACTCCGCAGGCGAGGCAGCTCGACCGCAACAACGACGCCAAAGGCTACTATCCCGAGTACGTCGCGGCCCTCCAGGCCGAGGCGCGCGCGCACGGCACCGAGTTCGTGAACTTCAACGACTTCCCCGGCCTCGCGAACGCAGACTTCGGGGACGGCGACCACCTGCTCGAAGGCGGCTCGGTGAAGTTCTCCCGCGCCCTCTCCGAGCGGGTCATCGTGCCCTCGCTCCGCGGCGAGCGCCCAACCCCGCTGCCCACGAACTAGAGCGCCGAACCGCTTGATGACCGAGGATTTTCGCCGAGTTGCGAGCCGTGCGAGGCGCGACGACGAGTCCTACTGTTGCTAGGCGAGGAGGAGCAACGAAGCACGGCGACGTAAATCGGCGAAAAGCCGACCGAATCAAGCGGTTCGGCGCTCCGGCCAGTCCCCGCTCAGCGAACGAGCGAGGCCAGGGCCTGCTCGTACGCGTCGAGGAAGGGTTCGAGTCCCCACCGCGCCGACGCGGCGTCGCGGACAGCCTGCCGCGGCGCGGGCTCCGCGAGGGCGCGCCGCGTGGCGGCGAGCAGCTCCGACGCGTCGGACGCGAAGCGCGCGCCAGGCATGCCCGTGAGCCCGTCGCGGAACGCCGGGTCCTCCGAGACGACCACGCTCGCGCCGGAGAGCATGGCCTCCTGCACCCCGAGCGGCAGACCCTCGCCGTGGCTGGGCAGCACCATCACGTCGGCGAGCGCGTAGACCTCGGGCATCTCGGCGGGCGGCATGGCGCCGAGCCGGCGGGTGCGCGGCACGCCCTCGAGCAGGTGGGCGAGCGGCCCGTCGCCGGCCACGAGCAGGTCCACGCCCTCCACGGCGAGGGCGCGCTGGATCGCGGCCACTTTGTCGACGCCCTTCTTCGCGACGAGGCGCCCCGAGAACAGGACCACGCGCGCGGTCGGAGAGAGGTCGTAGCGCGCGCGGAGCGCAGCGCGGCGCTCGGGGCTCGCCCCCGCGAAGCGGGCCGCGTCGATGCCGTTGCGGATGAGCTGAAACGGCCTCTCGACCCCGAGCTCCGCGAAGAACGCGGGCACGTGCGGCGCGCACGCGACGAGCTTGTCGGCGCCCGCGAGCACCGCGCGCCCGAGCGTCGCGTAGGCCAGGCGCTCCACGCGATCGAGCACGGGGCCATACGGCACCATGCCGATGTGCTGCGTGAGGAGCACGGGCTTGCCGAGGCGCCTCGCGGAGGCCACGGCGGCGGCCGACCCCATGTAGAGGCAGTCGTGCACGTGCACCACGTCGGCGAGGGTCACCTGCCGATCCAGATCGCGCAGCCCGCGCGCCGCCCAGAGGGGATAGGGCACGCCGGCCTTGGCCTCGAGCGCGTTCCACGCGGGCACTCGCAGCCGCGACCCGTCCCACCCGGGCTGCGCGGGCACCGCCGAGGCCACCCAGCGGGTGTCGTGGCCGCGCGCCGCGAGGCCGCGCACGAGCGCGTCGGCGACCATCTCGATGCCGCCGAGGTGGGGGGGCATGTAGTGAGTGACGGTGAGCACGCGCATCGCCTTCATGGCGCCCTCCCTTCGGTCGGTTGCCATCGACCTGCGTTCGCCCTTCCGGGCTCACTTCGGTTCATGGCGCCCTCCCTTCGGTCGGTTGCCATCGACCTTCGGTTCATGGCGCCCTCCCTTCGGTCGGTTGCCATCGACCTGCGTTCGCCCTTCCGGGCTCACTTCGGTTCATAGCTGCCTCACCATCTCCACGAGCTGCGGAGTGCGGCGCACGGGGGTGTAGCCGGGGATGACCGGGGCCTCGAGGTCGCCTTGAAAAAAGACGGGCACGGTGCGGTGGGGGTCGGTGATGCGCTCGACGTAGTCGACGGGGAACTCCCAGTGACCCACGCCGTACGGCTTCGGCTCGTAGACCTCGAGATCGTGAGTACCTCGCTCGAAGCGCCCCACGAACTGAATGGCGTACGCGATCGACCAGCCCGCGAACACGAGCGCGCGCGGCGGCAGGCCGTCGACCGTGAGGCGCGCCTCGTCGAGCGTCGCCGACTCGTCGTGCTCGTCGGGGCGCTCCGCCAGCAGCGGCAAGAGCGTACTCGCGCTCGGGTGGCGCCGCGCGACGTGCTTGAAGAGCGCGCGGCTCTCCGGGTGGGGCACGGCGGCGAGCCCGAGGAGCACGGTCGCGGCGAAGAAGGCCGGGCTCGCGTGGCGACGGAGCCCGAGCTTGGCGCGCGCGAACGCGAGGACCGGCAGCGCGCCATACCCCGCGAGGCAGGCAGTGAGGCCGGTCACGGGGAGGAGATAGATATGCGTCTTCAGCGTCGCCGTGTACCCCGTCGCCAGGTAGAGGTGCATGAAGATGACGAGCGCCACGAGCGTCCAGAGGCGGCGGTCGTTCATGTAGAGGCGCCCCACTCCGCCGATCGCGAGGGCGACCACGACCGGGGACAGCTCGCTCGAGAGGCGCGGAAAGATGAGGCCGAGCTGCCCCGAGCGCTGCGCCCAGGTGGCCCCCGTCACGTCGAAGCGGAACTGGCGACACGTCACCTCGTACCACCACGAGTACCAAAAGGAGCTCGCCTGGTCGGGGCGTACGTCAAAGAACTTCGGTGCAGCCACGATGCTCGCCCAGTGGTCGTAGTGGACGTGATTGCGCCAGAGGAGATAATAGAGAAACACGTCGAGCGTGAGCACGGCCGCCGCGCCCCACGCGACGCCCTTGGCGATGGCCCACCGCTGCGTCTTGTCGTGGTATCCCGTCCACACGAGCAGCGCGAGCACCCCGGGGTAGAGGGCCAACGTCATGATGTGATTGGCCAGCATCGCGCCGAAGAGGCCGAGCGCGAGCTGAACGTCGCGGCCCTCGCGGCGGCCCCCGCGCCCCACGACCCAGCGCGCGAAGAAGAAGAGCCCCGCGAAGGCCATCAGGGTGTGGAGCGTGTACATCCCGGTGAAGATCGACACCTGGGTGAAGCTGTGGCCCACGGCGAAGACGCCCGCCGCGAAGGCGCCCGCGAGCCACCCGCGCGTGCCCTCGCGGCGCGCGAAGAGGGCCACGAGCGCGCCCAGCGCCACCAGCGTGAGCGCCCCGCACAGCGACGAGAACAGGTTGAAGCGGAAGGCGATCGGGCCGAGCGGGAGCTTCACGAAGAGCCGCACGAGCCACACGTAGAGGGGATAGCTCGTGCCGTGGGGGATGCCGCCGGCGAGCGCGAGCACCTGGAGCTCGGCCGGGTCGTCGCGCGTGATGACGCGCGCGCAGCGGGTCGCGTAGTCGACCAGGGCGACGGCCGCGACGAGCCACACCGCG
>DAORJJ010000146.1:0-13122 GCA_035439005.1 Polyangiaceae bacterium | reverse complement strand
TGCCTATCGGGGTCTCTGGCCCGCTCGAGAGTGCCCATTCTTGAAATACATCAAGCGAGGAGTCCAGGTTCAGGCCTGGTCGAAACGCGAGCTCCGCGACGCTCCCGAGCGCCTCCACCACCCCGCGCGTCACCTGGTAGCCTCGTGTCGTGTCGCGGAGTCGAACACGCGCCCCAGGATAGGCCCCCTCGATGACGACGAGCTCCGCCTCCCGCGCGGGGTGGCTCACGAGCGAGAGCGCGCCCGCGTCGCCCGGGTTCGCGCCGAGCACCTCGAGGCGCTGGCCTAGCGGCGAGTCGTCGCTCGCGCTCGCACCGCGCCGCTGACGCGCGAGCAGCAGCTCGCCCTCCACGAGATTGTACGCGAGGCGCAGCACGCCGTCGCCCGTCTGGCTGGGCGTGCCGCTCGCGACGAGCCGAATGTCGCTGCCAAGCTGCGCGCGGACCTCCACGATGGCGCCTGCCACGTGTCCGCGGACGCGAACGCGCGTCGCGAGGGTCGAGACGGGCCCGCAGAGGCGAGGGACCCCGAGCACGGCCTCAGGTCTCGAACAGCGAGAGCCCCAGGGTCAGGGCCGCCGTTCCCTGGGAGACCGCGCCGCCCACAGCCTCGATGCGCGCCAGAATGCACAAGGCGGGAGCGCCCAGCGTGCCCACATCGCTGGCGAGCAACACCCCATCCGGAGTGTTCGCCGTCGCCGCGGTGGTCGTGAGCACCGCCGCGGAGGTCATGAACATCGCGGTGGTCGACGTAGGGAATGGCCACGCCTTCATCGCGAGCACGCCGCGTGCAGCCGGGCGGACACCGCCCCAGAACGGTAGTTCGCCACGTCGACCGCGGCCGCGAGCACGTAGTCGTAGCTCCCTCCGCTGCTCAGCGCTGGGATCTGGATGACCAACGGCTCGGAGATGACCGTTTGAAACATGTGGATTCCGCCATTCGGAGCTCTTCGCCCGCCCCTGCAAACGCTAACGCTAGCACGCGCGCGTGGCGGGGCCAGCGCTATGCACCGGCAGTGACGAATGGCGAGTGCGAGCCGAAGGCGAGGTGTCGAGAAGAAGCGAAAGTGAGCCCGAAGGGCGAACGAGAGGTCGATGGGGAGCCCGAGCCGCAGGCGAGGTGTCGCCATGCACCGAAAGTGAGCCCCGAAGGGGCGAACGAGAGGTCGATGGGGAGCCCGAGCCGAAGGCGAGGTCTCGCTAGGAACTCGCCATTTCTGGGGAGACCCGCCACACTCCCCCGGCGACCATGAGCCTGTGCCCGACCTGCGCGCGCCCCCGCGCCGACGACGACCTCTCCGACCTCCGGTGCTCCTCGTGCCGTGGTGACCTCGGCGGGCGCGCGCTGCGGGACGCTCGCCGCGCGTGGCTCTACGACGCCGCGTTCCGCGCGCTCGAGCTCGCGCGGGTCTACCGCGCCGAGGAGGGCGCCGGCGGCGCGCGAGAGCGCGGGTGCCTCGCCGAGGTCGCGCGCTTGCGTGCGCTGCTCGCCGAGGAGCGCCGCGTCGCGCGCGTCGACGGTCCCGGCCTCGCCAAAGGGGCCGCGGGGGCCGCCGCTGACACCGCGGCGAAGCGCTCCGGCTGACCGCGAGCGCCGGCGTCGCGGGGCTACTTCTTCGGCCGCAGCAGCTCGCGCATCTCGCGGCACATCGGCGCGTCTCCGCCGTCGAGGCAGGCTCGGCCGACCGCCTTGCCGAGGCACGAGTCCCGGTCGGCCTCCGGCCCGCTGGCCGCGGCGCGCGCGCACTCGAGCGCGTCGAAGCAGTCGCTCTTCGCCGCGAAGCACTGGACCGCTTGCGCCTGCGCCGACGCCGACCAGGTCGTGAATTTTCCGAGGACCTGCGTACAGAGCGGCGCGCCGTCGCTGCCGCCGCCGGCGCAGAGCTTCTGGCACTGCGCCGTGGCTGCGACGAGCTCGCGGCCGGGCGGGGTCTTCTTCACGACCTCGCGCTGGCAGTCGGTCCCGCACGGCGAGGCGCTGCGGCACGCCATGTAGCGGTCGATCGCGTCGGTCGCCCAGACGGCCCCGAGGCAGGCGCGCTCGCTCATGCAGACCCTGCCGCGCACCTCGGCGTCGGCGGGGTTCGCGTTGGGGCACGCGGCCTCGCGCGTCTTGCGCCGCGCGCACGCGACGTCGTCTGGGAGCGGCGCCGAGGCGACGGTGACGGCGGGCGCGGCGTGTGGCGCCTCGGGTACGGCGGGAGGCGGCTCGTTCTCGCCGCACGCGGTCAGCGCGAGGCCGCCGAGGAGCGCGAGCCGCATGGGCAGCGCGGGCAGCGCGGGCAGCCGGAGCGGCGTGGACGCGGGGGAGGTCGGCGGCGGGGCGCTCATGGGCACCCATCGTGAGCGAGGTGGGCTCCGGCGCAAAGAAAGAAGCGACCCGCCGCTCGGGGTCGAGGGCGGATCGCTTCGGGGAGCGGCGAGGGCCGCGGGCCGGCTACTCCGGCTGCGGGAGGTACGACTCGATGCGCGCGAGGAGCAGATCGCGCTGCAGCCTCAGCGGCTTCGGCAGGGTGTCGCCGATCGTGCCGAAGAACTCGTCGAGCGAAGAGAGCTCGTTCTTCCACTCGTCGACGTCGATGTGGGTGGCCTCGTCGACCTGCTCGGCGCTGATGTTGAGCCCCGAGAGGTCGAGGTCGCCCGCCTTCGGGACCCAGCCGAGGAGGGTCTCGTGGCCGCCGACGCGCAGGCGCGAGCGGTCGACGATCCACTTGAGGACGCGCATGTTCTCGCCGAAGCCGGGCCAGAGGAACTTGCCGTCTTTGCTCTTCCGGAACCAGTTGACGAGGAAGATCTTCGGCGGGTTCGCGATGCGCGACTGCATCGACAGCCAGTGCTGGAAGTAGTCGCCCATGTTGTAGCCGCAGAAGGGCAGCATCGCGAACGGGTCGCGGCGCACGACGCCGACCTTCCCCGTGGCCGCGGCCGTGGTCTCCGAGCCGAGCGTCGCGCCGAAGAACACGCCGTTTAGCCAGTTGAAGGCCTGCATGACCAGCGGCACGGTGGTGGCGCGGCGGCCGCCGAAGATGATCGCCGAGATGGGGACCCCCTCCGGGTCGTCGTAAAACTTCGAAATAACAGGGTTATTTGCAGAAGGTGCGGTGAAGCGAGAGTTCGGGTGGGCCGCCTTCTCGGTCGACTTGGGGCTCCACGGGTTGCCCTTCCAGTCGATGAGCTCGGGCGGCATCGGGCCGTCCTTGCCCTCCCACCACACGTCGCCGTCCGGCGTCTTGGCGACGTTCGTGTAGATGGTGTCGTGCGAGATGGTCTTCATCGCGTTCGGGTTCGACTCGTTGTTCGTGCCCGGCGCCACGCCGAAGTAGCCGAACTCGGGGTTCACCGCGTAGAGGCGTCCGTCCTCGCCGACGCGCATCCACGCGATGTCGTCGCCCACGGTCCAGATCTTCCAGCCCTTGAAGCGCTTGGGCGGGATCATCATGGCGAAGTTGGTCTTGCCGCACGCGCTCGGGAACGCGGCCGCCACGTAGGTCATCTCGCCCTCGGGGCTCTCGACGCCGAGGATGAGCATGTGCTCGGCGAGCCAGCCTTCCTTTCGGCCGAGGTAGCTGCCGATGCGGAGCGCGAGGCACTTCTTGCCGAGCAGGACGTTGCCGCCGTAGCCGGAGCCGCAGCTCCAGATCGCGTTGTCTTGGGGGAAGTGGCAGATGAAGCGGCGCTCGGGGTTCACGTCGAGCGTGGAGTGCAGGCCGCGGTTGAAGTCGTTGGAGTCGCCGAGCATGCCGAGCGCGGCGGTGCCCATGCGGGTCATGATGCGCATGTTGAGCGCGACGTAGACGCTGTCGGTGAGCTCCACGCCGATCTTGCTCATCGGCGAGCCCACGGGGCCCATGACGTACGGCACGACGTACATCGTGCGCCCCTTCATCGAGCCGTCGAAGTGCTTCGACATCATCGCGTAGGCCTCGTCCGGGGCCATCCAGTTGTTCGTCGGGCCGGCCTCCTGCTTGGTCGGCGTGCAGATGAACGTGAGGTGCTCGACGCGCGCCACGTCGTTGGGGTTCGACCGGTGGAGGAAGCAGTTCGGCAGCTTCTCGGCGCTGAGGGGCTCGAGGATGCCCTCTTTCACGGCGAGCGCCGTGAAGCCTTCCTTTTCGGACTCGGAGCCGTCGCACCAGACGATGCGGTCGGGCTTGGTCAGCTGGGCCATCTCATTGACCCACTCGAGGAGGTGAACGTTTTTCGTGGGGGGGGCAGCGGAGCTCATGGCTCAACCGCATACCGCGTTTTCGCGGACTTGGCACCCCAAGGCGCCCGCGCGCGCGCCGACACTCATTCATGAGGTGAGAAAAACGCGCCCCATGACAGGAGCCTCGCGCGGGTCCATGGTTGGAGAGATGCGAGCAGCCCCGTCCACGCCCACCTCGCGGCTCACGCTCTTCGCGACGGCCCTCGCCGCGCTCGGGGCCGCCGCGTGCTCGAGCCCCCCGCCGGAGGCGCGCACGCCGGTCCTCGCGGCGCCGCCACCGAAGGACAACGGGGGCGCCGCCAAGGGCGGAGAGGGCGGCACGGAGCACGCCGCGGCGCTCGAGCAGCTCAAGGTGGCCGCCACGCGACCCCAGACCGACCGGCAGGGCTCGATGCGGCTCCCGCTCCCCGACGGCCCTTCCTGGACCCGCGTGCGCTTCTGGTCGATCCCCAGCCTCGTCGGCTTCCGCTACGGCAAGGGGCACCACGCGGTCGTCGGGGCCGTCGTGACGCACGTCGACGACAACACGGTGCCCGGGGCGTGCACGAAGTCGTTCGAGGCGTGGGCCACGCCGTGGGTCGAGGCGTTCGAGGTCGAGCTCCACCGCGACTCCCCCATCGCCGTGGGCTGGCGCGCGAAGCCGGAGGACAGCCCGCGCATCGTGGAGATCGACTCGGTGTTCGCGAAGACGGCGACCCTCGTGGCGCGCGACAACTACGCCGCGGCCTACGCCGCGTACCCCGCGTGGGGCAAGGCCTCGTGCCTCATCGTGGGCGTCGCGGTGCCTTCGCGCGGCGAGGACGGCCGCGCGAAGGAGGTGCGCGATCGCTTCGTGCACGACGTCCTGCCGAAGGTCGAGCTCACCTCGCAGGAGGAGCCCAAGGAGCGCTACTGACCGAATCGGCGTGCGCCGCGCGCTGGGCGCGCGTAGTTTTTCCAGATGGCTTCGCACGACTCGAGGCGCCGCGCGCGCTCCCTCGCTCCTCTTCTCGCGCTCGGGCTCGCCGGCGTGTGCGCGGTGGGGCCCTTCGCGTGCGGCACGACGACGACCCCCGGGCCTGCGGCTCCTGATGGCGCGACCGGGGTGCCTGACGGCGCGCCGACGGTCCCCCCCGGCGTGGACGCGGCCCCCGACGCGACCGAGGTCGACGCCGTCGTCCCCGACGTGGCCGACGCGGAGCCGCCGCCGCCCCCGGTGCCGGGGCAGATCGTGCTCGAGCCGGCGCGCTCGTTCGACGGCTACTTGAGCGACGTGTTCACGTGGCTCGACTCACGCGGGAAGGCGCGCTCCGCGGCGCTCGTGCGAAACACGGCCCGCGATCCCTCCGGGTACACCGGCGGGTACCTGCGCCAGCTCACGTACGAGAAGCCCGACGGCACGGCCATGACCGTCAAGGGCGGACGCCCCGACCACCCCGGCTGGGGCTACACCATCAACCACCTGAACGGCACGGGCAACCTGTGGTCGTCGCTCTACCAGCTCGGCACCTACCGGCAGGTGCTCCTCGGTCCGCACCACGTCATCCACGAGTTCGCCTTCGACGCCACCGGGTGGCCCAACGGCCCGGTGACGATCGTGCTCCACTGGTTCTTCGCGACGGGCAAGGACCACCCGCTGTGGTCGGTCACGTACGACATGACCCGCGCGCCCGCCGATCGTCTGGACTCGGACGACCGCGCCCCGTATGGCGATCTCACGTTCGAGAACGGCACCGGTGGCACGGTCGACGGCGTGGCCTGGGGCGACGCGTACAAGTTCACGACCACGGGACCCGGCCCGGTGTCGAACTCGTCTGCGTGGGACTATTCGCAGCCAAACCGAATACCCTACGTCCACATGTGGAACAACGCCACGGACTCCGAAATGGGCAGCGTCCAGACCGTGGATTTCACGACGAAAGACGCGGGCGGGACGTGGCTCTACAACAACTGGGGGCGCACGAGCGCGAACAAGGTCGTCGGGCCCGGCTCTCCCTCCAGCCAGACCATGCCCATCGACTGGAACTGGCCCTACCAGCTGAATCAATACGAGATCTCCTCGGGTGAGACTCGCTCGAAGCGCATGGCGTGGGGCCTCCGTCGGGGGGCGATCGGCAATCGGCTCTACGACGGGTATGGCGATCAGCGACAGCTCTCCGGGTATCCCTACCAGAGCCACTCCAACTACCTGGTGTTGGGGGCCAAATCGGCCGGCGCGGTCGCGGCGCAGATCGCCGAGATCGAGGCCAGCCTCGACTCGACGCTCGTGGCCTCGCGCGGCGCGGTGCGCACGTCGGGCCCCGAGGGGATCGCCCGCACGGCGAGCGCGCCCTTCGCGTTCGCCGGTTGGAACGCCGTATACGGCGTGTGGGAGGTCGACGCCGACCCGCAGGGCGCGGTCAGCCTCACCATCACACCGGGCGCCGGTGGCCTCCACAGGCCGGTGTTGGTGATCCACGGCTTCAAGGGGGCGGCGGTGCCCTCCACCATCACGCTCGGCACCGAGACCCTCCGCCGCGACGTCGACTTCTTCCCGAGCCTCGTGCGCTCCACCGGTACCCTGTGGCTCACCTTGGGTCGCGACGTGACCGCCCCGACGCCCCTCGTCGTCACCTCGGCCCCGTAGGAAGCCGGGCGCGAGTGAGGGGCATCGAGGGCTGGTTCTCCGAGGACGAGGGCCGCTGGTACGCCCGCTTCGCGCGCGGCCTCGCCGGCGGTACGTTCGTCGAGGTCGGCTCGTGGAAGGGGCGGAGCACCTCGTTCATCGGGAAGATCTGCGAGGCGAACGGCACCCGGCTCGTCTGCGTCGACGCGTGGAGCGGGTCGCAGGACAGCCTCCGCGGGCGCTACGACGCCGCCCTCGCCGTCGAGGACGTCGAGGCGACGTTCCGCGCGAACATGGCGTCGCTCGGCATTCCGGTGCGCGTGCTCGCGACCTCCTCGGCGGCGGCGGCGGCGGCGCTCGGGCCGGCGAGCGTCGACCGCGTCTTCCTCGACGGCAGCCACGACGGAGCGAGCGTCGCCGAGGACCTCACCCTGTGGACCGCGTGCCTGCGGCCCGGGGGCCGGCTCGCGGGGCACGACTACTCGCCGAAGCACCCCGAGCTCTGCGCCGCGGTCGACGCCTTCGCGCGCGCGCGTGGGCTCGCCGTGCGCCGCGGCCCGAGGTCGATCTACTGGCTGGAGCCCAGCTGAGCGCGCCGGAGAGCAGACTCGATTCTAGCGCCCGCCGACGCACTCGGTGAGGGCCGCGAAGTAGTCGGCGAGGAGCGCGTCGTTGATGGCGTGACCGAGCCCGGGGTAGGTCGTGAGCCGCGCGTCGGCGCCCTCCCGCTTGAACGTCTCGACCGTGGCGAGCCCCCACTTCGCGGCGATGACGTCGTCCGCCTCCCCGTGAAACGCGCGCGTCTTGGCGGCCTGCTGCTTGGGCCCGGGCAGCAGCGGCCCGGGCAGGGAGCCCGCGACCGGGAGCGCGCAGAGCACCTCCGACGGGTAGCGAGAGGCGAAGCCGTAGGAGAGAATTCCGCCCTGGGAGAACCCCGTGACCACATAGCGCTTGCCGCCCACGAGCGAGGCGACGGCGCGGTGGAGCCGCTCGAGGGCGGTCCCGACGCTGGCCCCGAGCTCGGCGTCGGTCATGCCTTCGTGGAGGTCGAACCACGAGAAGCCCGTGTGGAAGGGCGCGTACGCCTTGGGCACGAGGAGGCGCACCTTGCCCCCGAAGCGCTTGTAGAGCTCACGGAAATTCTTCGGCGAGTCGCCTCTCCCGTGGATCGCGACCACGATCGGCGCGTCGTCCGGCGCGTCGTTCGTGAAGCTCTCCAGGAGCTCGGTGCCCTCGGCCGTGAGGGGGCGCACCTCCGGCCGCGGCGCCTTCTTCGCGGTCGCCTCGCTCTCGGTGCCAGGTTGGGTGCGACACGCCGCGATGGGGGCGAGCCCGAGGGCCAGGGGCACGAGCCACGCCCAGGCTGGACGAGCGGCTCGGCGGGCGACGGGGCGGCGTGAGGGCGGCATCCCGCGAGTGTACGGGGTCGCCTGCGCGCTGCCCACGGCTAGGGGAGGGGCTGTGGCGAGGGCAGGGGGGCCGCGGAGAGCCGCGCGAGGCACCCGTCGAGCGCCGCGTAGAGCTCGGCGCGCAACGCGGGCGTCGTGCGGTGGCGGACGCCCGGGTACTCCCGGAGCACAGCCTCGCCGCCGGCCGCGCGAAAGCTCTCTGCGGAGGCGCGATCCCACGCGACGTCGACCAGCGGATCAGACGCCCCATGGAACGCGAACAGCGCGGGGAGCGCCTGCGGGCGAGGCGCGGGTCAGAGCGACGTCGGCAACGCGCCCGCGATCGGGAGCGCGCACACGAGCTCCTTTGGGAAGCGGGCCGCGAGCGCGTACGCGAGGAAGCCGCCCTGCGAGAACCCGACGACCACATACCGCCGGCCCCGCGCGATCTCCAGGATGCGCGCGTGCAGCGCCTCCGCGGCCGTGGCGACGTTCCGGCCCACGGTCGCCTCGTCCATGCCCGGGCCGAGGTCGAACCAGGTGAATCCCTCGCCGTAGGGCGTGGGGGCGCGCGGGAAGTAGAAGAGCGCGCGCGTCCCGTACGCGTGGAACACGTCCGAGAAGCTCTCGGGCGTATCTCCCCGGCCGTGCACGCCGAACACGAGCGGCGCGCCCTCGGCCGCGCCGGCGTTGGCGAGGCGCACCATGTCACCCGGCGCCGAGGCGAGCAGGGCTCGCCTGTCCTTCGTGGTGCCGTCGCCGTGGCAGCCCGCCGCCGCGAGAAGCAGCGCCGTCGCCCTCGCCGCGACCCGCGCCCGGCGACCTTGGTGGCTCAGAGCGGGGACGCGAGGGTCGTGCCGCCGCCGGCCGGTGGGCCGCTGCTGCCCGTGTCGAGGACGAGCATCGTCACGAGCGACGGGCCGTTGCCCGCGACGTTCTCCACGTGCACCCGGTAGCGGTGCGACGCGTCGACCGAGTTGACCACGACGAGCGGCATCGGGTCGGGCGCCACGTCCTTCGCCACCATGGCCTGGGTGTTCATGTCCTCGACCGCCAGGTCGACGTTGGTCGAGTGGGTGTCCGCCCCCGCCAGCACGATGGTCGGGCTCTTCACGAAGTGGAGCCCGCTGAAGCTCGTCTTCTCGCGTGGCTTCAGCACGGTGGCGTAGAAGGACCAGTTCTGCTGCTCGTGGAAGACGAGC
The DNA here is from genome assembly GCA_035439005.1 of Polyangiaceae bacterium. Taxonomy (GTDB): domain Bacteria; phylum Myxococcota_A; class Polyangia; order Polyangiales; family Polyangiaceae; genus JAAFHV01. The sequence goes on along the minus strand of DAORJJ010000146.1, from coordinate 3,742 downwards.
CCGCCGCGGCTGCGGATGGCGTCGTTGCCTGCGACGCGGGTCGCGCCGTTCAGCGCCTTCGAGAAGGAGGCGACGATGGTGTCGCGCGGCACCGAGTAGCCGCCCGTGCGCATGGTGGCGACGGCGACGAAGTTGCCGCCGGTACGCGACTTCGAGAGCACGAGCCGGATCTCGTAGGTGCCGTCCGCCGGGGGGCGGAACTTCACGACCGGGGTCGCGTCTGCGCTGATGTCGGCCGCGACGGGGTTGCCGTTCGTGTCGAGGATCGCGAGATCGACGTCCTCGGCGCCCGACGAGCCGCCGCCGAGGAGCACGTACTCGTGCGCCTTGAGGAAGCTCTGGCGCATGCTGATCTTCTGCCCTTGGCGTACGAACGCCCCGAGGATGGCGGAGTGCTCCACGCTGAAGCCGTAGTTCGAGCGAGCGTCGAGGCGGGACGCGGCGCCGGCGACGAGGCCGACGGCCTCGGTCATGTACTTGCCGGGCATCCAGGTGCCGCTCGACGGCGGCGTGGTCGGGGGCGGCGTGGGCGGCGGCGTGGGCGGCGGCCGGCTCGTGGGCGCGGGATTGGACCCCTTGGTGGGCGGAGAGTCTTGGTCCGTGAACACGACCTCGTCCGTGAGGTTCTTCTTCTTCCCGTTCGCCGGCTTGGTCCCGGAGGACTCGACCGGTGACCGCACCGGCGGCGTCGAGTCACCGCACGCGGTGAGGGCTGCAAGCAAGGCAAAGCTGGGGAGCGCGGCGCGCGCGCGGAGCCAAGGGTGCATACCTCAAGCGAACCAGGGTCACGACGCGGATGCAAGCGCGGAGTCTGCGCGTGGCGACCGATTCACGGACGCGGCGTCCGGGGACGCCGAGGCGCCGCGCGTGGTGCTGCCGGGGCGGATCGAGGCCCGGCCGCGTCGGCGCGCGGCGCGATGCCGTGGAGGAGCAGCTCGACCATCTGTCGCGCGAGCTCCTCGCCGTTCCCGACGCCCACGAGCGCGGGCGCGCGGCCGCCGGCGCCGAGCGCCCGCCCGAGCAGCTGGGGGAGCGCGATCATGGCCAGCGTCGAGAGCAGCAGCAGCGGAGGCGGCACGCTCGCGTCGATCGCCCCCTCGCGGACCCCCTGGAGCAGGGTGCGCCCGAGGAGCGCGATGTGCCCGGCGGTGAACCGCGCGAAGAGCCGCTCGAGGCGCGACGACGAGACGAGCGCCTCCCGCAGGACGAGGCGCACGACGTCGAGCTCGAGCTCGCTCGCGCGCCCGATGCGCGTCGAGGCGCGGCGCAAGCGCTCGTCGACCGTCGTCGCGGACAGCACCGCCACCTCGAGGTCCTGGAGGAGCGCGCCGTACACCTCCTCGACCACCGCGTGGAAGAGGTCGTCCTTCGTCGGGAAGTAGTAATAGACCATCCCGATGCTGGTCTTGGCGTCGGCGGCGATGGTCCGCAGCGAAGCGCCGTCCACGCCCTCCGCGAGGAACCGCGCGCGCGCTGCGTGGACGATGCGGGGGCCGATGTCGCTCCTCGGGCGTCCCATCAGACGAGCTTCTTCGAGAAGCGCGCCGACGCCAACGCGATGAGCGCGACTAGGATGCACGCGAGCCAGACCAGCTCACCGACGAGGTCGGGGAAGGTGCTGCCCTTCAGCACGATCCCGCGCACGATCCGCAGAAAGTGGGTGAGCGGGAGGCCCTGCGCGATCCACTGCGCGGGGCGCGGCATCGCTTCGAACGGGAACATGAAGCCCGACAAGAGAATGTTCGGCAGGAGGAAGAAGAAGGACATCTGCATGGCCTGTTGCTGCGTCTTCGCGAGCGTCGAGAAGAAGAGCCCCAGCGCGAGGTTCGCGGCGATGAAGAGCGAGGCGAGCGCATAGAGCAGCGGGAGCGAGCCCACGATCGGTACGTCGAAGACGACGTGGCCGGCGCCGAGAATGAGGCTCATCTGCACGTAGCCGATGCCGATGTACGGGAGGATCTTCCCGACCACGAGCTCGAGCTTCTTCACCGGCGACACGATGAGCTGCTCGAGCGTGCCGCGCTCCCGCTCGCGGGCGAGCGCCATCGCCGTGAGCATGACCATCGTCATCGTCAGGATCACGCCGACGAGGCCCGGGACGACGAACACCGCGGTCCGGAGGTCGGGGTTGTAGAGCGTGAGCGGCTCGAGGCGCATCGGCTCACCCGACAGCGGCGCCCCCGCGCGCCCGAGCCTCGTCACCAGGACGCGGCTCGACCGCGCGAGCACGAGCGAGCTCGCCGTGTTCAACCCGCTCGCCACGATCTGCGGGTCCGACCCGTCGACCACGAGCTGCACGGCGGTCGCCTTTCCCCGCGTGACGTCGGAGGCGAAGTGCGCGGGCACGACCAGCGCGACGCGGGCCTGCCCCGAGCGCATCGCGCGGTCGATCTCCTCGTAGCCGCCCACCTCTCCGACCAGGTCGTAAAAACCTGTAGCTTGCATGCTTCGCGCGAGATCGCGCGACGCGGCGGAGCGGTCTTGATCGAACACGACCGTCGGGATGTGGCGGACGTCGGTGTTGATGGCGTACCCAAAGAGGAGGAGCTGCGCGACGGGCAGCACGATCATCATCGCGAGGGTGAGGCGATCGCGTCGGAGCTGCAGCAGCTCCTTCCACGCGATGACGAGGGCCCGCCCGCTCACGAGGCCTCCGCGGCGCGCGTCGAGCTCGCCTCGTCGGCCCGCACCATGGCGACGAACGCGTCCTCGACGGTGACGCGCGCCGGCCGCGCCGCGAAGAGCTCGGCGCCCACGCGCGCGACGACCTCGCGCGCGACCTGCTCGGGATCGGCGCCGCCGCGCGTGGCCACGCGGAGCACGTGGCCGTAGTGCGCCACCTCTTCGACCTCCGGCCGCAGCCGCAGCGCCGCGGCCACCTCGGTCGCCCGCGCGACCTCGATCTCGACGACGCGCAGCGCTCGTCGCTCCACGATCTCCGCCGGCGTGCCGACGTCGAGCAGCGCGCCCCGGAAGATGAACGACAGCCGGTGGCAGCGCTCGGCCTCGTCCATGTAGTGCGTGGTCAGCAGCACGGTCGTGCCCTCCGCCGAGAGCTGGTGGATCTGGTCCCAAAACGCGCGGCGGCTCACGGGGTCGACGCCGGCGGTCGGCTCGTCGAGGAAGAGGAGCTGCGGCGCGTGGATGGTGGCGCACGCGAGCGCGACGCGCTGCTTCCAGCCGCCCGAGAGCGTCCCGGCGAGCTGCGAGCGGCGCGCGGTGAGGCCGGTGAGGCCGAGCACCTCGTCGACGCGCGCGCGACGCTTGAAGAGCGGAACACCGTAGATGCCCGCGTAAAACCTCAGGTTTTCGCTGACCGTGAGGTCCTCGTAGAGGCTGAAGCGCTGGGTCATGTAGCCGATGCGCTCCTTGATGCGCTCGGCCTCCCTCGCGATGTCGAACCCGACGACGGTGCCCTCGCCTCCGGTCGGATCGAGGATGCCGCAGAGCATGCGGATCGTCGTCGACTTGCCGGCGCCGTTCGGCCCGAGCACGCCGAAGATCTCTCCGCGACGGACGTCGAGCGAGACGTCGCGCACCGCGATCAGCGCGCCGAACCGGCGGGCGAGGTGTTCGGTGTGGATGATGGTGTCCGCGGGGGCGTCGGCCGCCTCGGCGCGCGTCACGGCCCGAGCTCGACGAACGCCGGCACCCCCGCGTGGAGGCGCTGCGCTGGGTCGTCGACGCGCACCCGCACCCGCACGACCAGGTTCGCGCGCTCTCGCTCGCTGAAGAGAAACCG
>DAORJJ010000145.1:1607-13146 GCA_035439005.1 Polyangiaceae bacterium | reverse complement strand
CGAGCCGCCTCAGGCCCCGCCCGCGCCCGCCGCGCCGCGCCCGCCCACCGCGAGCGCCCCGGAGCTGCAGGTGGAGCCGGCGCCGGACTCGGGACGCGGCGTGCGGCGCCGCACGAGCTCTTCCCTGACGCTCCTCGACGGCACGACGGTGCTCGTCCCCTCCGCGAAGAGCGCGGACGAGGGCAAGGTCACGGCCCGCGATATCGTGAGCGCCCTGCGCGCGCGCACGCACGGCGCCGACGCCCCCGAGATCCTGGGCGAGAACCCGCGGTGGGAGGCCTACGTGGCCGCGCTGCTCTCGCTGCTGCTGCGCAAGGGGTTGGTCTCCGAGCGCGAGCTTCTGGAAGAGCTGTCGCGGGTCTAGGCTCCTGGCGCGCTAGCGAGCGAGCGACGCGCGCGCGGCGGCGCGGCGGCCCACGCGAGTCTCCACGGCGAACAGCATCGGAGGGAGGAAGAGCCCGAGCCCCACAGAAAGAAGGGCGACGCGGCTCATCCCCTCGAGCGAGCGGTCGGGGCGCTCGGCGAGCATCATCGCGGAGACGATGGCCCCCGTCGCCGACGCGAGGTGCTGCACGGCCGACTGCACGCTCATGAACGCGGCGCGCTGGGAAGGCTCGGGGACCTTGGTCGTGAGGGTGTTGTACGAGAGGTTGCGGATGCTCATCGCGAACATGAACCCCATGAAGATGGCCACGACCGGGATCGCAGGCGGGTCGTAGACGAACCCGAGGACCACGACCACGCTGAGCAGCAGCGTGCCCACCGTGCCCACGCGCGCCGAGCCGAACCGGTCGACGAGCGGACCGACCGCCCGCATGGTCGCGAAGCTCACCGCGCCGCCGGCCATGTAGAGCAGGCCGAGGCGCTTGGCGGGGAAGCCGAGGTTCAGCATCGTGTACGCCGCGATGTTGGGGACGAGCACGAAGGACGCGCCCATGGCGACCCACGTCATGGCGTACGAGAGGAGGATCTCGACGCGCGCGAGGGTGCGGAGCTCGCCCCACATCGAGCGCTCCCGCGGCGCGTCGAGGTGGGCGCGCAGCGTGGGCAGCCGCGCGAGCGCGAGGGCCGCGACCGCGACGCCGAGCGCCGCGGTGAAGACGAACGGAGCCCGCCACGAGACCCGCTGGGTGAGCTCGAGGCCGAACGGCACGCCGAGCACGGAGGCCGCCGCGAAGGCGCCCATCACCTTGCCCATCGCCTTGCCGCGGCGCGCCGCGGGCACCACGTCGGCGATGATCGACATCGCGATCGACGTCGCGGGGCCGCCGAAGAGCCCCGCCAGGACGCGCGCGGCGAGCAGCGAGGGGAGGCTCCACGCGAAGGCGCCCGCCAGGGTGCCCGCGGCGAGCCCCACGAGGGCGACGAAGAGCGCGCGCTTGCGCTCGAACCGGTCGAGGAAGAACGCGCCCGCGAAGCCCGAGGCGGCCGCCGCGGCGGTGTAGCTCCCGGTGACCCACCCCGCGTCCGACTGGGGGAACGAGAGGGCCTTCGACATGAAGGGCCCGAGGGGGCTCACCATCATGAAGTCAAGTATGTTGACGAACTGGACGGCGCCGACCAGGAAGACCACCGTCGCCTCGCGCGCGTCGCTCGCGGAGTCGGGCGCGGCGATGCGGTCTTCAGCCTCCGGCACCGCACGACCGTAGCAAAGTCTCCGCCGCGCGACGACCTTCGCGCCAGCGCGACCGGCTGCTAGAAGCCTGCCCGTGACCGGGCGGCAGGAACAACTCGCGTGGACCCCCGACTCGTGGCGCGAGCGCCCGCTCGGCCAGGACGCGCCCTACCCCACGTTCCACGGCGAGCGCGCCGAGGTCGACGCGGTGACCCGCAAGCTCTCCTCGCTGCCGCCGCTCGTCACCTCCTGGGAGGTCGAGCGGCTGAAGGCCCTCGTCGCCGACGCGCAGGAGGACCGGCGCTTCCTCCTCCAAGGGGGCGACTGCGCCGAGACCCTCGACGACTGCCAGCCCGGCATCATCGCGAACAAGCTCAAGATCTTGCTGCAGATGTCGCTCGTGCTGGTCCACGGCGGCAAGCGCCCCGTGATCCGCGTGGGGCGCCTCGCGGGGCAGTACGCGAAGCCGCGCTCCTCGCCGGAGGAGGTGCGCGACGGCGTGCGCCTGCCGAGCTACTTCGGCGACCTCGTGAACCGCGCCGAGTTCACCGAGGAGGCGCGCCGGCTCGACCCGCGGGCGATGCTCGCGGCGTACTCGCACGCCGCCATGACGCTGAATTTCGTGCGCTCGCTGGTCGAGGGCGGCTTCGCCGACATGCACCACCCCGAGCAGTGGGACCTCGCCTTCCTCGCGCGCGCCGGGCTGCCGCCCGAGCTTCGTGCAGAATACACGCACACGTCCCGTGCGCTGGCCGAGTCGCTCCGCTTCATGGAGGCGCTGGGCGAGCGCACGGTCGACCACCTCACGCGGGTCGAGTTCTTCACGAGCCACGAGGGGCTGAACCTCCGCTACGAGTCCGCGCAGACGCGCCGAGTGCCGCGGCGCGAGGGCCACTACGACCTCACCACGCACCTGCCCTGGATCGGCGATCGCACGCGCGACCTCGACGGCGCGCACGTCGAGTTCTTCCGCGGCGTCCAGAACACCGTCGGCGTGAAGCTCGGCCCCACGGCGACGCCCGACGACACGCTCCGCCTGCTCGAGCGCCTCGACCCAGGCAACACCCCGGGCAAGCTCGTGCTCATCACGCGCATGGGCGCCGCGCGCGTGGAGGCGCGCCTGCCTGCCCTCGCCGAAGCCGTGCGCCGCGCGGGGCGCCGCGTCCTCTTCGTGTGCGACCCGATGCACGGCAACACCACCACGACGGCCGCGGGTGTGAAGACCCGCGACCTCGCCGACATCCTCGGCGAGATCGAGTCCACCTTCGACGTGCTCGAGGCCGCGGGCGCGCACCTCGGCGGGGTGCATTTCGAGCTCACGGGGGAGGACGTGACCGAGTGCACCGGCGGCGGCCTGGGGGAGGAGGACCTCGATCGCAACTACGCGAGCGTGTGCGATCCCCGGCTCAACTACCGGCAGGCGCTCGAGATGGCCTTCTGCATCGCGAAGCGGCTCGCTCGCCGGCCCGCGCGGTCGGAGGCGCACGGAACGTAGGCGCGCGCCCCCGAGATTTGCTAACGAGGCGCCGTGCACGAAACGGCAAAGAGCGACACGCGCCCGCGGGCGGTGCTCGTGGGGGTGCAGCTCCCCGACACCGACGCGACCTCCTTCCAGGCGAGCCTCGACGAGCTCGCGCGGCTCGTGACCACGCTCGGCTACGCGCCCGACCTCGTGGTCACGCAGAAGCGCGACAACCTGTCGCCGGCCGCGGTGCTCGGGGAGGGCCGCCTCCAGGAGCTCGCCTTGGCGACCGGCGGCACCGGGCACACCGGCACGACGGTGCCGCGCACGAAGGACAAGGCGCGCATGCGGCGCGAGGGCGAGGGGCACGACGGCGCCTCCGAGCCGGCGCACGCACGCCACGCGCGAGGCCACGGGCACGACGACGACGCCCCGCACGGGCACCGGCAGGCCCACGAAGAGCGGGAGAGCCCGTTCGCGCTGGTCGCGGTCGACCACGACATCACGCCGAGCCAGGCGCGAAACCTGGAGCGCGCCACCGGCGTCCAGGTGCTCGATCGCACCGGCGTCATCGTGGAGATCTTCCATCGCCACGCGAAGAGCCGCGAGGCCAAGCTCCAGGTGGAGATCGCCCGCCTCGCGTACACCGCGCCGCGGCTGCGCGAGTCGCCCACGGGCAAGGAGCGGCAGGCCGGGCGGGGCGCGGGCGAGGCCGCCCTCGAGCTCGATCGCCGCAAGATCCGCGATCGCATCGCGGAGCTGAAGGAGGAGCTCGAGCTCGTCCAGAAGGACCAAGACAACCGCCGGGCCCACCGCCAGAGCGCGCGCCGCGTGGCGCTGGTTGGCTACACGAACGCCGGGAAATCCTCGCTCATGCGCGCGCTCACGGGCAGCCACGTGCTCGTGGAAGACAAGCTCTTCGCCACGCTCGACACGACCGTGCGCGCGCTCCACCCCGAGGTGAAGCCGCGCGTGCTCGTGTCCGACACCGTCGGCTTCATCAAGAAGCTCCCGCACGACCTCGTGGCGTCGTTCAAGTCGACGCTCGACGAGGCGCACGAGGCCTCGCTGCTCCTCCACGTCGTCGACGCCTCCGACCCCACGTTCCGCGCGCAGCTCGAGGTGACCCGCGAGGTGCTCGCCGAGATCGGCGCGACGAGCGTGCCCACGCGCATCGTGCTCAACAAGACCGATCTCCTCAGCGAGGCCGCGACGCGCGCCCTCGCGAGCGAGTACCCGGAGGCCCTGCTCGTCTCCGCGCACGACCCGGCCGGCGTCGAGGCGGTGCGGGCACACATCCTCGCGTTCTTCGACGAGCGCGACGAGGAGCGCGCGTACGTGGTGCCGTACGCCGAGCAGGCGCGGGTCGCGGAGCTGCACGAGCACGCCCGGGTCGTGCAGGAAGACTACGGCGAAGAGGGAGTGCGCCTCCGCGCCCGCGGCGACGCCGAGACGCTCGATCGCCTCGAGAAGCGTGGGCTCCGCCGGGCGGAGTGAGGGCTCCAGAGATCCCCCCGCGCGCGCCCCGGGGTGAGGTCCGCCGACCTCACCTCGAGCGCTGCCCGGCGGGGCTCACACGGAGTTTGGCGACTCCCGAAAGAAGTGCGAGCATGCCGGCGATGAAGATTCGCTCTCTATGGTGGGCGGCCGTGCTGCTCGGGACGCTGGTGGCCGCGGCGCCACCGGCGATCGCCGCAGGCCCGGTCAAGGAAGCAAAAGAAAAGCTCAAGGAGGAGAAGAAGGAGCTGAAGGAGGCGCGCAAGGGCGGCGACGCCGGCGCCGTTGCCGACGAGAAGAAGGACGTCAAGCAGGCCGCCGAGGAGCTCCGCGAGGCCCGCAAGAAGCGCCGCAACGAGCACCTCGCCGAGATGCGCGCGAAGTGGGGCGAGATCCTGAAGAAGCCGGGCGTGAAGGAGGAGATGCGCACGCACATGCGGCGCATGTCTCGGCTCCGCCGCATCGAGCACCTCGCCAAGGAGGGCAAGAAGGACGCGATCGCGAAGCGCGCCGCCGCCGCGATGGAGAAGGAAAAGACCCGCCACCAGAAGAAGATGGACGAGCTCAAGGGTCAGGCCGCGCCGGCCGCCTCGGGAGGTGCAAAATGAAGCGCTCGACGAAGCTCTCGCTCGCCTCTCTCCTGTTCGGCGCGCTCAGCGTGGCCTCGGTCGCGGCCCTCGCCGGCTGCGACGACAAGAAGGCCCCCGACGTCCCCACGGTCACGCCGCCCACGCCCTCGGCCGAGCCGACCGCGGCGGTCAGCGCGGCGCCCTCGGCGGCGCCCTCCGCCGTCGCGGCCGTCGAGGACGACACGCCGACCGAGGAGGACTTCGAGGAGGACTCGGAGACCATCACGGAGGCGAGCCTCGACAGCGAGCTCTCGAAGCTCGAGGCCGAGCTCAAGTAGCGCCGCGCACGCGCGGCTCCCGCAGGGCCCCCCTCGCCGCCTCTGGGCGCGAGCGGGGCCCGCTTCTTTTTCGCGTCGCGACCGGGGGCGCTGGGGCGCGGCGAGGCTACACCCGCGCGATGCGCCCCCGCGAGAGCACCACGAAGCGACGCGCGAGGAGGGCGGAGACCACGACGAGGCCCGCGAACAGCCCCCACCAGAGCCCGGGCGCGCCCATCCCGAAGCGGAAGCACAAGAGCAACGCGAGCGGGCACCCGACCACCCAGTGCGCGCCCACGTTGGCCCAGAACGGGAACTTCACGTCGCCCGCGCCGCGCAGCGCCCCGGCCGCGACGCTCTGCACGCCGTCGAACACCTGGAAGAGCATCGCCACGCGCATGAGGGCGACGGCGGTGCCGATGACGCGCGCGTCCGTCGTGAAGAGCCCCACGAGGAACGCCGGCACGAGGAAGAACACCAGGCTCGCGACTCCCATGTAGGTTGCACCTACCGCGAGACCGAGCAGGCCGGGCCGGCGCGCGGACCTGCCCTCGCCCACCGCGTAGCCGACGCGCACGCTCGTGGCGCTGGAGATGCCCTGCGCGCCCATGAACGTGAAGCTCGAGAGCCCGATGACGATCTGGTGGGCGGACACGGCGTGCTCGCCCAGGAGGCCAGCGACGACGCCCACGGCCGCAAAAACGCCAATCTCTGCGCTAAGTTGCAGCCCCATGGGCACGCCCAAGCCGAACACCCGCGCGAGCGTCGGAGCGCCCACCGAGGAGGCCTCGCGGCGCCGGAGCGCGGCGCGGAGCACGACGGCCACGAGCACGAGGTTGGCGAGCGCGTTCGCCACGCCGGCCCCGAAGGCGCCGCGCGGCGGGAGGCCGAGGGCCGGCAGTCCGACCGCGAGGAGCGCCGCGTCGCCCTGCACGAGCAGCGCGCAGGCGGCGACGTTGACCACGTTGGCGACCACCGCCGCGACGAGCGCGGGCCGCGTCTCGCCGTGCGCCTGGAGGAACGACTTGATGGCGAGGAAGGCGGGGAAGAGGAACATGCTCGGCGCCTGCGCGACGAGGTAGGCGCGGGCCGGCGCGACGAGCGCCGCCTCGACGCCCAGGGCCGGCAGGGCGAGCGTGATCGCCCACGCGATCAGCACGGTAGGCAGCCACACGAGGCCGAGCGCGCCCAGCGTGCGCGTGAGCGCGCCCCACGCCCGGCCGCGCTCGCCCGCGCCCACGGCCTGCGACGCGAGCGGCTCGAGCGCTCCCGCGATGCCGATGCACACGGCCATCGCCGCGAAGCCGACCGAGCGCCCGATGGACGCGCCCCCGAGGTCGGCGACCGAGACGCGCCCGAGGAACGCGACGTCGACGAGGCCGAGCAGCATGAGGCCGAGCTGCGCCACGGCGATGGGCCAGGCCAGGCGGAGCAGCTCGGCGAGCTCTCGGCGGGTCGCGCCGCTCACGGGAGCTGCCTCCGTGAGGAGCGCGCGGGCGGGGGCGCGGCGGCGGTCTTGGCCGTGGTCAGCACCGCGTCCCGGAGGTGCGCGACGTCGTTCCACGAGACGAGGCGGGTGGCGCCGCCGGGTTCGCGCTCGAGCACCGTGACCGCCGTGTTCGCGAGCGGGCCGAGGCGCCGCATGGTCTCGGCGATGCTCTCGCGAGGGCCCAGAACGCCGGCCACGTAGGCCTTGATGGCGGCGCCGTGCGAGACCACCATCACGTGGCAGCGCGCGCTGGGCCCCGCCGCGGCCTGCGCCGCCAGCGAGGCCGCGAGCATGGCGCGATCGAGCGCCTCGCTCATGCGGGCCGCGAGCTCCGCGTAGGTCTCGCCGCCCCCACGCGCCACGTCGAGGCCCGCGCGCCACGCGGCGTGCTCCTCGGGGTACAGGGCCTCGACCTCGCGCGCGGTCTTGCCCTGCCAGGCGCCCACGTACACCTCGCGCAGTCCCTCGTCGACGCGCACCTCGAGCCCGAGCACCTGCGAGAGCACCGACGCCGTGTCCACCGCGCGCTCGAGGTCGGAGCTGTAGAGCGCGTGCAGGTCGACGCCGGGCTCGAGCTCGGCGAGGCGCAGCGCGAGCTTCTCGGCCTGCACGCGCCCGCGCGCGTTGATGCCCCGGCCGCTCTGCCCCTGGTACACCCCCGAGTGGTTGTCGTCGGTCTCGCCGTGGCGCACGAGAAAGAGGCGCGCGCATGGACCAGAAAAAGGCATGGGTCGGGGCTCTCCTTCTGCCACACGCTTGCGGTTTCGGGCAAGGAAGGCTAATGCACGTTCCCCGTCTTTATTGCCCCGCCCGGTGGGGCTCCCCGTTCGGCAAGGATGTACCCCCATGGCGCGTGTCACCGTCGAAGACTGCCTCGAGCGTGAAGAGAACCGCTTCGCCCTGGTGCTGCTCGCGGCCACCCGCACGCGCCAGCTCATGAAGGGTCAGCCCTCGCTCGTCCCGTCGAAGAACAAGGCGGCCGTCACGGCGCTCCGCGAGATCGCGGCCGGCAAGGTGCACTACGACCGCTCGAGCAACGACGTCGTCTCCGAGTGGATCGACGCCAAGGCCCGCGCCGGCCAGCCTTGAGCCGAGCGGTCTCGCCGCCCGCCGCCAGAGCGCCGCGCGCGAAGACCCCCACCACCACGAGCGATCCGGCCGCCGCGCTGCGGCGCCTCGGGTCGTTCGCTCACTACGCCGACCCCACGTACTACACCCACACGTACGCCGGCCGCGACGCCGACGTCCGCTATTACGTGGAGCAAGGCAAACGCGCCCGCGGCCCGGTGCTCGAGCTCGGGGCGGGCAACGGGCGCATCACGTTGCCGCTCGCGCGCCACGGCGTCGAGGTGGTCGCGGTGGACCACTCGCGCCCCATGCTCGACGATCTCCGCGCCCGCCTGGCGGAGGAGCCGCCCGAGGTGCGCGCCCGCGTGCGCGTGCACGAGGGCGACATCCGCTCGGTGCGCATGCGGAGGCGGTTCGCGCGCGTGTTCTGCCCGTTCAACACGGCGCTGCACCTCTACACCCGGGACGACGTCGAGCGATTTTTTACCACGGTAAAACTCCACCTGGCCCCGGGCGGGGAGCTCGTCGTCGATCTGTCGGTTCCGCTCGCCGAGAACCTCGCGCGCGATCCCGAGCGACCGTACGGCGCGCCTCGCTTCCGCCACCCGACCGAGGGGCTGGTCCGCTACAAAGAGCTCTTCGACTACGATCCCGCGACCCAGGTGCTGCTCGTCACGATGCAGTTCTTCCCCGAGCCGCCGCGCGCCCCGTTCGCGACGGTGCTCGCGCACCGGCAGTACTACCCGCAGGAGTGGGAGGGGCTCCTGCACTACAACGGGTTCTCGCGCCTCCGCGTGTTCGGCGACTTCTTTGGCGGTCCGCTCTCGCGGGACAGCGACGTGATGGTGTGGCACGCCCACGCGCGCACGCCCGCCCGGAGCCGCGCGTGACCCTCGCCAGCCGGCTCGAGGGGGTGCTCGCGCGCATCGCCGAGGCCGAGCGCGCCGCCGGGCGCGCGGCGGGCGAGGTGAAGCTCGTGTGCGTCTCGAAGCGGCACCCGACCGAGGCGATCCGAGAGACCTACGCGCTCGGGCAGCGCCGCTTTGGCGAGAACTACGCCCAGGAGCTCGCCGAGAAGGCCGAGGCCCTCGCCGACCTGCCCGACCTCGAGTGGCACTTCATCGGGCACCTCCAGTCGAACAAAGCGAAGGTCGTCGCGCGGTGGGCCACCGTGGTCCACGCGGTCGACTCCGCCAGCGTGGCGCGCGAGCTCGGGCGACGCCGGCGCGCGCTCGACCTCCCGCCCCTCGCGGTGCTGCTCGAGGTGAACCTCGGCGGCGAAGCGCAGAAGCACGGCATGGCGGCGGCGGAGCTCCCGGACATCGCGGCGAGCGTCGCCGCGGAGCCGTGCCTCGCGCTCCGCGGGCTCATGACCATGCCGCCCGCCGGCGATCGCGAGGCCGCGCGGCGCGTGTTCTCCACGCTGCGCACCCTGCGCAACGTCGCCACCCCGTCGCTCCCCGAGCTCAGCATGGGCATGAGCGACGACCTCGACGTCGCGATCGCCGAGGGCGCCACGTACGTGCGCGTAGGTACCGCGATCTTCGGTGAACGCACCGCGTAGCCGGCGCGCGGACTTGGCGACCAGGCCCGCGTGAGACACAGTCGGCCCATGACCTCTCCACCACGGCACCGCGCGCTGGCCGCGCTGGTCGCGCTCGTCGCGTTCGTCGCTTGCGGCGAGGCGCGGGCTCCAAGCGCCACCGCGCCGACCGCCACCGCCTCCACCTCCACCTCCACTTCCGCACCCGCCTCCGCGACCGCGACCGCGACCGCGACCGCCTCCCCCCCCGCCTCCCCGGCCGCTTCCGCCCCCGCCTCCCCCGCCCCCGCCGCGGGCCCCGGCGGCGAGGGCGCCGAGTGCGGACACGGCAAGACGTGCGCCCCAGGCCTCACCTGCGTGTACCCCTGCGGCATCCCCGGCTGCGCGCACCGCTGCACCTCGTCGCCTCCGTCGAGCCCGTACCCGAGCCGCCCTTTCCCGCGTCCGCCGGGCTGAGCGAGGCGGCGCAAAGTGTGACACCCGCGCGCAGATTCTGCGCGCCTCGAGCGAGCGGCGCTTCGCAAAACGCGTCGACTCCGCGCAGCCGGAAGCGGCACGCCCCCTGCAGTCCTGCCAGGCAACGAAGGAGGACGACATGCTCACGCGTCGCAGGCTCGCGGGTGGACTCATGGCGGTGGCGGTGGCGCTCTCGTGCTCGAGCTCGACCACGCCCGCGGACATCCCTCTCGACGTGCTCGGCGGCGACACGAACGTCCCCGAGGCGCAGGTCGGCAACGTGATCTCGCTCGGCACGGTGAAGATCGGGGCCGACTCGGTCGACCTCAACGCGCGGATGACCATCACGAAGAACGAGGGCGGCCTCGTCACCGCCCACGTGACGGCCGATCCCACGAAGGACCCGCGGATAGCCAAATACGCCGCGCTCATCCCCGCGTCGGCGAAGAAGGCCGACGGCACGATCGACACCGACGTGAAGTTCCGCGTCACGACGGAGGGCGTGCAGGACTTCTTCAACAAGGACGGGAAGCCGCACACGGTCGTGAAGTACGCGGGCAACGTCGGCGACACCTACAAGGTCTCCAAGTCGGACGGCGTGGTGATCACGCGCACCGTGGTCGCGAAGTCGGACAAGGACGACTTCCCCTATGGCTTCTTCGACATCAAGACCATGACGATCGAGCAGGACTCGCGCATCCCCGGAATCAAGAAGTTCGTGATTCGCGCCAATCACAAGTTCGGCATCGTCCACGTGGAGGTGGTGGCCGAAGACGGCAGCACGATGAGCTCGTACGTGCTCTCGAAGAACTGAGCCCGCCGACATGGGCTCGCCGACCTCGCAGCGACCCCCGGCCGCGCTCCCGTGGCTGCCCGCCGCGCTCCGGCCGGCGGGGCTCGGGCTCGCGGTGGCCGGGGGCGCGCTCGCCTACGCGGTGCTCGCGCGCGGTTTTCGCCCCCACCTCCTCGACGTGAGGGTGTTCGCGGTGCACGCGCGCTACTTCGAGTCGAAGAGCTTCGCGGTCATCGAGAAGAACGTGACGCTCGAAGTGGCGACGCTGCTCCTCTTGTTTGGCCTCTTCTTCATGGCCTTCGCCCGCGACGCCGTGGAGACCGAAGAGACCGAGCGGACGCGCCTTTGGGCGCTCGCGTGGGCCGCGTGCCTCGGCGCTGCGCTCCTGCTCGTCGCGACGCTGACCCTCTTCGGCTTGGGGTTCGTGTACGCGCTCGCCGCGCACGCGATCGTCACCCTCGCGCTCGCGTCGGGGCTCGCCGCGGCCTCGCGGGCGCGCGCCGCGCTCGCGAGGCGGCGAGGAGCGTCGCCATGAACCGGCGAACCAAGGTCGATGGCGAGCACGAGCCGAACGCGAGCTCTCGCCATGAACCGGCGCGTCGCCATGAACCGGCACTGAGCCCCGAAGGGGCGAACGAAGGTCGATGGCGAGCACGAGCCGAACGCGAGCTCTCGCATGAACCGGCACTGAGCCCCGAAGGGGCGAACGAAGGTCGATGGCGAGCACGAG
>DAORJJ010000145.1:0-1507 GCA_035439005.1 Polyangiaceae bacterium | reverse complement strand
AGTGAGCCCCGAAGGGGCGAACGAAGGTCGATGGCGAGCACGAGCCGAACGCGAGGTCTCGCCATGAACGACGCAGGCAACGAGCTCTTGTCGCGCACCTCGTGGCTCTACACGAAGCTCCTCGAGGGGCCGTTCTTCTTCTTCGACCTCTGGTCGCTCGCGCACCTCTACTCGGGCTTCTTCGTCATGCTCGTGGTCCTCGCGCTGCGCGCGCGGCGCCCCTGGGCGTGGCTCGTGGCCGCGCTCGTGGCGTACGAGCTCCTCGAGCTCGCGTTCATCTACGTCGCGTTCCACGCCTTCCGGCCGGAGACCCTGAAAGACCAGGTGACCGACGTGGTCGTGGGCGCGCTCGGCGGACTCGTGGCCGCCCGGCTCGCGCGGCGCTCGGCGGCGCTCACCCGGCCAGCGCGCGCGCGCGTCGCCCGGCACGGCGCGGCCTTCCTCGCGGCGGTCGCGATCGCCTTCGAGTGGGTCGGCCACTACGGCTACCGCTACAGCCGCCCCTTCTTCAACTCGCCAGGGCTCTCCTGGTGGGCATTCCTTCTTTGGACTCTTGGCCTCGTCGCCGTCGCCGAAGGGTATGCCTTCTTCGAGGCGCGCCTCGGCTCTCGCCTCAAGGCGCTCGCGGTGACGGCGGCCGGGTACGGGGCCGCGCTGGGCGTCGTGGAGTATCTTGGGTACGCCGTCCTCGAGATCCGCGAGGTGGGGCACCCGGGGCGGGCCGCGCTGGCGCTCGACCTCGTGCACGGCACACGGGCGCTGCACGCCTTCTACCTCGGGGCGCCTTGGCTCGGCGTGCTGGCGTTCGTGGGCCTCCGCCGCCTCCTCGACGGCGCGGCGTCGGGCGCGGCGACGCGCGCGGCCGAGGAGGACGGCGCGCGCGGGGCCGAGGAGGACGGCGCGGGGCGCGGTCCGGCGGTTGACGACCGCCAGGAACGGCCGATACTCACTCCATGAAACGCCCGCTCCTCCTCCTCGGCCTGGGGCTCTCGCTGTTCGCGGCGGCGGCGCCTGGCTGCGAGGGCTTCGTGGAGTCGTCCGACGGCGGCGCGGGTGACGCCGCTCCCGCGCCGAGCGACGCCGCCCCCGCGCCCGACGCTTCGGTCCCCGACGCCTCGGTCCCCGACGCCTCGGTCCCCGACGCCTCGCCCGACGCCTCGCTCGACGCAGCCGCCGACGCAGGCGCGTGCGGCCTCCCGAAGGTGGTCGGTCCGTGCGAGGCGGCCATCCCGCGGTTCTGGTTCAACGCGAGCGTGGGCCGCTGCGAGCCCTTCGTGTACGGAGGCTGCGGCGGAAACGCGAACAACTTCGCCGACATCGCGGCGTGCGCGGCCGCGTGCGCCCCGGGCGTCGCGAACGCGTGCGAGGTCACGGACTGCGGAGGGACGGCGCGCTGCGTGTTCCAAGCGGCGGTCCCGCGGTGCGCCGAGCCGTGCGACGACGCGGGCGCCTGCGCGGCCCCCGCGGCCTGCGGGTGCGGCGCGAGCTGCGCGACCTGCCGCGACTG
>DAORJJ010000144.1:0-13202 GCA_035439005.1 Polyangiaceae bacterium | reverse complement strand
GCCTCTCGCAGCGCGAGGTGCGCATCCTCGGCGAGCTGGTCGGGCTCTCGTACCCGACCGTGCTCCACGAGCGCGCCGGCCGCCCCCGCGGCGTCGGCGACCCCGCCCGCGGCGGGCCTGCTCAAGATGACCAAGTAGTCCCCGCGCTTCGCGGAAGGTACGCGACGATCTCCCCGGAGGTCGTCGCGGTCTCTTTTTGTTTGTGCCGCGTCCCGGCCGGGGAAAGCGGACACGCGGCGAGCGAGGCTGGTAGAGTCGGCGCGTGAGCGAACGCGGAAGCGACGAGGGCGCCCCGGCGTCGGGGAGCCAAGGGGCCGGCGAGGCGACCGAGCCGGCCGGCGACGCGGGCGAGCGCGCCGAGTCCGCTCCGCCGTCGACGACCGCGGCCACCAACGAGGCCAAGCGCAACCTGCGCGACAAGGCCGTGCGCGCCGCCGGCTGGACGATCGCCGCCGGCCTCCTCGCGCGCGTGCTCGGCATCGTCGGCTCGCTCGGCATCACCTACTTCCTCGATCCGGCGGCCATCGGTGAGGTCCAGCTCGCGGTCATTCTCTGCTTTACGGCGAACCAGTTCACGCTCCTCGGTTATGGCCAGTACCTCGTGGCGAAGCCCGACGAAGGGCCCGACACGGTGTTCCACGTCACCGTGCTCCACCTCGGTCTCGGCGTCGTGGCCTTCGCCGTCATCCTCGCGCTAGGGATTCCGCTCGGGCATTGGTTCCACTCGCCGACGCTCATGCACTACCTGCCGTGGATGGTGGTCGCGGTCGCCTTCGAGCGCCTCTATTTCGTGCCCGAGCGGGTCCTCATTCGCGAGCTCGATTTCCCCCGCGTGGCGGTGGCTCGCTCGCTCTCGGAGCTCACGTATTCGATCACCAGCGTCGGCCTCGCGGTCCTTGGCTTCGGCGGCATGTCGATCCTCTACGGCAACATCGCGCGCGGCGTGGTGCGGCTCTTCATCACGTGGCGCTTCGTCCCGCGCGAGACGTGGCTCACCCCCACGAAGCTCCGCATGGACGTGTACAAGCGCATCTTGCGCTTCGGCCTGCCGCTCGGCGTGAGCCAGGCGTTCGCTTTTGCCAACACCCGCTTCGACAACCTCTTGATGAAGCGCCTCTTCGGCGCGGACATCATGGGCCGGTACACCCTCGCCTACAACCTGGCCGACGTCCCCGCCGAGCAGATCGGCGAGCAGATCGCCGAGGTGCTCCTGCCGTCGTTCGCGCGCATGACCCCGGAGGATCGGAAGACCGCCATCGTGCGTGTCACGGGTATCATCGCGCTGGTCATCTTCCCCGTGGCCGTGGGCTTCGGCGCGGTGGCGCTCACCGCCGAGCGCCTCATGCGCTCGAACTGGTTCGGTATCGGGAACATGCTGATGGTGCTGTGCGTGATGAGCATCACCCGCCCGCTGTGCTCGAAGGCGCACTCGTATCTGCAGGCCACCGACCGCACGATCCGCATCACCCAGCTCGAGGCGTTCAAGCTCGTCGCGGTCATCACGTGCATCTACGCGTTCTCGCGCTTCGGGCCGCTCTGGTCGTGCTTCGGCGTCGGCCTCGCCTTCCTCATGGAGCTGTCGCTCGCCTGGTACATCATGTCGCGCGGCGACAACATCCCCTACACCGCCTTCTTCAAGCGGCTCCTGCCGCCGCTCCTCGCGTGCGTGCCGATGGTCGCGGCCGTGGAGGCCACGCGCCGCGGCCTCTTGCTCGTGCTGCCGGACCAGAAGCCCTTTGTCGTCCTCAGCCTCGCCATCCAGATGGTGGTCGGCGCGGTGGCGTACGCGGCCGGGGCGCTGCTCCTCGCCCGCACGCAGGCCAATGAGTTTCTGGCCCTCACCCGCAGCGCGCTCGAGCGCCGGCGTGGGAAGAAGGAGCCCGAGCCGGCGAGCGGCTGAGGCTGGCCGAGCGTCACGTTCGTCTGCCAGAGGAGCGCCATGAAGATCGCGAGCTACAACGTGAACAGCCTCCGGGCGCGCGAGGCCCGCGTGCTCGCGTGGCTCGCGAAGGAGTCGCCGGACGTGCTCTGCCTTCAGGAGCTCAAGCTCGAGGAGGAGAAATTCCCCCACCTCCCGCTCGCGGCCCTCGGGTACAAGGCCGCCGTGTACGGGCAGAAGACCTACAACGGCGTGGCGATCCTGTCGAAGCACGAGCTCACGGACGTCGAGCGTGGCTTCGGCGACGGGGCCGACGATCCGCAGGCGCGCTTCATCGCGGCGACGACCGGCGGCGTCCGCGTGATGTGCGCGTACATGCCGAACGGCGAGTCGCTGTCGTCGGACAAGTACGCGTACAAACTCGCCTGGTTCGACCGCCTCACGCGGTGGCTCGCCCCCCGCCTGACAGAAGGGCGCGAGGGGCCCGCGCTGCTGCTCGGGGACTACAACGTCGCGCCGACCGATCTCGACGTGCACGATCCCGCCGCGTGGGCGGGCTCGACGCTGTGCTCGGCCCCCGAGCGCGCGGCGTTCCAGGCGCTGCTCGACCTCGGCCTCGTGGACAGCTTCCGCGCGCTCCACCCGGACGAGAAGGCCTTCTCGTGGTGGGACTACCGCATGCTCGGCTTCCCCAAGAACCGCGGCCTGCGTATCGACCACGTGCTGGTGACTCGCGATCTCGTGCCGCGCCTCACGGCGGCGTGGATCGACCGCGCCGAGCGCAAGGGCAAGCAGCCGAGCGACCACGCGCCGGTGCTCGTCGAGCTCGCCGAGGCGTGAGTCCGACGGCGCCCCGCTCAGGCGCCGGCCGAGGTCGCCGACGCGTGGCCGAGGCGCCTCAGGGCTTGACGATGTCGGCGGTGCCGCGCGGGTAGATCTTGCGGTTCGAGAAGGAGAAGCCGCCGACGCCGACCACCTTCGTGAGCACCTGACCGTTCAGGAAGCCGGGGATGGGCTGGGGCGGCGGCGCGGTCGAAGTGCCCACTCCGTAGCGCGAGTAGATCTCGTCGTCGATGCGCAGGTTGCCTGTCACGACGAGCTCGTAGAACGGCCCCGAGTCGGGGTTGTCGTTCAGGATGGTGACGTTGTCGAGCTGCAGGAGCATGTTCTCGAGCCCCTCGGCGGACGCCGCCATGTTGCCGTACTCGGCGGCGGTGACCACGACGGGGCTGAACGGGAGCGTGGTCTGCGTGCCCGTGGTCTGCAGAGCGGCGACCGTGATCGTGCTGATGCCGAACACCTCGCTGTACACCCCGGTGACGGTGACCTCGTTGCCCACCGAGACACCGGTGGCGAACGAGTCTGTGAGCAGGGTGATGCCCGAGAACGGCACGGGCGTCGGGTTCGCCTCTTGTATCCACAGGCGATCGCTCGTCTTCTTGGCGATGACCCTGCCGCCGACCAGCGAGACGATGGTGCCCACCTTGGGGTGCTTCACCAGCGCCGGGTTTCGCACGTCGACGATGGTGCTCGCGCACGGGACGGCGCCGGGGTTCGCGTCGGAGCAGCCGTCGCACGCGTCGCCGCGGCCGTCCTTGTCGGCGTCTTCTTGGCCCGGGTTCGCGAGGCGCGGGCAGTTGTCGAGGGCGTTGGGCACGCCGTCGCCGTCGATGTCGCCCGCGACGAGCTGCTCGCACTTCTGCGTGGGGTCGTTGGGGCAGACGTCGCAGGCGTCGCCCACGCCGTCCTTGTCGGCGTCGGCCTGCACCGCGTCGGGGTCGAGCGGCCGCACCGGGTTGAACACGTCGGCGCAGTTGTCGGAGATGTCGGGGACGCCGTCGCCGTCTTTGTCCTCGGCGGTGATGCCGTTGGGGTACGCGCTGCGGAAGGGCACGCAGCTCGGCTCGCCCTTCGGCGGGGCGTCCTTGCACGAGAAGAGCGGGTAGATCGCCTCGCCCGCGGTCCGCAGCGTCTCGAGGGTGTACGGCGTCGTGGACGTGCCCGCGTCGATGCACGCCCGCTTCTGCTTGCCGCACACGCCGCCCGCCATCACGGCGCAGCGGTCGCCGCCGCCGGGCACGAACGGGCCCTGCGCGAAGAGGCCCTCGTCCCCGTACATGGCCTTGCCGCCGCGGAGCACGAGCGCCACGTCCTCCACGCCGCCCTCGAGCACGGCGCGGTGGTCCTTCGCCTTCGAGCCGTCGTAGACCGCGAGATCGGCGAGGTAGCCGACCTTCAGCGCGCCGATCACGGTCCCGGCGCCGACGGCCGCCGCGGCGTTCTCCGTGACCATTCGCCACATGTCGGCGTCGGTGAAGTGCTTGCCGTAGTACTTCTGGTTGAGCTCGTCGGCGCAGCGCAGCTCGCGCGACATGTTCATGGAGCCCGACACGACCCAGTCGGTGCCGAGCGCGATGGGCACGCCGGCCATGTCGAGCATCACGATGGGCGCGGTGTCGCCGTAGAGATCCACGTTCGAGCGCGGCGACCACACGACGCTCGACTGCGACCCCCGCAAGAGCGCGGCCTCCTTCGGGGTCGTCGCGACCGCGTGGATGACCGCGGTCTGCGGCTTGAGGAGATCGTAGCGCCCCTCCTCGCCCGCGCAGTCGAGCTCGTTCTTCGCCTCGAGGTCGATGCCCTCGCCGATGTGCGGCAGGTAGCTGCCGAGCTGATCGACCGACGCGGACGTGGTGCGTCCGCTGTCGTACTCGCACCCGGTCGGGCGGAGCTTGCCCGGCAGCGGGAAGACGTCGGAGTCGGCGATCTGGATAGGCATGCCTTCCAGCGTGTGCGCCTCGTCGTCGGCGTTGCGGGCGAGGCCGCTCACGCCGCCGCCGCCCGCGATCGTGGTCGTGCCGCTCATGAGGTAGCGGAGCTCGGCGTAGGCCTGGAGCGTGTTGTTCGCGCCGCTCGCGTAGGCGAGGCGCGGGCCGCCGCGCGACCCCTGCCAGTCGGCGCGGTGGAAGTAGCGCGTCTGCCCGTGCGACACGGGCGCGTTGTTCGCATACGTGAGGTGCTCGTGCGGGTTCACGAGGCCCGGCGAGATGACGCCGTCGGGGCACGTGATGATTGACGCGTCCGCGTACGCAGGGCTCGCCGCGCAGTCGCACCCGACGCAGGCGATCTTGCCGCCCGAGAGGAGCACCTCGCCGCGGTGGAAGGTCTCGCCCGGGCCGAGGACCGTGCCTTGCACCACCACGTTGCCCACCCCCGTGCCCGTCTTCGTGACCGTGCACACCTCGCCGCCCGCCGAGGGGAACGCGGGGCGGCCGCACTCGGTCACCTTCGGCTGCGGGTTCTTGCTCGCGTGGGCCTCGACCTTGGGCGGCGGGACGACGACGCCGCTGTCCCCGTCGGGATCGCCCGCGTCCCGGCGGGTGGGGTCGTCCGGCGTGTCGCGCGTGTCGTCTCGGCACGAGGCGCTCGCGATGGCGCAGACGACGCCCAGCGCGCCGAGGGAGAGGCGCGCGCCGAGGGCGAGCCGCGAGACGAGGCGAGGAGCGAGCGAGCCTCGCGCGAGGCGAGCGGCGGAGAGCGGAAGGGGCATGAGTCCTCGGGGGCCTTAAGGAGAAGAGTCGCCGGCGGCGCAGGGGTCGGGCGTCGGCGCACTATTGTGACCCCTTCGAGGCCCGGCCGCACGGAATCTCACAGCGCGTTCACCGCGCCGGCGCGCGTGAGCGGGGCTGGCCATGGAGCTGCCCGAGGATGGAGGCGAGGCCCTCCTTCAGGGGCGGGCGCCAGAGCTGGAGCAGGTGGCCGCCCCCGCACACGTCGAGGCGGGCGTCGAGGTGCCCCGCGATGCGCTCCGCGTGGCCCACGCCGGTGATCGCGTCGTAGTCGGCGCCGATGACGAACGCGCGCTCGGGCGCTACGAGGGAGGGCCGCGCGTAGGGGCTCACGACCGCGTTCGCCCGCTCGAACGCGGCGTGCAGCGTGGCCGCGCCCTCGCCCGCGCCGAGCTCGCCGTGGTCGCGCGCGAAGTCGGCCACCGAGGCGAGCGGCACCACCGGCACGGCGAAGGCGAGGTCGCGCTCGAGCGTGGCGAGCAGCGCCGTGGTGTAGCCGCCGAGGCTCGTGCCCACGACGCCGACCCACGGCGCGCCGCGCGCGCGGAGGTGCGTGATGAGTACACGCAAATCGCGGATGACCTGGCGAAACCCCTCGTTCGTGAGGGCCGGATCGGCGCTGGGGAACGGGGGCGGGCCGCCGCCGCGGGCGCCGCGCACCGCGTGGTGGGGGAGCACCGGGAGCGCCACGTCGAGCCCGTGGGAGAAGAACCAGTCGACCGGGAACTTGCGGGCCTCGATCGCGTAGTGGCCGCCGAGGTAGCCGTGGATGCACACGACGGCGGGCCGGCCGGCGCCGCCGGAGAGCAGCCGCGCCCGCGCCGTGAGGTTCTCGCGGCGCGCCCGGAGGGGATCGCGCATCGCGGGGAGCCAGGCGGGCTCGTCGCTCGGCCACGACAGCTCGAAGGTGCCCGCGTCGGGATCGCTCGGTCGGCTGCGGAGGGCGGACACGCGCACCTCCGTGACGGGCGCGGCCTCGGGCGGGGAGAAGAAGCCCGCGGCGTCGCCCTCGAGCGCGGGGGCGTAGGCCTCGGCGGCGGCCTCCAGCACGCCGAGGCGCTTGTCGGCGGAGAGCCCGTGGCGCGCGGCCTGGGCGCGAGCGCCGCGCAGGTGCACCGCGCTGACCACGGCGCGATCGAGCGCCTTCGCCGCCACTCCCACGAACCGTCGGCCCAGGCTCATGACAGAAACCTCTTCTTCAGCTCGGGCGTAGGCACGCGGCACTCCTCGGCCTTGCCGAACCAGCGGTACCGGTTCCGCGCGATCAGATAATACACGATGTCGCGGACGAACCACGGCACGACCAGCAGCCCCGCGAGCAGCGGCCAGGGGAAGGCGAGCCTCGCCGCGATGCGCAGGGCGGCGCCGGAGCCGTCGTGGGCCCGGCCGCCTGCGACGAGGACGATGGAGTCGGGCTCGCCCTCGGGGAGCGCGACGCCGTGCTTCGTGAGCAGGGCGCGCCCGGCCTCCGACTGGAGCGACGCGAAGCGCAGGCGCTCCTTCGGATCGCGATCGATGATGAACTGGACCGCGCCGTTGCAGAGGTTGCACACGCCGTCGAAGAGCACCACCGCGCCCTCGCTCACGCGCTCTTCCATGCCCGAACCATGGCACTCCGCGGCGCGCTTGTCACCGCCCGCGCTCGCCCGAGGCCCCGCGGCCGAGGTAGACTGGCGGCGCCCGCCCGCTGGCGCGCGCCGCGCGACGCGTGGGGGGGGCATGACGGAGGAGCGCAGCGTGAAGAGAGCGTGCTTGATCGGCGCCGGCTCGTCCGGCATCGCGGTCGCGAAGGCCCTGCGCGAGCGCGGCGTCCCCTTCGACGCCTTCGAGGCGAGCGATCGCGTGGGCGGAAACTGGGTGTTCGGCAACAAGAACGGGATGAGCTCGGCCTACAAGGGCCTGCACATCAACACCTCGCGCGCGCGCATGGAATACTCGGATTTCCCCATGCCGGCGGGGACCCCGCACTTCCCCCACCACACCACGATCGCCGCGTATTTCGAGGCGTACCTCGACCGGTTCAGGCTCCGCGACGCCATCACGTTCAACACCTCGGTCGAGCGCGTCGAGAAGCGCGGCCCGTACGCGTACGACGTGCGGCTCTCCACCGGCGAGACCCGGCGCTACGACGCGGTGATCGTGGCCAACGGCCACCACTGGGACCCGCTCTGGCCCGAGCCGCCCTTCCCGGGCGCGCTCGACGGCCGCGTGCTCCACTCCCACGACTACAAAGAGCCCGAGCCCTTCGCCGGCCAGCGGGTCGTCGTGCTCGGCATGGGCAACAGCGCGATGGACATCGCGGTCGAGCTCTCCCAGGTCGCGGAGCGCGTGTTCCTCGCCGCGCGCCGCGGCGCGCATGTGGTGCCGAAGATCCTCTTCGGGGTGCCGCTGGACCAGGTGTTCACCTCGACGCGCGTGCCGCGTCGCCTCCGCTTGTTCCTCGGCCGGCTCGCGCTGCGCGCGGCCGTGGGCGACGTGACGCGCTACGGCCTCCCCAAGCCCGATCACAAGCTCGGCGAGGCCCACCCCACGATCTCGAGCCGCATCCTCGACCGCCTCGCCCATGGCGCGATCACCCCGAAGCCGAACCTCGAGCGCCTGGACGGCGGCGAGGTCGTGTTCGTCGACGGCTCGCGTGAGCGCGTCGACGCCGTGATCTACGCCACGGGCTACAAGGTCACGTTCCCGTTCTTCGACGAGTCGTTCGTCTCGGCGAGAGACAACGAGCTCCCCCTCTACAAGCGCGTGTTCCACCCCGAGCACGAGGGGCTCGCGTTCGCGGGGCTGCTCCAGCCGCTCGGCGCGATCATGCCGCTCGCCGAGGCCCAGGGGCTGTGGCTCGCGGAGGTGCTCGCGGGCGGCGCCGCGCTGCCCGACCGGCGCGCGATGGAGGCCGACATCGCGCGCGAGCGGGCTGAGCTGCGCGCGCGATACGTGCCTTCCAAGCGGCACACCATGCAGGTCGACTTCGACGAGTACCTCGAGGACGTCCACGCCGAGCTGGCGCGTGGGCGACGGCGGGCGCGCGCGGGCTGAGCTCCGGCCCGTCGGCCCGTCAGCGCCGCTCTCCCCTCGCGCGCATGACCCGCAGGTAGTTCGCGCGCTCGAAGGCCGAGGGATCGGCCACCTTTCCGTGGCTCATCACGCCCCGCGCCTCGTCCACGCTCGTGAAGCCGCGCGTCTCCATCCACCGGGCGAGCCCGTCCACGAGCGTCCGCGCGTGGGCGGGGCCGTGTCGGATCAGCGACGACGCGACGAGGACGGCGTCGGCGCCGGCGAGCAGGTACTTGATGACCTCCGCGGGCCCGTCCACGCCGCGCGTGGCCCCGAGCGAGGCCCGGACGCGCCCGTAGAGGAGCGCGATCCAGAGGAGCGGCAGGCGGACCTCATCGGGGGTCCCGAGGTGCCGAGTCGGGAGGAGCTCGAGGTGGTCGATGTCGACGTCGGGCTGGTAGAAGCGGTTGAAGAGGACGAGCGCGTCGGCGCCGGCCTCGTCGAGCCGTCGGGCCATGTTCCCCATCGCGCTGAAGAAGGGGCTCAGCTTGAGCGCGACTGGCACCGAGACGGCCCCCTTGACGGCGCGGAGGATATCCAAATAGCGCTGCTCGACCGCCGCGCCGGACACCGAAAGATCCGCCTCGATCGCGTAGATGTTGAGCTCGAGCGCGCTCGCCCCGGCCTGCTCCATGCGCTTCGCGTAGTCGACCCACCCCTCGGGGGTGACGCAGTTGAGGCTCGCGATGACGGGGATGTCCACGGCCTCGCGGGCCCGCCGGAGGAGCTCGAGGTAGCCATCTGCGCCCACGTCGGGATCGTCGAGACCGGCGACCTCCGGGAGATAGCTCGAGGACTCGGCGAAGCTCGCGAGGCCCACGCCGAGCGCGCGCGCGAACGCCGCCTCCTCGTGGCGAATCTGCTCCTCGAAGATCGAGAAGGTCACGATGGCGGAGACGCCGCCGTCCTCGAGCCGCTTGATCCCGTCGAGGGTGCTGGAGAGGGGAGAGGCCGAAGCCACGACCGGGTGGCGGAGGGAGAGCCCCATGTAGCGCGTCTCGAGCTTCATCATGCGTCCCTCGTGTTGCTGCTGCTGCTGCTGCGGGCGTCTGGGTGGAAGCGGCTCCCGCTCCGGCTCGCCATCTCCTCGTAGGTGTCCCACTTGAGGCTCACGACCTCTTGGGCGAGCGCCATGAGCCGCGCGCTCTCCTCGGGGTGGGCGCGCGCGAGCATCTTGTAGCGGAGCTCGTTCAGCGCGTAGTCCCGGAGCGCGATCGTGGGCCGGGGGGAGTCGAGGACGAAGGGGTTCCGCTCGGTGTCCCGGAGCGCAGGGTTGTAGCGGAGGAGGGGCCAGTGACCGCTCCGGACGGCGAGCTCCTGCTGGTGGAGCCCCTGGGTCATGTCGATGCCGTGCGCGATGCAGTGGCTGTACGCGAGGACGAGCGACGGCCCCGGGTAGGCCTCGGCCTCACGGAGCGCGAGGAGGGTCTGCTGCGCGTTCGCGCCCATCGCGACGCGCGCCACGTAGACGTTCCCGTACGAGATCGCCTGGAGGGCCATGTCCTTCTTGACCGCCTGCTTGCCCGCCGCGGCAAACTTGGCGATCGCGCCGAGCGGCGTCGCCTTGGACATCTGGCCGCCCGTGTTCGAGTAGACCTCGGTGTCGAGGACGAGGACGTTCACGTTGCGCCCGCTCGCGAGCACGTGGTCGACGCCCGCCGAGCCGATGTCGTAGGCCCAGCCGTCGCCGCCCACGATCCACACGGTGCGTCGGACGAGGTGCTCGATGACCGAGAGGAGATCTTTCGAGCGCTCGGTGCCGAGCGCGAGGAGCTTGGCCTTCGCCTTCGCCACGCGGACGCGCTGCGCCCCGAGCTCCGACTCGGTCAGCTGCGAGGCCGAGAGGAGCTCCGACACGAGCGCGGGGCCTACGATCTCGGCGTGCTCGCGGAGCAGCGTGGTCGCGGTCGCGAGGTGGCTCTCGCCGGCGACCTGAAAGCCGAGCCCGAACTCCGCGTTGTCCTCGAAGAGCGAGTTCGACCAGGCGGGCCCGCGCCCCTCGGCGTTCTTGCTCCACGGGGTCGTGGGCAGGTTGCCGCCGTAGATCGACGAGCACCCGGTGGCGTTCGCGACGAGCAGGCGATCGCCGAAGAGCTGCGAGAGGAGCTTCAGGTACGGGGTCTCGCCGCAGCCGGCGCACGCGCCCGAGAACTCGAAGAGCGGCTCGAGGAACTGGGCGCCGCGCACCGAGGAGAAGTCGACCTGGGCGCGGTCGTTCGTGGGGATCGCCTCGAAGTGCTCGAGGTTCGCGCGCGCGGCCTCGAGCAGCGGCGCCTTCTCGGTCATGTTGATGGCGCGGACGCCGCTCCGCGTGAGGCTGCGGGCCGGGCACACCTCGACGCACAGGTTGCAGCCCGTGCAGTCCTCCACGTAGATCTCGAGCGTGTAGCGCGTCTCCGGGAAGCCGCGCGCCGAGATCGGCGCCGACTTCCATCCAGGCGGCGCGCCCTCGAGGTGGGACTCCGGATAAAACTTGGCGCGGATCACGCTGTGGGGGCAGACGAACGCGCAGTTGCCGCACTGGATGCAGAGATCCGGCTCCCACGCGGGGACCGACTCGGAGACGTTCCGCTTCTCCCAGCGGGACGTCCCGGAGGGGTACGTGCCGTCAATCGGCAGCGCCGAGACGGGGAGCGCGTCGCCCTCCCCAGCCATCATGCGCGCGGTGATCTCGCGGACGAACGCGGGGGCGCGCTCGGACACGACGGGGAGGCGCACGACCTCGCGGGTCTCGAGCTCGGCGGTCTTGGGGAGGGT
The DNA here is from genome assembly GCA_035439005.1 of Polyangiaceae bacterium. Classification (GTDB taxonomy): domain Bacteria; phylum Myxococcota_A; class Polyangia; order Polyangiales; family Polyangiaceae; genus JAAFHV01. The sequence continues at coordinate 1,943 of DAORJJ010000144.1, read as the reverse complement.
GACGCGCGAGAGGCGCTCGAGGGTGCGGTCCACGGCGGCCGAGTTCTTGCGGACCGACTCCTCGCCCTTCTTCCCGTAGCTCTTGGCGATCGCCGCCTTGATCTTCTCGATGGCCTCGTCGCGTGGCAGCACCCGCGCGAGCGCGAAGAAGCAGGTCATCATGATGGTGTTCGTGTGGGCGCCCATGCCGGCCTCGCGGGCCACCGCGGAGGCGTCGATCACGTAGAGCTCGATCTGCTGCTCGAGGATCTGCTCACGGGTCCGCCGCGGGAGCTTCGCCCACACCTCGTCGGGTCCGTGGGGGCAGTTCAGGAGGAGCGTCGCGCCCCGCCGCGCGTTCGCGAGCAGATCGAGGCGCAGGGCGAAGTCCCAGTGATGGCAGGCGACGAAGCTCGGCGAGCGAATGAGGTACGGCGCGCGGATCGGGTTCGGGCCGAAGCGCAGGTGCGACACAGTTCGAGAGCCCGACTTCTTCGAGTCATAGACGAAGTACCCCTGGGCGTGGAGGGGCGTCGACTCGCCGATGATCTTGATGCTGTTCTTGTTCGCCCCGACCGTGCCGTCGGCGCCGAGCCCGTAGAAGATGGCCCGCACGACGTCGTCCGCCTCGAGATCGAAGGTCTCGTCGAACGCGAGGCTCGTGTGGCCCACGTCGTCGTGGATGCCGAGCGTGAAGTGGTTCTTGGGGTTCGGGCGCGCGAGCTCGTCCAGGACGGCCTTGGCCATCGCCGGCGTGAGCTCCTTCGATGAGAGGCCGTAGCGGCCGCCGATGATCACCGGGAGCTCCGGCGTGGGCAGCCGGCCGCCCGCGCGGGCCTCCATGAGCGTCGTGACGACGTCGCCGTAGAGCGGCTCGCCCGTCGCGCCGGGCGCCTTCGTGCGATCGAGCACCGCGATCGCGCGGACGGTGGGCGGCAGCACTGCGAGGAAGTGCTCGGCCGAGAAGGGGAGGCAGAGCCGGACCTGGATCACCCCGACGCGCTCGCCGCGCGCCTCGAGGAAGGCCACGGTCTCGCGCAGCGTCTCGCCGGCGGAGGCCATGACGACCACCACGCGCTCGGCCTCTGGGTGTCCGTGGTAGTCGAAGAGTCGGTATCGGCGCCCCGTGAGCGTGGCGAGCGCCTCCATGGTCTCCGCCACGATCGTAGGCAGTCGCGTGTAGAAGGGATTCACCGTCTCGCGCGCCTGGAAGAACACGTCGGGGTTCTGCGCAGTGCCCCTCACGCACGGCCGGTCGGGGGAGAGCCCCCGCTCGCGGTGCGCCCGCACGAGCTCGGGATCGATCAGGGCGCGCACGTCGTCGTCGGAGATCCGGACGAGTTTGTTCACCTCGTGCGAGGTGCGGAAGCCGTCGAAGAAATGGACGAACGGGACGCGCGACCGGAGGCTGGCGGCCGTGGCGACGAGCGCGAGGTCGTGGGCCTCCTGGACCGACGCCGAGGCGAGCTGGGCGAACCCGGTGGCGCGCACGGCGGCCACGTCGGAGTGATCGCCGAAGATCGAGAGCGCCTGCGCGGCGATCGAGCGCGCGGCCACGTGGAACACCGCCGGCGTGAGCTCGCCGGCGATCTTGTACATGTTGGGGATCATCAAGAGGAGCCCCTGCGACGCCGTGAAGGTCGTCGTGAGCGCGCCGGTCTGCAGCGCGCCGTGGACCGCGCCCGCCGCGCCGCCCTCGCTCTGCATCTCCACCACGGTCGGGACGTTGCCCCACACGTTCGGGCGGCCCTCCGACGACCACTGATCGGCGAGCTCGGCCATCGTCGACGAGGGCGTGATCGGGTAGATCGCGCAGACCTCGCTCACGCGGTAGGCGAGGTCGGCGACCGCCTCGTTGCCCTCGAGCGTCATCACGCGATCGCCCTCTCGCTTCGCTGTCGGTTCCATGTCTAGCCCTACTTTCGCACGGTGGCACGCCGGAGGCCCCAGCGCCGTAGCTGAGC